>JBFIHF010000120.1:0-16218 GCA_041601915.1 Bradymonadaceae bacterium
CCGGAAGCCTCATCCGAGTTACCTGACAGGAATCGGATCCGCCGTCAGGCTTCGGCCGTGCTCCGTGAAGAAGCGCCAGACGGTCTCGGTGGCCGGGAAGTCCGCAGGCTTGTCGTCACAGCCGGGCAGCATGATTCCCGCCGGGGCACCCGGCCAGTCGTGGCCGCCATGCAGCTCGCACAGGGCAAACGGAGCCGCGCACTTCCAGATGCGACACGAACTCTTGCCGTGTCTGAGGTACACCTTCGACCGTCCCTCGCAGTCGTTGCGCCCCGCCCAGCCCGCTTCCACGCGTGCTGCCGGCAGGTAGGGCCCCGAGAAGCAGCCCTTGCCCCCCTCGATCGGAAGACGGGCGTCCAGCGTGCCGTAGATGCGCAAGAACGGCACGGGCTCGGACTGGCAGATATCTTCGTCGACACCCTGCCCGCTCGAGCTCGCCACCATGGCGGAAAGTCCCATCTTGCACCGCAGCTGGGTCGCGCGCCGACCGCCACCCCCGTGTCCGATCACGTAGCGTCGCGCTGGATCGATGCAGAGTCGTTCGGCGGCATGACGAACCGACTCGATCGTGAGTTCGACGCTCGGATCGACATCGCGCTCGCCGTACTCGGGCGCGATCAGGATCACGCCTTCCTCGTCGGCGAGGCGATTGAGCCCACTGTTCTTGAGAAAACCCGTCAGGCTGCGCAGAGGCTCCGACCACAGCACGATGAGGATCGGATACAGCCGTTCCGGTTCGTACGACGCGGGGACGCGCAGCACGTACTCGCCGCCATCGATGGCTTGGCGCGTGGTCCCCGACGCGCGCGGGATGCTGCAGCCGAAAGGCCCCGCCGGCTCGGGTCGTCCCGCATCCGGCGCCGCCGGCTTGGCTGCCACCGGCTCCGGCTTCGGACGCTTCACCTCTGGAGCGCTGGGCACCGTGCTGAGCGCGGTCGGGATCGCCGGGACCACCGGCATCGGCCGGGTCTTGTACGCGATCACCACACCACTCCCCGCGGCGATACAGGTGGCGATGAGCGCCGCGACCAGCGCGCGGCGACGTCGATCGATGGGCGCGCTCACTCGATCGCCCCCTGGTCCAGATCGCGGCCGTGCTCGTCAAAGAATCGCCAGACCGTGGTCGCCATCGGGAACTTCGGCGGCGGCGCGGCGCAGCCCGGAATCTCGAGACTCACTTGACCATTGGGCCAATCGTGACCGCCGTCCAGCCGACAGCTCACGACCGCGGCGTCGCCCGACCACAGGGTGCATGTGCCGCCAGGGTCTGAAGTCCAGGTCTGGCCCCGCGCGGAGGTCCGATTGCGCGCGCGCCATTGCCGTTCAATCTCCTTGGCGCTTCGAAACTCGTTCGGATCGAAGCAACCCCGCCCGCCCTTCCACGGTACGTGACGATCTTTCGTGCCATAGAACCTCAAGAACGGCGTGGGCTCCGACTCGCAGATCTCGGTATCGACGTGATCGCCGGTCCCCGAAATCGCGATCGCGGAGAGCGGTAACTCACACCGCAGCCGTACGGCGTAGTTGCCGCCGCCGCCGTGACCCAGCGCGTACACGTGGCTTCGATCCAGACACAGAAGGTTCGTCGCCTCGTCTAACACGCGGTGGGTGAGCTCGACGTCGTCGGTGCGGTACCAGGGGCGCGCCGAATCGAGGGCGTCCAGCGCGATGAGCACGAGGCCTTCGCGGTCCGCCAGATTGTCGAACTCCGTGCTTCGAATGACGCTGCGCCCGTCCGTGAGCGCGTTGTGGAAGATCATGACGACGCGATGCTTCACATTCGGATCGTAGGTCCGAGGCACGTGCAGCGTGAAGCGCCCCGGCTCCGCGGCGCGCGGAACATCGCGCGTTCGGGTACCGCGCCACCGCAGCGGCTTGCCGCATCCGCCGGCCAGTGGGTCGCGAGAGAGATCCGGCGCACCGCCGTCGGCAGACGTGGTGCTCGAATTGCCGACGTCCGCCAACCGCGCACGAAGGGGCTCGGCGACCTTGATGAGGGCGTTCGGAACTTGGACCGCTCGGGCACGCACCTCGCTCGGTCCGTCGTCTCGCGTCAGGAAGAACGCGGCGCCCAGGATCGCTACCGCGCCCATCCCGAGCGCCGCCGCTCCCCAAATCCCCGCGGTTGGGTGCTCGGACACCGGCTCGTCGCGCAGCGTTCGCCGACGCATCGAGACCGAGGAAGGCGTGTGCGGCGCTCGGTCTTCTTGCGGGGCATCGAGCGCACTTAACACCGCTGCAGCCGTAGCGAATCGCGCATCAGGCGCGCGCTCGAGCATCCGTTCGATCACGCGCACCAACACCGGTGCCTCGGGGAACGGCGGCAATCGATGCGGCTCCATCGACAATGCCCCGCGCAGCGCGTCGGCTTCCGATCCCTCGTTCGCGGGCCGGCCGACGAGCATCTCGTAGGCAATCAGCCCCACCGCGTAGATGTCCGCTCGCGGCGTCAGGTCGTCGCCGTAGAACTGCTCCGGCGCCATGTAGCGCGGAGTTCCCACGACCGTGCCCTCCGCGGTGAGTTGCGTGAAATCGCGGCCGCCGGGGGAGATCAGCGGCTTCGCAATCCCGAAGTCGATCAGCTTCACGCGCCATACATCGTCCAGGTGCGGAAACACGAGCACATTGGCGGGCTTGATGTCCCGGTGCAGGACTCCTCGCTGATGGGCCTCCGCCAGTGCGCTCAGAATCTGGCGCACGATGTGTTCGACCGTCGACGTATCGAGCGCCCCGTGCTGACGTAGGACCGCGGCGAGGTCCTCACCGCTCACGTACTCGAACACCATGAACAGCAGTCCGCTCGCGGTTCGGCCGAACTCGAACATCGTGATCGTGTGAGCATCCTGAAGGCTTGCGATGACGCGGGCTTCCCGCATGAACCGTGACGCGATCTGGTCCGTGTAGCCCGCGCCTCCGGGCGTCAGAATCTTGATCGCGACGTCGCGCTGCACCTCCGCATCACGCGCGAGAAAGACGCTCGCGAAGCCCCCCGTCCCCAAGACGCGAACGATCTGGTACTTGCGCTCGAAGAACTCGCCGGGGACAGGCATCTGCATCCGGCGAGTCTAGCGCGACCGGTCCGGCAAACCCAAGTCGACCGCGACATGGAGTAATCGCCCGTGCTCCGTGAAGAACTTCCAAATCGTCTCGCCGATCGGAAAGTCGGGCGGGGGAACCGCGCAGCCGGGCAACTTGAACAGGGGTCGCGGCCCCCCCGGCCAGTCGTGTCCGCCATCCATCGCGCAGGTCACGAACGGTGCGCCGCCACAAGCCCACGTGTCGCATCGGCCGTTGGGATGCTTCATCCAGCGCCGCGCGCGCCCTTCGCAGCCGTTCCGACCTCGCCAACGGCGCGAGATCTCGTCCGCGGACATGAACTCGCGCCCGCCGAGGCACCCCGGGCCTCCGCTGGGCGGGACATCCCTGTCTTTGCTGCCGTACAGCCGAATCATCGGTGTCGCGGGACTCGCCTCACACACACGTTCGTCGGGATATTGCCCGCTCGCGGTGGTCGCCACCGCGGAGAGCGACATCTGGCACGGTAGATTCCGGACGAAGCGTCCGCCGCCGCCGTCGCCGATCGCGTAGACCCGACGCAGATCAAGACACAGCTCGAAGCTCATCGCGTCGAGCGCCTGCGCGACGAACTCCGAATCGTCGCGTTCCGTCCAGGGATTGGAGGAGTCCTCCGCGTGATACGACAGCACCACGAATCCCTTTTCATCGGCGAGCTTCGCCATCTGCGTCGCCGCCATCATGTCGTGAGGCACCCGCGAGGATCGATGAAAGAGCAGGACCACCGGATGGCGCTCGCCGGCGCGATACGTCTTCGGGACGTACGTGTCCCAACTGCGCCGAGTTCGCCCGACCTCCACATCGAACCTCGCGAGACGCCCGACCGGCGGCGCGAGACGACAGCCGTCCGCGGCGGTCGTGAGGTCCTCGGCGAGGCCGACGTCAACGGGTTTCACGGGAGCCACAACCACCGGCGGGCTCGGCGCAGCTTCGGTCAGCTGCCGTGGCAATACGATCGGCGCCGTCTCGTCGGTGGCCTGCGAGGCGACCGCCAACACGCCAGCGATCGCCAGCACGACGATCACCACCACCGCGATCTGAGGACCACGCCGCGGCGGGCTCATGTCGGTCGGTCTGCTGGGCGCCACGGTGCGCGAGGACAACCCCAAGCGCGGTGCCGTCTCCAACTGATCCAATTCGGCGAGGCCGCGCACCTCGGCCAGCGCGTCCAGCACCGCGGACGCGCTCGGGTAGCGATTCGCGACGTCCCGTGCCGTCATCCGATCGACGACGGCGCGAAGCGCCGGGCTGCCGAATTGAGCGGGAACGCGGATCGGATCGGGGGCGAGTTGGCGACGGATGATTCCGGCCGAATCGGGCGCGTCGACGGCGCGATCTCCGCACAGCATCTCGTGGGCGACGAGCCCCAGACTGTACAGGTCGGCCGATGGGGTCAGCTCCTCGCCGAAAAACTGCTCGGGAGCCATGTAACGCGGCGTTCCGACAACCACCCCCTCGCGGGTGAGATTCGACGGCACGCCCGTCCGGTCCACCATCGGCTTGGCGATGCCAAAGTCGATGAGCGTCGCCTGGTACGGGTCGTCCAGGTAGGTCGAGATCAAGATGTTCGCGGGCTTGATGTCCCGATGCAGCAGGCCACCGGTGTGCGCTTCGACCAGCGCCCCCAGCACCTGTGTCAGGATGTGCACGACGGCACCCTCGGACAGCGGCGACGACGCGATGACATCGGCCAACTCGGCGCCGTCGATGAACTCGAACACCATGAACAGCAGCCCGCTGTCGCTGCGCCCGAAGTCGAACATCGTGATCGTGTTTGGGTGCTGCAGGCGCGCCAGCACGCGCGCCTCGCGCATGAAGCGCTGTTCGACGTCCTCCTTGTAGCCGGCGCCGTCGGGCAACAAGACCTTGATCGCGACATCACGGCCCACCGCGCCGTCTCGCGCCTGATACACGATCGCAAATCCACCGCGCCCGAGCGTGCGGATGAGCTCGTAGTCGCCGTGGAATCGCTCGCCGACGGTGGGCAGTCTCATCACGACGCGGCGCGTCAGAGGCGCCGCCCCTCCTGCTCGAAGAACCGCCAAATCGTGTCACGATATGGAAACTCTGCCGGGGCGGTGTGGCAGTTCGGTGGCGCTACGGAAGGCGGCGCATTGGGCCACCCGTGCCCGCCCTGCAGTGCGCAGCTGACGTAGCGCGCGCTCTCCCCACACTGGCGTAGGGTACAGGCGCCATTCGGGTGAGAAGCCCACGTCACGAGGGGCGCATGGCAATCGTTGGCGTCCGCCCAGCCCGCATCGATCGCGGCCGCGCTCAGGTAGTCCCCGGTCCCGATGCAGCCCGCGCCACCTTGGACGGGGATCAACTGGTCGGTCAGCCCGAACAGACGGATCGTCGGAATCGGCGGGACGGGGCGACAGGGCTTTTCGTCGGCGTGCTGGCCGCTGCCCGTGATCGCGATAGCCGACAGCGGCATGTAACACCCGAGGTCGCGTGCGAACCAACCCCCTCGTCCGTGTCCGATGGCGTAGAGGCGGGAATCGTCCACGCAGACCTCCTCGCGCAGTGTCTCCAATGCTCTGGTGAGCACTTCGTAGTCGTCGGTGTGTTTCCACCGCGATTTCGTCTCGGTGGCCAGAATGACGAAGCCCTTCTCGTCTGCGAGACGCGGCATGTCCGTCGATTCGATGAACGCCGCGGGCTTGGCGAACATGTTGTGAAACATCATCACCACGGGGTATCGCACCTGGGGGTCGTAGCCCTTCGGCACGTAGCGCACCCAGTCACTGCGCAATAAATCGATCGTGGTCTCCCCCGACCGCATTCCGACCTCGACCCCTTCACCCCCACACCCGACCTTGCTCTTCGGCTCCAGGGGCACGGGTGTTGGCGTCGTTTCCTCCGGCGCGCCGATCACGATTCGCGGCGCCGGCTCGCTGGGAGACCCGAGTTCGACCAACCCGGGGGGCAGCGTCGGGGGCGCCGACTGTGCCCCACCACGACCGAGCAACGTCAGTCCCAGGACCAGTGCGAGGCCCGCGGCCGTCGTCCCGAGCCCGATGAGCAGTACCCGCACAACACTCGGGGACAACCTTGGCTTGGCCATCGCGCTTTCGTCGATCGTGTCGTTCTCCGAAGGCGTCGGCACCCGCGGCCGGCGCGGACGCTGGCGCTCGGACTCCGAGTTCCCCCCGCGCAACGCCACCAGCGCCTCGTTGGCGGTCTGAAAGCGGTCCTCGGGCTCCTTGAGCACCATGCGGTTGATCACCCGCCGCAACTCCGGCGTTCCGACGTCGCTGGGGACCACGGTTCGGTCCTCCGAGATCTGCTGGCGGACGCGCTCCTTGTTCGTCTTCGCGTCCATCGCGGGGCGTCCCGTGAGCATCTCGTACGCGACGAGGCCCAGACTGTAGATGTCGGCTGCCGGGGTCAGCTCGCGCCCATAGATCTGCTCCGGCGCCATGTAGCGCGGCGTGCCGACCATCGCGCCTTTGCGCGTGAGGTTGCCGGGGCCCAGCGGGTGGGATTCCACCGGCTTCGCGACCCCGAAGTCGAGCAGCTTCACGCAGTTGCGCTGCCCCATGTACTCGTAGATCAACAGGTTCGGGGGCTTGATGTCGCGATGAAACACCCCGGCGTTGTGCGCTTCGCGCAACGCGTACAGCACCTGCTTCAGGATGTGCGCGACCTCGCCGGCCGGCAGACGCTCGCGCCGTTTGAGCACTTCCGACAGGTCGAGCCCCGACACGTACTCGAACACCATGAACAGCAGACCGTCTTCGGTCTTGCCGAAGTCGTACATCGTGATCGTGTGGGGGTCCTGCAGACCGGCGAGCAGGCGGGCCTCGCGCAGAAAGCGGGCCACGACGGCTTCGGGGTAGTCCCCGTCCCGCGGGCTCAGGACTTTGAGCGCGACATCGCGACCCACCTCCAGATCCGTGGCCCGGTAGACCGTCGCAAATCCACCTTTACCAATGATTTGGTGGACTTCGTACTTGTCCTGGAACACCTCACCGGTGGTTGGTAACCGCATGGACGCAAGTGTAACGCGAGTCCGGCGAATCTGGTATGGGCGTCATCGCTTCAGTGTGATCCGCTGTTCGTCGGGGGTCAGGATCCGGCCCTCCTCGCGGAAGAACTTCCACGCCTCGGCGCCGACGTCGAACTCGAGCACCCGGTTGTCGCAGAACGGGTACATTAACGACCATCTCGAGTGATCGAGATGATGGCCGCCGTCGGCGCGACAACTCACATACACAACGTCGCAGTCCCATGTCGTGCACAACGACGTCTTCGTGCGACTCCACGTGCGCTCCGCGTCCCCGCAGCGGTTGCGGGCTTTCCAGATCTCGTCGTGTTCGTCCGCGGGGTAGAACGGTCCGGCGGTGCAGCCCTCCCCGCCAGCCAACGGCAGCATGTCATCGTGTCTGCCCGCCACCCACATCGTCGGGACCGCTTGATCGATGCGACAATACGTGGACCGAGGTCGCTCCGCCCATCCCGTGAACACGACGCCGGACACCCCGAGATCGCATGCCGCATCACGCGCCATGCGGCCGCCGTGATGATGCCCGATCGTAAAGACGCGCGAGCGATCGACGCAAAATCGCTCCGACGCACCGACGATCGTCCGTTGTGCAGTTTCGAGATCACTCGGCGAGTCCCACGGGTCGATCGGCTGGTCGGCCGTCGGCGTGAGCACGATCACCGGCTCGTTTTGAGTGAGGTCCACGAGGCCCGCTGCTTTGGCGTACTGATGCTCGCTCAGATACTTCGGCACGAACGCGAGAATCAGCGGGTATCGGACCTGCGGATCGTACGGGGTCGGCAGAAACACCCGCACCCGACGCCCCGCGAAGCCGAGGTCGAACCAGCGCTCGCTCGCGATCTCGTAGGACAGTCCGCAACCGTCTGGCTCCGCTGCCACAGCCACCGATGCCGCGTCGGACCGTCGCGCACCGGCGTCGGGACGCGCGTCGACGACGACGGGACGCGGCTCAGGCGGGACCTGCCTTAGCTTGAGCAGCTCTGCGGGGAGTTCGGCGACCGTCGGACGCGGCGCGTTCGACGTCGCCTTCGACATCGTGAGCGCCAGCGCGGCGACCACAGCGCACAGCGCGAGGGCGACGGCGAGGACCCAGCGGCCCCGGCGCACGCTGACGACGGTGGAGTCGTCGCGCCGCACCGCGACGACCTGACTGGAGCTCGGAGCGCGCACCGCGCTGATCGGAGGGGCCGGCCGAGCGGGGGCGACGTGGTTGGACAGCGCGAACTCCAGCGCGCCGATCACCTCGGTGGCGCTGCCGAAGCGTTGCGCGACCTCCGGGGCCAGCATGCGCTCCACAACCGCACGCAATGTGGGCCAAGCGACGTCGGGCGGCAGCACGATCTGCCTGTGCGCGACCTGTTGCTCCAGAATCTCCTTGGGACCACCCTCGCGCGCCTTGCGTCCGACGAGCATCTCGAACAACACGAGGCCCAGGCTATAGATGTCCGATCGCGCGGTCAGCGCTTCGGAGAACGCCTGTTCCGGGGACATGTACCGAGGCGTACCGACCCGTGCCCCGGTCTTCGTGAGCGACAATCCACCCACCGCGTCGTCGAGCTTCGCGATGCCGAAGTCGAGGAGCTTCACCGCGAACTCGTCGCCCATGTAGCCGTGCACGAGGATGTTTCCCGGCTTGATATCGCGGTGCAGGACGTTGATCGCATGAGCCTCCGCCAGCGCGTGCAACACCTGGATCGCGATGTGGACCGCAACCTCGGGCGCGGGCGCCCCACGCCGATGCAGGAACGTCGCGAGGTCCTCGCCGGAGACGTACTGAAAGACCATGTACAGCAGGCCAGTCGTCGATTCGCCGAACTCGAACAAGCGAATCGTATGCGAGTCCTGCAGCCCAGCGATGATCCGGGCCTCGACCATGAACCGCGCGCGAACTCCGGCGCCGTACTCCCCGTCGCGTGGGGCGAGGATCTTGATCGCGACGTCGCGCTGGATTTCCACGTCGGAGGCGCGAAACACGGTCGCGAAACCACCCTCGCCCAGCGCGTCGCGGATCAGGTACTTCTGCTCGAAGAGCTCGCCGATTGCAGGCAGTCGCATGGCCCCCATCATACGCCGCAATCGCCGCGCGTCGAGCCGCCCGCCCCGCCCTCAGCGGAAGCGAACCTCGCGCATGTAGGTCCCGGGCCGCGTCCCGATGTCGGCATAGATGATGGCGCCGCGGCCGGCGTGGAAGGCGAAGTCCACGTTCGGAAAGCGCACCGCACCGAGGTCGAACGTCGTGACGACCGCGTGGTCGCCTGGCTTGCGGATCTGCAGGAACCCGGTGTCTTCGGCCTCGAGGACCACCAGCAGGTTCCGACCGTCATAAGCGACCATTGCGGCCCCATTGCGGTCCGTGTCGGCATCCAGCTCCGTCAACGTACCCAGCGCACCCGACTGACTCACGGTCTGCATGTACATCGGGTACTTTCCGTTCGCTTTGGGGTCCCCGCCCTTGAAGGTGACATGGTAGTTCGCGCCATCGAACGCGAGCCCAATGGGTTGGTTCGGGTTCGCTTTCGTCGGAATCATCACCGGGGCGAGCACCGTCGACCCGTCGCGCGAGAAGCGGCCGAGATAGACGTTCCAGTCCGACGCGGCGTACGTGTACGCGACGGCGATCGCCGATCCATCGAACAACGCCTTCGTCCGCGTGCTGCTGGTGTTCGTGCTGACAGTGCTCTCGAGGATCTCGCTGGGGTTGTCGACGTCGTTCGGATCGATCGACCCGAAGTTGAGCGAGTAATAGGAGCCCACCGCCACGAAACGGGAGCCGTCCCACACCATCGACGGCCCCGACATCGAGGACCACGACGTCATCGTACGGCTCAAGACCTGGGCGCGCGTCGCGTCGTACAGTCGCAACCCGAGATAGTAGTAGCCGCTGGAGTACGTGGAGAAGCTCGCGAAGTAGTGATTGCCGTCGTACCCGACGTCGGTGCGGGGATTGTAGCTGCTGCCTGCCGAAACGCTGCGCAACAGCGACCCGGTCGTCGTCGAGATGCCGGCGACGTCTGGCGTGGACCAGATCGCCTCGCCGGGACGTCCAAGCGCCACGTCGAGCTCCTCCGTCGACGAGAACGAGGACGCCGAATCGAGCAGCACCGGAAAACCGAGTTCGTAGGCCGCCGGCTGATTGTTCTTCACGAGCTGGAAGTCGAGCACTTCGACGCCGGCCGCGCCCATGCGAACCGTTTGTGACTGGGTCACGAACCCCGGCGCGCGAATCTCGACCTCCCAATCGAACGCGGCGGCGGGGACTTCGCCGCGGAACGTGTAGTCGCCGCTCGCGACCGTGGTCGCGCGGTACACCCCGCCATTGAGCAGCACCGTGGCGCCGCGAAGCGGTTCGCCCTGGTCGTCTTTCACGGAGCCGGCGATGTTGCCGTATCCCGGCTCCGGCCCCACGCGGACTTCGTAGCGGCCGGGCGCCGGCGAGGTACGACCGAGGCGGTCGATACTCACGATGTGGAACATCCAGACGCCGGGGGCCTGGTTGTCGAACAGGATCTTGTCGTCGTTGCGGAACGTCCCGATGTTCTCGTCGGGGTGCGTGTCGCCGCGGTGGTTCCACGCGTACCAGTAGCCCACGAACGATGCGCGATCGACGCTCGATGGTTCGGTCCACTCGATGAAGACATCGTCGCTCGACGCCCACTCGAAGGGGTCGCCGTGGCTCGATGAGGAGACGTTCGGCGAGGCGACGTTGAAGTCGACGGTGAACAGCGCCGGAACGGTGCCGACGGTGCTGTCCGCGTTGACCGAGACCACCTGCACCGTGTTCACGCCGGGGCGGAAGAGCTGCAGCGGTAGCGTGATGTTCTCGGCGGTCGTGAAGTCACCGCTCGACGGTGACGGGATCGCGGCGCTGTTCACGTTGATGTAGTACCCGCGCGCCGATGCAAAGGGCTTGTCCCAGGCGATCGAGACCTCGTCGTCGATCATGTTCCACTGGAACCCTTTGGGATGGGTCGGCGACGACAGCGTCTCGGGGGGCATCACCGACACCGCGCCGCCATGCGTGCCATCGTTTTGCCATTCCGATCCGTACAGGGCAAACGCGTCGGCCCCGCCAATTGTGCCGGTCGCACCGTTCGTGAGCATGTCGCCGCGCAGCTCCACCCGCGCCGACGTCACGTCGCCGTTGTTGGTGAGCGATTGGTAGGCGTCGAGCCGCACGAATCCGCCACCACTCACGCTGCCGTCGTTGAGAATCGTGTCGGTGGCGTGAAAGATGAACCGCGCGTTGGTGCCGAGGTTGATGGAGCTCGACGAGGTGACGTTGAGGCACTTCGCCCAGATCTCGAGCGTCGCGTCCGCCGGCACATCGATCGAGCCGCCGAGCTCGACGCTGACGCAACCCTGATACACATGGCTGCCGCTCATCGTCATCGGCACGCCCATGTTCTTGATCTCCTGCTCCACGCACACCCGGTGCGAGCAGCCCAGCGTGCAGGCCTCTTGCTGACCCCACGTCTGCCCGTCGGCGCCGCAAACCTCTTGAATGTCGGCGTTGCAGCGCAGCGCCGTCGGTTCACAGGCGCCGGTGCAGAGACCGAGGTTGCACTCATCGTCGCAGATGTCCTGGTGCTGCCATGCGGTCCCCTGGGCGTTGCAGACCTGCACGGAGTTCTTGAAGCAGCGATTGTCGAGTGGAGCGCACTGAACCTCGTCGGCGCAGGCGCCCATCGCACATCCCTGCGCGCAGATCGCCGTCTCGACCCAGGCGCGCTGCTCGCAGGACTGCACGGTGTTTCCGACGCACTGCACCTCGCCATTGTTGCACGGCCCCCCGCCCGCGGCGCACGTCCCGTCCGCGTTGCAGGTCCCCGATTCGCAATCGCCGTCGATCGCGCACTGCGCGTCTTCGGCACACTTGGGACACACCAGCCCGCCGCAATCGACGTCGGTCTCGGCCTGATTGGCGATCCCGTCGGTGCACGTCTCCTGGTCTTCGGGCACGCACAGGTCCGTCACGCCGAGGTCGCAGTTGCCGGTGGAGCAATCCGCGGCGCCGCGGCACGTATCACCGACCGCGCAGGTCGTGCATCGCACCCCGCCGCAATCGATGTCCGATTCGTCCTGGTTGACCTGGTTGTCTTGGCAGGTGCCGGGCTCCGTCAGGCAGATCGACGGCTCAATGCTGTCGTCGCACATCGCGCCCTCCCCCGCGCAGTCGACGCCGGCCACCCAGTTGAAGCAGCCTTTGGCATCCGCAGCGCACGCCTCGACCACGTCGCCATCGCACTGGGTTTGTCCGGGTTCGCACGGATTCGCGCAGGCGTTGGGGTCCTGCCGCTCAGAATCCATGTCGCCAGGAAGATCCGTCGCACATCCTGCTGCGAACATCGCGACGAGCCACACACCACACCACCATTTCAGTCCACGCATCTCTGCCTCCAGATCGACCATCAATGGCCGCAACCTACTGCGTGCGTCCGGACGCACAATGGGCATGACGGAGTTTTCAGATTGTTTCAGGGGGGTGCAGACCGCTCTTGCGCGCCATGGACCGCACCCGATATGACGTCGATCCCTGCACGAGAGACCACGATGCTGAAGCAAAGCGCCGCACTCCTGGAACGCGCCCGCCGTGTCATGCCCGGTGGCGTCAACTCGCCGGTTCGCGCCTTCAAATCGGTCGGCGGTACGCCGCCGTTCATCGCGCGGGCCGCCGGCGCCCACGTGTGGGACGTCGACGGCAATCAGTACGTCGACTTCGTGCTGACGTGGGGACCCGCGATTCTGGGCCACGCCAATCCGCAGGTCGTCGCGGCATGTCAGGCTGCGATCGCCCGAGGGTCGTCGTTCGGCGCGCCGACAGAGCTCGAGGTAGAGCTGGCCGAGATGATCATCGACCGCGTGCCCGGCTGCGACCTCGTCCGCCTCGTCAACTCCGGCACCGAAGCGTGCATGTCGGCGATCCGGGTGGCCCGCGGGTTTACGGGCCGCGACAAGGTCGTGAAGTTCACCGGCTGTTACCACGGCCACGCGGACTCGTTCCTGATCGCGGCCGGCTCCGGAGCGCTGACGCTGGGCACCCCGAACTCACCGGGCGTCACGAACGGCACCGCCAAAGACACGTTGCTGGCGCCGTTCAACGACATCGCATCGCTGCGGCGAGTGTTCGAGGCCAACCGCGACGAAGTCGCGGCGTTGATCCTCGAGCCGGTCTGCGGCAACACTGGCTGCATCGCCCCGGCCCCGAACTATCACACCGAGCTGCGCACCCTGTGCGACGAGTTTGGCGTCTTGCTGATCTTCGACGAAGTGATGACCGGCTTTCGGATCGCACGCGGCGGCGCGGCCGAGTTGTACGGCGTCATTCCCGACATGTTCTGCTTCGGCAAGGTCGTCGGCGGCGGTTTCCCGCTCGCGGCGTACGGAGGTCGTGAGGACATCATGCGTCACGTCGCGCCCGACGGACCGATCTACCAGGGTGGCACGTTGTCCGGGAACCCCGTCGCCGTGACGGCGGGCATCGAGACGCTCAAGCAGCTCGGCCCGGCCCAGTACGCGCACCTCGAGGCGATCGGCGCGCATCTCGAGGCCCGGATGGCGCCGGTGATCGAAGGATACCCATTGAGCCAGCAGCGCGTGGGTTCGATGTTCGGGCTCTTCTTCCATCCCGGCCCGATCGCGCGCCACGAGGACGTGGCCGACGCCGACATCCCCCGATTCAACCGGTTCTTCCACGGCATGCTCGAGCGCGGCATCTACCTCGCCCCGAGCCAGTATGAGACGGGATTCCTGAGCATCGCGCACGACATCGCGATGATCGACGACTTCGTCGACAAGGCCGCCGACACCATCGCCAGCGTGTTCGAGTGATGCTCGACGTCGTCTGCATGGGCACCGAGTGCGAGCCCGCGATCCGCATCGCCCAGCTGTGTGTGTGCGTGTTCCTCAGCGTGCTCTTTCTGCAGTCTGGCATCGACAAAGTGCGCCACTGGAAGGACGAGCTCGGCTGGATCACGGACCACTTCTCGAAGACGGCGTTCAACGCCGTGGTCCCCCAGTTGCTCGGTGTCATTACGCTGTTCGAGCTGTCGGCGGGCGTTCTGACCGGCGCGGGTGCGGCGATGCTGTTGGCGACAGGCGACAAGGACATCGCGCTGCTCGGCGTGACGGTCTCCGCCATTTCGCTGATCCAACTGTTTCTGGGCCAGCGCATCGCGAAGGACTACCCGGGCGCTGCGGTGCTCGTGCCGTACTTTATCGTGACCATCGCCGGACTGCTGCTGCTCGCGATGAACTAGTGGCAGCGGACCGAAGTAACGAACCATCCTCGCCGCGCCGGAACGACGATCTGTTGCCCTCCTCCTCGATGATACGCTTGTATCGCCTGCGTCGGAGGGCCGCGATGTCGTCGCTCCGATCACGCCGGGGATCGATCGTTACTTCGGTCCGCTCCCACTAGAGTTCGGCGAGCCGCGCCACCGTTTCGACGATCGTGCGTGCGGCCTCGAGCAGCGCCTGCTCGGGCGTCGTCGGTCCAAACGAGAATCGGACCGAGCGCCGCGCGTCGAGCTCCTCGTAGCCCATCGCGAGGATCACGTGGCTTGGCTCCAGCGAGCCCGCCGTGCACGCCGACCCCGACGACGCCGCGATCCCCGCGAGGTCGAGCGCCAACAACAGATCCTCGCCGTCGACCGCGGCAAACGCGACATTCACGGTATTGGGAAGACGGTGTTCTTGGTCGCCGCGCAGCTCCGGGCGCGCGTCCGCGAGGGCGGTGAGGAAGAGTTCCCGCTTCGCTTCGAGGGCCGCCGTCGGCACCCCCGCCGCAACCCGTGCGGCCAGCGCGTCGACACCCGCCACACCCACGACGTTCTCGGTCCCCGGACGGCGGCCGCGCTCTTGATGCCCACCGGCGAGCAGTGGCGCGACCTTGATCCCTTCGCGGGTCACGATCGAGCCGACGCCCTTGGGCCCACCGGACTTGTGAAACGAGAGCGTAAGAAAGTCCACGCCCAGCGCCGCGAAGTCGATCGGGATCCGACCGAATGCCTGCGTCGCGTCGGTGTGCATCAACCCGCCCGCCTCGTGCACTGCGGCCGCAAGCTCCTCGATCGGGTAGAGATTGCCGGTCTCATTGTTCGCCAGCATCACGGACACGATGTTGGCGCCCCTCTCCACCGCCGCCACCGCCGCCGCGACATCGATCCGTCCGAGCCGATCGACGGGCAGCACTTCGTGCTGCAGCAGGTCGGCGACCTCCAAGACACTCGGGTGTTCGACGGCGCTGACCGCGACACGCTCAAACGCACGCAACACCTGATTGTTGGCCTCGGTCGCGCCGCCCGTGAACACGACGCCTTGCGGCTCCGAGCACACGGCGCGAGCCACCGAGCGGCGCGCTCGCTCGACAATCGACCGCGACCGCTGACCCTCGTGATGCACACTCGACGCGTTCCCGTACATCGCCAGCGACGCGACAATCGCTTCGTGGACTTCGGCGCTCAGCGGCGCCGTTGCGTTCCAATCGAGGTAGATTCGTTCCATCGTCCGCGTTCCTTTTTCGCGTTCACGCACTGCCGTCCCACGTGTACCACCGTCGCATCGACGCGACGAGCATAGGACGAGAGACGAGACCGAGGACGAGCGCCACCATGCGCCGCACCGGGCTCGTCCTCGTGCTCGTGGTCTCGGTCTCGGTCTCGTTCTCGTGGTCTCGGTCTCGGTCTCGTCCTCGTACGCGTTTTCGTTCTCGTTCTCGTTTTCGCTCCCGTCCTATGGAGTTCCCTGCACGGCAAGGCAGGATCGGACGACCGACCCACCCGACCGGTCTCGTCGCTCGAAGACGGAATGTCTGCTCCTGCGGCGCGAGGTGCCGCTGCCGCCGAGGCGGCCGTACCGCAGGCGGGCGGTGCGCGAAGGCGTAGGCGAAACCGGCCGGCACGCGGGATGGCCTCCCTCGCTTCGGCCCGCGTCGCGGGGTTCGGGTTGTCCGAGCGCCACGGACAACCCGAACCCCCTCAACGACGAGACCGAGGACATGAGTGATTCCACCGACCGCTACGCCGATTCGACCTACTTCTTCGAGCACGAACGCCTCGACTGCTACCGGCTCGCCGCCGACGTCGTCCGCTGGCTCGCGGCGCATCCGCTGGACGACAAACACTTGCGCGATCAGG
>JBFIHF010000121.1:0-16213 GCA_041601915.1 Bradymonadaceae bacterium
GCGATCGCGGCGTTGAAGTGGTCGAACACCAGCTTGCGTTCGATCTGATCCCCGTTCCGCGTCCACGTCTCCAGACCCGAAAGGCGGATCGCGATTTCGTCGTCGTTCAGTCGCATGATGACCTCACCGTCGAAGTTGTTCGTCGAGCTGCTTGGCGCGGCCGACGAGTCGATCGTAGCGCTCTCGATCCTGGAACGCCTCCGCAAAACGCGCCGTCGTGTGAAGCAGGCGTACCGACTGGCGATCCGGCTCTTGCTCCGACGTGAACATCGCGAGGCGAACGAGCAGCTCCAGCCACACGGAGCGCTCGAGGGTGTAGAAGAACTTCTCCGAACGCACGCTGTTGGCGAGCTGCTTGAACGTCGCCTCGGACTCCGTGAGCCCCGCGTAGAATGCGGCGTTGGCCTGGCAGAACACGGTCACACGCCCAGTGCCGAGATCTTCGGCGTCGGCGCGCGACCGCCCCAGCTCCAGCGCGGCAAGTTGCAAACGGCTCTGGAAGCAGCGCAGCAGGCCAATGAGGCTGCGCGCGACGGCTCGGTCTTCGCCGGTCCCCTTCTCGTCGACGACCTGAAGCGTCTCCTCGAGCAGGCGTTCGGCTTCGTCGTATTGCCCGAGCCACATCGCAATGATCGCGAGGTGATTTCGGATGTCGAACACCGCCCAATGGCTACCCATCGACTCTTTGATGCGACGCGCTTCGCGCAGCATGCTCTGGGCGCCGCCGATGTCCCCGCGGTTGATGGCGAGCTCGCCCAGATTCATCATCGCGTGCGACGCCGCGATCTGATCGCCGGTGCGTTGGAAGATCTCGAGGGCGCGCTCGCCGTGCTCGTGGGACGCGTCGTAGTCGCGCGTGAAGAGCTTCACCACGCACAAGGCGGTGTGCGTCGCGCCGATGTTGAACGGGGTGCCGAGCGCCTGATGGATCGACAGCGCCTGGCCGAGCAGGCTCTCGGCGTTGGCGTGGTCGCCCAGTTCGATTTCGAGCTGCCCGAGCAGCCGATACGCCTCGGCAACGCCGTACCGGTCACCCAGCGACTTCTTGAGTTCCAGGGCCTGCCGGAGCACGCGTCCGGCCTCCATCAGCCGGTCGGGATCGTCCATCGACGGGTCGGTGAGCGCGCTTCCGAGGCTCAACAGCGCGTCGGACAGCCCCTGGCGATCCCGGGTCGTCTCGAACTCATGGCGCGCCTGAACGAGAAAATCACGCCGCTTCTCCAGCTCGCCGCGGCGCTGGGCGGCCTCGGCGAGGTGCATGAGCACTTTGCCGGCAATCTCGCCGCGCGGCAGCTTGGGCAGCATCGCTTCGAGGCGCTCGCGGACCTTCTCCTCGGCCCGCAGGTCGCTGCGAATCAGGTGCACGCGCGAGGTGCCGATCAGCGACTTCGCGACGCCGGACGGGTCGTTCGCGCGCTGCGCGACGTCGAGCGCCTTGGCGTAGTGCTCGACGGCTTCCTTGTGCCGACTCTGCCGGACGAGCAAATGGCCGAGGCCGCGCAGCGCGCGGCCCTTCGTGAGCTCGTCGGAGACTCCCTCGTCGATCGCGCGATGAAAGTGGTCCTCGGCCAGACCAAACTCGCCGAACCGCCAGGCGAGGTCGGCGAGGTGGAGCTCCGCCTGGACCCAGATGTCGCCCTGGTCGCCGGATGCCTCCAGCAGATCCACGACCTCGCGGAACTGGTCGCGTGCGCCGCGCAGGTCTTGTCGCATCATGGAGCGCTGCGCGGCGGCGAACATCGTGTCGCGATACCGCTCGCCCTCGCCGGCCTGCCGCCAGTGCTCCGCGATCTCCACCAGCGGCACTTCCATCGCTTTGGCGTGGTAGAAATCGACCTTCTTCTGCGCCGCCGTCTTATGCAGACGGCGATTCGCCCACCGCTCCGAGAGATCCCGAAGGATCGCTTCGCGCAGCAGGCTGTTGTCGAACTCCACGCAGATCAGGTTCTGGTGCACCGTCTGCCGCACGATACCTTGCTCGCGCAGCTCTTCGAGGTCCGCATCGACGCCCGCCGGTGCGCCGCCGATGACCGCGGCGAGGAGCTCGACCGGGGTCCGCATCCCCAACGTCGCCAGCCACTCCAACGTCGCGCGCAGGCTCGCCCCCTCCTGCTTGGACATCGCCTGTTCGATGCGCAGCCGCATCAGGTCCATGAGGTCCGGGGGCAGCTCCATCTCCCGCGGCGACCCTTTGCGCAGCTCCCATCGGTCGCCGTCGCGCGACAGCGTGTCCTCGTTCTGCAGGTAGCGAACGATCTGGATCGCGTGCAGCGGCACCCCCTGACTCAGCCAGCCGACGCGCTCCTTGAGGCGTTGCTCGAGCGGAAGGATTTGGTCCAGCAACACGGACAGGTCGCGGCCGCGCAATCGCTTGAGTTGATAGCGCGTGTACTGAGCCCCGAGGTTTCCGGTGAGGCTCCGCAGGGTGTGCTCGAGGTTCGGATTGGAATGGCGCTCCTCGGGCCGCATCGTCGCGAGCACCACGATCGGCAGCGGTTGGGTCCGCAGCGTCACCGCGAAGTACTCCAGGAACGCGAGCGTCGCACTGTCCGCGTTCTGAAGGTCTTCCAGTGCGACAACGAGCGGACGACGCTCGGCGAGCTGCACCAAGACACGCTCGAGCTGCGCGAAGATCGATGCCGCTTCGTCGGATTTCGGGTCGACCTGCGTGTCGTTCGTCGCGCGAGGGCGCACGAAGTCGACGAGGAAGTCGATCTCCTGGGACGAGTGCGCGCCGAACTGCTGAAGGTCGGAGCGAATCGTCTTGTCGACCTGCATCCGCTCGCTGTGCGAGACGCCCCAGTAGTCCGCGATCGCCTCGCGCACCGCCTCGATGGGCAGCGAACGACGGCGACAATGGCCGACGCACATGTCCACGCCAAGGTTGCGCAAGTTCGACTGCAATGAGCCGATGACGCGGCTCTTGCCGATGCCGCTCTCCCCTTCCAGCAACAGGATGTGCCCGCTCTGCCCGAACACGTTGCCCTGCACGAGATCGGTGAGCTGCAGCACGTCCTTCTCGCGACCGATGAGCGGCACGTCGTAGCGCGGCTTGGACGACTGGCGTTCGGGCGGCTTTCGAGTCGACTTCTCCGCCTGGGACATCCGCGACATCAACGAGCGCCGTTCGACGGTGTTGTCGATGGCGGGCTCGCCGGCGCGCGGCGTCTCGCGGGCCCCCATCTTGGGCGGCAGCGGCGGCGGCTTCGTCGAGAGCTTCTTCGTGCCGCGCTTGACCGTGATCGCGCTCTGGATCTCGATGTCTTCGTCGCGTGCCTCGACGGTCGCGTCGGGGTTCGGCAACACCGACGGTGCCGGCACGGTTTCGTCCGGTGAAATGTCCACCACCCGGGTCTCGGGCGGCAGATCCATCGGCACGAGACCCGTCATCGAGATCTCGTGGTTCGTCGCGCCACGGGGACGCGGCTGGATCTTCATCGCGCGCAGGGCACCGATGAAGCCCTCGAGCATCTCCGACGCATCGAGATAGCGATCCGCCGGCTTCTTCTCCGTCGACTTGCGGATGAAGTTGCCCAGCGCCGTACCTTGCAGTTCCTTCGTCAGCTCCGGGACTTTGTCCCGGATCTGCTTGTGGATGACGTCCATCCGGTTCCGACCCGTCACAGGCGGCAACCCGGTCAGCATCTCGAAGATCAAGAGGCCCAGCGCATAGACGTCCGTCGCCGGGGTAATCGGCTCCGCACAGGCCTGTTCGGGCGCCATGTACATCGGCGTCCCGAAGATGCGACCGGCCTTGGTGAGCTTCTCCTCGCCTTCGTCCTCGTCGTCGATCATCGTCATCTTGGCGACGCCGAAATCGAGGACCTTGACGTAGTCCTGCTCGCCGAACAGCTCGCAGATGAAGATGTTCTCGGGCTTCAGGTCGCGGTGCACGAGGCCGCGTTGGTGGGCTTCGGCGAGGCTCTTGAGCACCTGGATAAAGATGTGGCCGGCGCGCGGCCACTCGATCGCGCCCTCGTCCTGGACCGCGTCAGCGAGGCTCGTCCCCTCGAGCAGCTCCATCACCATGTAGATCAGGCCTTCTTCGGTCTGACCGTAGTCGTACAGCGTGATCGTGTTGGGATGGCGAAGCTGCGAGACGTGGTAGGCCTCGCGGCGGAAACGCTCGACGTTGACCGGATCCTTGGCGACGCCCGGGGTCAGGAACTTGAGCGCGACATCGCGACCCACGTTCTCCTGAATCGCCCGATACACCGTGCCAAACCCGCCGCTGCCGAGGATGTCGACAATACGGAACCGCCCCGCGACGAGGTCGCTGGTACTCGGTAAGGACGGCAGTTTCGCTTCGTCTTCCATCATGCGTCCATCGAGGCCGAGCGCTGTGCCCCTCGCTCCGCCTGCGTTCCGCGGGCCCACTCAGTGTTAGCACGCCGCATTCGCCGGGTGCAACCACTGTCGAACACCGCGATTACGGCTTGTGGTGCGGGGTTCGGCGCATGTAGGCTGGCGATCATGAGTCTTCAGTTCGAGCTACTTTCTTCCGACGGTCGCGCCCGTCGAGGTCGCGTCACTACGGTCCACGGAACCTTCCAGACCCCGGCTTTCATGCCCGTGGGAACGAGGGCCACCGTGAAAGGCCTCACGCCCGTGGCTTTGGAGAGCACCGGGTCCGAGATCTGTCTCGGCAACACCTACCACCTGCACATCGCCCCGGGGGACAAGATCGTCGCCAAACTCGGGGGCCTGCACGAGTTCATGGGGTGGAAGCATCCCACCCTCACCGATTCGGGTGGGTTTCAGGTCTTCTCGCTGCCGCGCATCGATCTGACCGAGGACGGGGTCCAGTTCCACTACCAGAAGTCCGGCAAGCCCATCAATCTGACGCCGGAGCGGTCGATCGCGATCCAGCAGAACCTCGGCGCGGACATCATGATGGCGTTCGACGTCTGCGTGGAGTTCCCGTCGGACTACAAACCAGCGATGGACGCCGTCTACCGGACCGATCGCTGGCTCGCCCGCTGCAAGGAGGCGTGGACGAACCGCGACCAGCAAGCGCTGTTCGGGATCGTCCAGGGTTCGACCTACCCCGACCTGCGCGCACTGAGCGCGCAGTTGACCGTCGAGCACGACCTACCGGGCTACGCGATCGGCGGCGTCTCCGTCGGCGAGACCCACGAACTGATGATGGACACCGTGGAGCAGGTCGAGCCGTTCCTGCCCGCCCACAAGCCGCGCTATCTGATGGGCGTCGGATTCCCCGAAGACATCGTCGAGGCCGTCGCGCGGGGCATCGACATGTTCGACTGCGTCCTGCCCAGCCGCTACGGGCGCTCGGGGGTCATGTTCACGCGGCGCGGCCGCTATCGCATCACAAAGGGCAAGTACAAGACCGACAAGTATCCGATCGACGCGAACTGCAGCTGCTACGCCTGCCAGAACTTCTCGCGCGGCTACATGAACCACCTGCTCAACACCCGCGAGATCCTCGGCTCGGTGCTGGGAACGCTGCACAACATCACGTTCTATCAGGACCTGATGCGTGGGATTCGGCGCAGCATCGAAGACGGCAAGTTCGAGGCGTTCCGCTCCGCGTTCCTCGCCGACTACCTGCCCGAGGACCGCAAACGGGAACTCGAGCTCGACACGATCGCGTCTCGCGAGGCCGCCGACGATCTCGACTGGGACACCGAACACTCCGTTCTCCCGGAAGACTGATGGCCCGACTCGACGCCGCGACCCTGCACCGAACCTGCGACCCGACCGCGTTCGACTTCGACACCACGCGCGAGCTGGAGGACCTCGAGCAGATCGTCGGCCAGGAGCGCGCGATTGCCGCGATCCGGTTCGGGATCGGCATCGAGGGCGTCGGCTTCAACATCTTCGCGATGGGACCGTCCGGCATCGGCAAACACCACGTGATCGGGGTGTTCCTCGACGAATGTGCGCCGAGCGAGGACACCCCGCCAAGCTGGTGCTACGTGCACAACTTCGAGGAGCCGGGAGCGCCGCGCGCCATCGCGCTCGCGCCAGGTCGCGCATCGGCAGCTCGGGACACCGTCAACGAGCTGCTCGTCGAGATCGAAGTGGCGGTCCGCAGCGTCGTCGAGGGCGCCGACTTTCGCCAACGACGCCGGGAGCTGGACGCAACGTTCGATGCGCGTCACGAGGCAGCCCTCGATGCGGTCGCCGCCGCCGCTGATGAACAGGGCCTCGTCCTCGAGCAGACCGCCAATGGATTCGCGATCATCCCGATCGTCGACGGAGAGCCCGCCACGCCCGAGCTCGTCGCCACCCTCGACGACGCCGAGCAGAACCGCATCGACGACGCCCGCGACGAAGTCAGCGCGCTGTTGCGCACCGCGCTCGAAGAGTTTCCGACGTGGGAGCGTGAGCGCCAACACGCCGTGCGCGATCTCCAGGCCGCCGGCGTCGTCGTTGCCGTCGCACCCATGTTTGAGCGCGCCCGCGACGACTTCTTCGACAGCGATGAGTTCGTGGAGCACCTTCGGGACTTCGAGGCATCGGTGGTTCGAGATCCGTCCCCGTTTGTCCCGGCTGACGACGTCGACCGCCCGACGTTCGAGTATCCGCAATCGCTGGGCGCCCAACGCTTCGGCGTGAACATCGTCGTGGACCACGACGCCGAGGCTGGTGCACCGGTCGTCTACCAGGACGACCCGACCTGGGAGAACCTGCACGGGCGGGTGGAGTACGACGGCGGAATGGGCGGCCTCACCACGAACTTCGCGCTCATTCGGGGCGGCTCCCTTCATCAGGCCAACGGTGGGTACCTCGTGGTGGATGCGCGAAAACTGCTCGCCGACCCGCACTCCTGGGAAGAGCTCAAGCGGACATTGTACGCACGTGAGATCCGCGTGCCCTCCCGCTCGGAATCCGCGCTGGCCCCGCGCGCGCTGTCGCTGGACCCCGACCCGATCCCGCTGGCCGTCAAGGTCATCATGGTCGGCGAACGCGAGACCTACTACGCGCTTCGGGAGCTCGATCCCGATATGGATGAGCTCTTCAAGGTGATGGCGGACTTCGACACCCATGTCCCGCGGACCGACGACAACGTGCTGGCCTACGCCCGATTCGTCGCCCGGATCGCGCAAACCGACGACCTGCGTCCGCTTGATCGGTTCGCGGTGGCGCGGGTCGTCGACGAAGGCGCCCGCATGGCGCAGCACTCCGGTCGACTTTCGACCCAGATGCGCCTCATCGAAGATCTGGTGAGCGCTGCCGACTACTGGGCGGCGGCCGATGAATGCGACGTCGTCGGCGCGGCGCACGTGGAGCGGGCCCTGAGCGAGGAGCGCGCGCGCAACGGTCGGCTGCGCGACGCGATGCTCGAGGAGCTCACGAGCGAGCTGATCAATGTCGCGACATCGGGCGAAACCGTGGGCGAGATCAACGGACTGAGCGTCATCCACTTCGGCGCCTCGGCGTTTGGGCGTCCCACTCGCATCTCCGTAGGCGTCTCGCCGGGCCGAGAGCTCATCGACATCGAGCGCGAAGCCGACCTGGGCGGGCCGATCCATTCCAAGGGCGTGATGCTGCTCGCCGGGTTCCTCGCCCACCGCTACGGCGCCGACGCGCCGCTGACGCTGTCGGCGACGATCGCGTTCGAGCAATCGTACGGTCCGATCGACGGCGACAGCGCATCGGCCGCCGAAACGTGCGCGCTGCTCAGCGCGCTCAGCGGCCTTCCCATCAAGCAGTCGTTCGCGATGACCGGCGCCCTCGATCAGCGCGGGCGTATTCAGGCCGTCGGAGGCGTCGACGACAAGATCGAAGGTTTCTTTGAGATCTGCCGGCTGCGCGGGCTGGACGGCATCCAGGGCGTGCTGATCCCGCAGGCAAACGCCGCAAGCCTGATGTTGCGCCGCGATGTCGTCGACGCGGTAGAGCGCGGCGAGTTCGGCGTGTACGCCGTGGCCACGATCGACGACGCGATGGCGCTGCTCACCGGACTGAGCGCCGACGAGATCGACCGACGGGTGCGCGACCGGTTGAAGAACTTCGCGCTCGCGTGGTCGAAATCTCGTTTCTCGCACAATGATTAATCGAACGACGCCCACGTCTACCATCGCGTCGCGCCACTCAGTACAGTAGGCCGACGGAGGTTCTCATGAAAATCACGCCCCTCATCGCTGCGACGCTCGCCCTGACCACCACGGCCTGCACCGGGCTGACGCCACGCGAGGTCCAACAGTCCCTCGAAGGCGCTTACGACGTCGAGAGTCGCTACGACATGACGACGATCGCGGGCATGTTCGGCGGCTTCGCCGGCGGCTGGGCGCGACCGAACCAGGCGATCCACGACGAGATCATCGGCGCCGTAGGCCTGCAGTACGGCTCCGAAGTCGCGGCCGGCTTCAAGTCGGTCTACGGCACGAAGCTGATGACGGACATCAATGCCCACCTCAACGAGGCCGCGCCACCGTGGGTGATGAATCTGCAGTCGAGCCTCTCGGGCGTCGACAAGCAGCTCAAGACCGTCGACATGCAGGCGAACTGGCTGTTTGTGGAAAAGGACACCGGCGAGATCGAGGCGACGCAGATCTTCGCTGGCGTGTCGGTGTTCGAGGACCCCGATTGCCCCGGTTCGGCAGCGCTGCTGTGCAATCAGATCGAAGTGACGAGCGCGGAATTGCTCGACTCGGAGTACCCGGTTCAAGTGCTGTCGAGCACGTACGTGGCGAAAGACCTCGGCAAGACGATGTCGCTGGAGTCACACTCGCTGGATTTCAGCTACGGGCGCCTCGGGCTGTACCTGCTCACGAACCTCATCTTGCCCGATAACCCGACCGAGGGCGTCGGGCTGCGCGACGTCGTGCTGGCGTCGATCAACTGCCGCGGCCTCGCCGGGCGCGTCGGCGGCGAGAACGGTCTGTCGGTCAACGTGGCGGGCATCAACGTGGGGCTGAGCCTCGCGGACCTCATCGGCAACTGTGAGGACAGCGTGTTCGGGATCACGACTCGATTCGTCGATCGCTTTGATGCGCCGCTGTCGATGAACCTCGCCGGGACCGGCGGGATCGTGGACTTGAACCGCGACGGCCGCATCGACGAACTCAACGCCGGAAGCGTTGCCGGCGAGCTCGAACTGACGACTCTTTTCAACGGACAGACGGAGGATGGCCCCGTAGACGGTTTGTTTACAGGCTTCCGCGTCGGGGATCTGGACTGACCATGCGCATGACGATCAAGACCGCTCTACTACTGCCGATGATTGCCGGGACGCTCGGCACCGGCTGCGCGTTGCCGGAAGTGAAGCTGAAGGATGCGCAGCTCACCAAGCTGACGCAGAAGGATCTCGAGATCGGCCTCAACCTCGATATCTTCAACCCCAACGACTACCAGCTCCCGCTGAGCATGGTGGATTGGGACCTCGATCTGTTCCGCTCCGACTTCACGAATGGCGAGACGCCATTCAGCCGCAACATCCCAGCCAAGCGCCGAGCCGACGTTCAGGTCCCGATCGGGATCAACTTCCAGTCCGTCGTGATCGGCGTGCAGAACCTGTTCACGAAGCGCGAGATCCCGTGGGGAATCGGTGGCGGTTGCTCGTTCCGCGTCCCGACGCAGGACCCCGTGCGCGTCGGGTTTGCTCAGACGGGCACTTGGGCCAACCCGTTCATGAAGTAGCCCAGTCTTGGGGATGGCGCAGCACCTCGAGCACCCGCGCCTCCTCGGTGCCAGGCTCCGGTTCGTGGCCGTACTCCCAGCGCGCGGTGAGCGGCAACGACATCAGGATGCTCTCCGTCCGACCGTCCGTGCGCAGTCCGAACGCCGTCCCGCGGTCCCACACCAGATTGAACTCGACGTAGCGACCGCGGCGAATCTGTTGCCAGGTGCGGTTCGCGTCGGTGAACGGCGCGTCCTTTCGGCGCTCGATGATCGGCAAGTACGCGTCGAGCAGCGCGGAGCCGCAGGTGCGGGCGAGCGCCAGACCGCCCTCCTGGCCGAGCTCCGTGAAGTTATCGTAGAAGATGCCCCCGACGCCGCGCGCTTCCTTGCGGTGCGGGAGGTAGAAGTACTCGTCGCAGGTCGTCTTGAAGCGCGGATACAGCGCGACATCGTGGCGGTCGAGCGCGGCCTTGTGCGTGTCGTGGAAGTGCCGCGCGTCCTCGTCGAACAGGTACGCCGGCGTGAGATCCGAGCCGCCACCGAACCACCACGAGCCGGGCTCGCTGCCATCGCCGCGCTCGAAGTAGCGGTAGTTGGCGTGCACCGTGGGCGCCATCGGATTGTGGGGGTGCAGGACGAGGCTGACGCCCGTCGCGAAGAAGCTGAGGTCGTCGATGTGGGCGCCACCGCCCATCGATGCAGCGGCCTGTGGTGACAACTCACCGTACACCTCGGAGACGTTGACGCCGGCTTTCTCGAACACCTCGCCGTCCTGTAGAACGCGAGACCACCCGCCCCCGCCGCCGTCGCGCTCCCAGCTGTCCTCCCGGAAGCCGACCGGGTCGATCGCGGTCAACGCCGTGGTGATCTCGTCCTGCATTTCGCGCACGAGGCGCACCATCCGCTGGCCAACTTCACTCACACCACGCCTCGTTTCTGCAGCTCACGGAGCTCTTCCTGAATCCGGTACGTCGCGGTTTCGACGCGCCGCACGAGCTCGGCGTAATCATCGCCCTTGCCCGCGAAAAACGCATGGTGATTCAGGTAGACGAGGTAACCCGCCATCGCTGTGTCCCCGCGGCGGGCGTGGTCGTGGATGCGCTCGACGGTCTGATCGACGTTGTTGCGCGCGAGCCAGCACAACTGCCGCGACACCGCGAGCGCTTCGCCCATCAGAACGCCCGCGCAGACGCCCCACGGCTTGCCCTTCCACTTTTCGCGCTCGATGAGCCCCTCGACGCGACGAACCTCGAGATCCCAGCGCTTGCCGACATCGTAGAGATGGCCGTAGAAGCGCGGATCCATCGCGGCCTGATTGGTGTAGAACTGGTAGAAGCGGGTCAGCTCGCGGTCGAGCGCATCGCGCCGGTCGCGCAAGTTCCACATCTTCGTCCAACGGTTGATCTCGTTCGCGATACTTCCGTCGAACAGCCCCTTGAGCAGTCGTTTGGGGTCGATGCTGACGAGGTCATCGACGTCGACCTGGATGCTCGCGCCCCCGTACATCGACGTCAGCGGTGCGAGCATCGCGCCGCTGCGCGCGTCGACCCGCTCGTCGAAAGACTGCGCGACGATCGGTTTGAACCCGCCGGTAAACGGCACCGGCAGCGTCGTCGGCTCCGCGGGCGGCTGGTCCGAGGTGATCGCCGGGAGCTCGAGGGTCTTGGACTGCCGGACCTCCATCGCCGGCAGCAGGCGGCGGTTTCCGGCTTGTTTGTGCGCGTCGTAGAACTCCTGAATCGTCTCCAGCGTCTCGCGGATGAACTCGCTGTAGGAACCCTCCACCTCGACGGCGTCGCGCAGGTTTTCGAACGCCCCACCCAGATCCTGGAGATCGCGGATCAAGAACCCCTGGTTCCCCATGATTTCCAGCGCGTACTCGTTGACACCCAGGTCCCAGAACACGTCGAAGATCGAGAGTTCGAGGTCCTTCGCGATCGGCGTCCGTTGACGAATCGCATCCTTGATGTCGAGGCGCCGTCTACGTCTGCGCGTGTTCGTCGCCGATCGCACACCGCCACCGGCGATCACGAACATCAACAGAGCCATCACTAGAGTTACGGGATCCACTTCACGAAACTAGCGCAACCATCCCGGACTTCAAGGCTAGACGTCGCCATCGGGCAGCGACCGAGGCAACGCGCGTGCCGGCGCGGGCAGCGTCCGGCCCAGCGGCAACGACCGCACGATCCACGACACGAGCTGCTCGCGCTTCACGGCGTCCGACGTGTTGTGGGGGATGACGACGGCGTTGACGCTGCCGATGTAGATGAACGTGTGGTGCGGCCCATGCACCACTTTATCGACGAGGCTCCAGTCGTAGAAATGCCGGCTCTTGTCGAAGCGCAGCTCGATGCCTTCGGGCGTCGCCACGAGCTCCTGGTGACCGAGCCCGAGCGGTGACCCGCCTTCGGTGTACATCTGGCGCGCGTTGCGGCGACCCGATGCATAGAACCAGCGCGGCATGAGCAGCACCATCGGCACCAGCACGAACAGCGTCGCGAACCAGACATGCGGCAACACCGCGAGCGCGAGGAGGCCCAGCAGAATGAAGGAGACCTGCGCGCGCCGGATCGCGCGCCGCATGGTGCGCGACTGCCGATAGTAGCAGTCGACCCATGCCTCAATGTCGTCGAGGCTGTTCTCAAACCTCAAGACCAGCGCGCCGGAGTCCGAACGATTCATCAGCAAACGATGCAGGACCGGAGGCCCGAGCGCAAACTTGGGCCGCTCAACGCAGCCACATCTTGTAGGACCAACTCCACCCCGGCGCCAGGCAATCCTTGCCCGCGCCAGTCATCATGAGCCAGTAGCGCCCGGCTCCCCACGCCTCGTGCGGCCACGCATACTCGAGTTCGAAGTCGCCGTTGGCATCGACATCGACGCATTGGTCGAGCCACGCGCCGCCCTTGGTCGATTTGCGATGCAGCGCCACTTTGGGGTGATCGCCGAAGTAGCGCCCCCGCAGCTTCTGAACGCCGTGGTCGCGCACCGTCGTGGGCAATTCGTCACGCAGGACGATGCCATGATGCGTGAACGCGTCTTTGCCGAGGCTCGACGTCTCAGGCGTTCCACAGTGCGGCCGTACGCGGTTCCGGGACGTGAGTTTCGTGTCGGGAATCGGGAACCCAAAGTCGTGGCTTCGACGGGCTTCGACAAACTGAAACGGCACCGTGCGCCGAGTGGTGTCAGTGACCGAGAAATGCAGGTGTGCGCCGGTGGAGAACCCCGTGTTGCCGCACACGGCAACGACCTGGCCGGGGCACACGGTCTGCCCTTCTTCGACGAGAACCCCGAGGTGGCGCAGATGGTAGTACTCGCTGTAGGTGCCGTCGCCGTTGTCGATGATCACGTAGTTCGCGTCGTCGATACAGGACGCGTCGCCGCAGCCGTTGGTGGAGTCCTCCTTGACGTCCCACACGATGCCGGCGCGTGAGGCGACGATCGGCACGCCCTCCTCGCACTTGAGGTCGACGCTGTAGGCGAGGTCGTCCTTGTGACTCAAGTAGCCATGAAACGCTTGCTGCACGCGCGTCTCAAACCCTTCTCGAAACGGGAGGTGGTGCAGGCCCGCCTCTTGGGCACGGCAGTGCCCGCCGCGCAGCGCGCTTCCACCCAGACACACCGGCGAGGACGGCTTCGAGGCGCAGGCCCCTGCCAGGGTCAGGGCCAACACGACAGACGCGCGTCGCAAGGAGGGACAACGAGACGACATGGGTGCGTCTCAGTTCGCGACGAAATTGAGGATCCGACCCGGCACGTAGACGACCTTGCGGATCGTCTTGCCCTCGAGGTGGCGCGCGACCGCTTCCTCGGCGGTGGCCGCCGCGACAGCGACGTCCTCCGTGGCGTCCGGGGCGATCGAAATCGTGCCGCGCACCTTGCCCATGATCTGCACCGCGATCTCGATGGTCGCTTCGACCAACAGCGCCGGATCCCAGGCCGGCCACGGCGCGTCGGCGACCGACGCCTGCTCGCCCAGTCGCTCCCACAGCTCTTCGGCGAGGTGCGGAGCGTAGGGAGCCAGCAGCTGCGCGAACGCTTTGGCGACGCTCGTCGGCACGACGTCCTCCTTGTAGAGGAAATTCGTGAACTCCATCATCGCCGCAATCGCGGTATTGAAGCGCAGCTCATCGGTGTCTTCGGTCACCTTCTTAATCGCGCGATGCAGCTCTTTGGACACCGCTTCGCTGGGCTCGATGTCCGCGACGCGCTCGGACAGGCCGGTGTCGTCGCACAGCAGGCGCCAGACGCGACCCAGGAAGCGAAACACGCCGCCGACGGAGCGCGGATTCCACGGCTTCATCTGCTCCAGCGGGCCGAGGAACATCTCGTAGATGCGCAGCGTATCCGCGCCGAACTCCTCGATCACGTCATCCGGATTGACGACGTTGCCCCGCGATTTGGCCATCTTCTCGGTGACGGCATGCAGCTCGAAACCGTCCTCGGGATGCAGCGGCGTCTCGCCGTCGAACTTCACCTCGTCGACGTGCACAGTGCGCGACATCGCGTCGGGGTAGTTCTCGCGCTCGAAGAACGGGATGCGCTGTCCGTCGGCGGTCTCGAAGTACTCGTAGGCGACGCCCAGGATCATGCCCTGATTGACGATGCGCTGAAACGGCTCGGGCCCCGAGACGTAGCCGGCGTCGTACAGCACCTTGTGCCAGAACCGCGCGTACAACAGGTGCAGCACGGCATGCTCGGCGCCGCCCACGTACAGATCGACGGGCATCCAGTACGCTTCCTTGTCGGGGTCCCAGGCCGCGGCGTCGTTGTGCGGGTCCAGGTAGCGCAGGTAGTACCAGCACGAGCCGGCCCACTGGGGCATCGTGTTGGTCTCGCGCGTCAGCGGCTCCCCGGTCTCGGGGTCCGTCGTCGCGACCCACGCCGTGGCTTTGGCCAGCGGCGGCTCGCCGGTGCCCGTGGGCTGGTAGTCGCTCAGCTCGGGCAGCGTCAGCGGCAGCTGCTCTTCGGGCAGCGCGCTGTGCGTTCCGTCCGCGTGGTGCACGATCGGAAACGGCTCTCCCCAGTAGCGCTGGCGCGAGAAGAGCCAGTCGCGCAGCTTGTAATTGACGGCCCCGATGCCCTTGCCGCGCTCTTCGAGCCACGCGGTGATCTTCTTCTTGGCGTCGGGGACGCTGAGCCCGTCGATGATGCCCGAGTTCACCAGCACGCCATCACCGGTGTACGCCTCGACCGTCACGTCGCCGCCGGAGACGACCTCCACGATCGGCAGGTCGAACTGCCTGGCGAATTCCCAGTCTCGGACATCGTGTCCGGGCACCGACATGATCGCGCCGGTGCCGTAGCTCGCCAGCACGTAGTCGGCGATCCAGATCGGGATCTTGGCGTCGTTCACCGGATTGATCGCGTAGGCACCGGTGAACACCCCGGTCTTCTCCTTGGCCAGATCCGTGCGCTGCAGGTCGCTCTTGCGGGCCGCTTGCTCCTTGTAGGCAGCCACGGCCGCCGCCTGACCATCGGTCGTGATCGTCTGCACCAGCGGATGCTCGGGCGACAGCACCATGTAGGTCGCGCCAAACAGCGTGTCCGGGCGCGTCGTGTAGACCCGCACGTTGCCGACCCCCGACTCGAGCGCGAAGTCGACCTCGGCGCCGATGCTCTTGCCGATCCAGTTGCGCTGCATGTCCTTCAGCGAATCGGGCCAATCCAACAGGTCCAGATCGTCGAGCAGGCGCTCCGCGTACTGGGTGATCTTCAGCATCCACTGCCGCATCGGCTTGCGGACCACCGGAAAGCCGCCGCGCTCGGACCGTCCGTCGGTGACCTCCTCGTTCGCCAGCACGGTCCCCAGCGCCGGGCACCAGTTCACCGGCACCTCTGCGACGTAGGCCAGATCCTTCTTGTACAGCTGCAGGAAGATCCACTGCGTCCAGCGGTAGTACCCCTCGTCGGTCGTGTTGACCTCACGATCCCAGTCGTAGCTGAACCCCAGCCGCTTCAGCTGGCTCGTGAAGACCGCGATGTTCTCGGCGGTCGTGGTCGCGGGGTGCGTGCCGGTCTGGATCGCGTACTGCTCGGCGGGCAGGCCGAATGCGTCCCAGCCCATCGGGTGCAGGACGTTGAAGCCGCGCGCGCGCTTGAACCGCGCGACGATGTCGGTCGCCGTGTAGCCCTCGACGTGACCGACATGGAGACCGGAGCCCGACGGATACGGAAACATGTCGAGCACGTAGTACTTCGGCTTGCTCGTATCCATCTCGACGTGAAACGTCTTGTTCTGGGCCCAGTACCCCTGCCACTTTGGTTCGATCTGGTCTGGCCTGTAGTCCGACATCACAAACTCCGATTTCGTGGCGTAATCCATAGTACGACCGGGGCACGCGCCGCAAGGTGATGGGCGCGAACAAGCGGGAGCGGGAGCAAGGAACCCAACGAGGACGGGAGCGAGAACTCGGCGGGAGCCGGTGGCCGGATGCCATTCCTGTCAGGCAACTCGGACGAGGCTTCCGGCTTCCGAAGCTTCGCAGGCTGGCGGACGCGGTCGCTCGGCGGTGCCGGGACCCGCTCCGCTCATTACTCGGCCACGAAACGCGGCCAGGGGCCGCGTCTCGTGGCCTCCTGATTCGCTCCGCGGGACCCCGGCACCGCCGGCTCCCGC
>JBFIHF010000122.1:0-16179 GCA_041601915.1 Bradymonadaceae bacterium
ACATGAGTGATTCCACCGACCGCTACGCCGATTCGACCTACTTCTTCGAGCACGAACGCCTCGACTGCTACCGGCTCGCCGCCGACGTCGTCCGCTGGCTCGCGGCGCATCCGCTGGACGACAAACACTTGCGCGATCAGGCGACGCGCGCCGGACAGTCGATCGTTCTCAACATCGCGGAAGCGCCGCGGAGCTGTGCGCCGCATTCGACCTCGTCGCGCGCGATACCGCGGAGCAGCAGGCCAAACTTCGCCGGGTCGGGATGATGCTGCGCCGGTTGGCGAAATAGCCCGCGGGCCCCTCGGCCGGCCGGGTGGACCGGTCGGCCGATTCTGTCTCGCCGTGCAGGAAACTCGATAGGGCGAAAACGAAAACGAGAAGCGAGAAACGGGAAGCGAGAAGCGAGAAGCGAGAAGCGAGAACGAGACCGAAGTGCGAGAACGAGGGGGTCCGGACCGCTACCGGATTGTGATGCTGTGCGTTCCGGGCGGTACGAGAACATGGGTCAGCACGCCCTCGACCCGCCAGCCGCGGTCCACAGTGTCGAGATCTGCCTCGGACGGCAGCGGCGATCCGTCGAGTTCGACCGCGGTGACGGTGCCGCCGAGAATCTCCCACATCACGCCCTCGTTCAGCTCGGCCCCGGTCGTGCTGGTGAGCGCCCAGTCAATGTCCATCACGCCGCTCACAACTCCGCCGTCGAAGACCTCAAACGACCCGACGGCGCCGTGCGCGACACGCACATGCAAGCGGCCCGCTTTGGTGGCGTAGGAGTCGACGCGGGAGGCGTCGACGACCGGCGCGATCGCATCGATCGTGGGCCGCAGCAGCGGGACGAACCCGTTCGCCGACAGGTACAGCGGCAAGGTGCTGAGCGGCGCCGCGACCGTCTTTGCGCCGGGTCCCTGCAAGCGCTCGCCGGTCCACCAGTCCAGCCAGTCACCGGGAGGCAGCGTGAGATCGCGGGTTGTCGCGCCAGGCTCCACCACCGGCGCGACAAACAGGTGGTCGCCCAGCAGGTACTCGTCATTGGGGTGCACGCCGAGCTCCGGATACGCGAGCCCCAGCGCGCGTTGGATCGGGCGCCCGTCGTCGGCGAGGCGCTGGAGGTAGGTCCAGACGTACGGGAAGAGGCGCAGGTGGAGCCGAGCGAACTGGCGATAGAGATCGAGGCTCTCCTGATCGAACCCGTTTCGCGCGTTGAACTCCCAGGGCACGTCATTGGAGCTCGTCCCCACCTGCATCACCGTCGACAGCGCCGTCATCTGGAACCACCGGACGAACGTCTCCTTATTGGGCGGCGAGTGCCGATAGCCGCCGGTGTCGGACCCGAACAGCGGGTATCCGGCGGGGCCCAGCGACAACGCCGCGACGATCGCGGCGGGCAAGCCGCCGACGGCTTTGTACGTCCCCCCATTGCCGTCCGGAACCTCATCGAGGTGACGCGCCATGTTCGCGTCGAGGTCGCCGGGCCAGATGATGCTGACCCGCGTCTGATCGCCGATCGTGCCGCGGCGACAGAGCAGGAACCCGCCGGTGGCCGGCAACAGCTCTGCATACGCGCCGTGGTAGTACGGCTGATACAGCGCCTGCATCGTGCGCTCGTCGAGGCCGTTCGCGAACTCCCACACGTTGCGCTGCTGCCCAAGTCCGACGACGACATCCTCGCCGTAGTCCAGCTTGAAGCCTTCGATCCCCATGTCGATGTAGCGCTGGATGTTGGACTGCCACCACGCGTAGGCGTCGGGATTCGACAGGTCGATCGGCTTGCCCCAATTGTTGAGCGGCGTGCCGTTGCGCGGGGGGTAGTAGCCGTTGTCGATCGCCTCGGCTCGTAGCGCCGCCGTCGCAGGATCGGACTCGTCGAGGTACGGCGTATGCCACAGCGCGACCCGGAACCCGAGGTCGTGCATCGTGTCGATCATCGCCTGCGCATCATCGAACATCGCCGGGCTGAAGTCGAACGTGTTCACCGCCGTGGCGTAGGGTCGGTCAATCCAGTAGGCCGTCGTCGCGAGGTCGAGGTCGCGGATCATGTTGACATCGCTCACCACCTGAGCTTGGTCCTCGTTCTCGTCGCGCCAGATCCAGGGGCCGAGCGCCCAGCGGGCCGGGTTCACCGGGTATCCCGTCAAGTCGTAGTAATGCCGGGTCACATCCAACGGGTGGTCCGCCGCGATCAGGTGAAACTTCAGGCCTTGGGCCGACTCCGTGGTCGTCGCAAACACGGCGTTGATGCGGTCGTCGTCCACCGAGGCGACGTCGAACACGCCGGGGTGAAAGTCGTGCACAAACAGCCCCCACCCCGTCGTGCCGATGAGGAGCGGGATCGGGACATGGGCCTCGTTGTTGAAGCTCTCGACACCCTGCTGAACCTCCAGCTGCATCGCACGTGCGTGACCGCGGTGGTCCACATCGTCGAACACCTCGCCGAGCCCGTAGAACGCCTCGGTCGGATCGACCGCAGCCGACAAGCGGAAGAACGCGATCTTGGACGTCCCACTGACCGGGGTCAGTGAGGCGTCGAACCGCCCTTCCCCGGCGTAGTCGACGATCAGTTCGGCGGTGACGTCGGCGCCAAAGTCGAGCATCGCCACCAGTCGCGTCGCGGTCGACGCGGTGACCGTGAAGCCCGAGATCGTCCGCCATTCGTCGAGCGGCGGTGCCGGCGGCAGGTTTCGCTGCGTGAAGAATCCGTAAGGGTCGTAGTTGATGCGCGGGTCGAGGTTCTCGACGACTCCGATCTGGAACCCGTCCCGCCCGAACGACAACAGGGTCTGGGCGTCGCGCCGCAGGTTCAAGGTCGCCGTCCCGGGGTCCCAACGCAGCGCGAAGTGGGGCTCGCCGATCAGCACCTCCGACGGCGTCGCCATGTCGTGCGCATCGTCGCCGTCGTCGGCTAGCGCGGCGTCGCGGCCCAGATCGACGCCGACGTCGATCGGCGGAAGACCTGGCGGTGTCTTGTCCGGACAGCCGACCAGCATCAGCGCGGCGAGTACGACCAGAACGCGGTTCATTGCGCTTTCACGTAGGCATCGAGGCTCGCGAGGGCCCGCTTGAACATCCGCCGGAACTTCATCTTGATGATGAACGCGAACGGGACGACAAACGCTCGCACGTCGTATCCGACGGTCCAAACGAGCCGCGCGCGGCCGTCATCGGTGGCTTCGAGCCGGAAGTCCTCGACCACATTGCGAGACAGCGGAAGCGACGCGTGGGTGACGCAGAACGCGAAACGCTTGCCGGGATCCCACGCCAGGATCGTCTCGCGGACATTGATATCCCGCAGGTACACGGTGCGCCGCGACCCGACCCCGCGCTCCCCGTCCTCGTCCCACGCGCCGCGCTTGATGTCCTTGAACCACTTCGGCCACTGGTCGATGTCGGCGAAGATCGCGAACACTTCGTCGGGGGTCGCGTCGAGCACGAGCTCGTTCACGAATTTGTTCGGCGCGGTGTCGACCCACGCGAGCGGGGTTTCCTGCAGTTCGAACCACATACTCCCTCGACTTCCTCAGGAAAATGCTACTTTTCGGGCGGCATCGTACACGTCCAGATGCGGTCGTGTTACAGCAATAACTCGACCACGATGGAGTCCATATGACGATTGAACGCCACAGCAACGAGAGCCAAACCCAGTGGGATCGCGGCGCCTTCAAGGTCATGATCATGGCCGAAGCGTCGGACCGCCCGATCGGTTTCTGCGATGGGTCCGCGGCTGACGAAGCCGAGATTCAAGAGAGCGCCGAACAGGAAGGCGCCGAGATCGCGATCGACAAGAAGTTGCTCAAGACGGGGCGCGAGGTCTGGACCGTCCGCACCCTCTCGGAGATCTAGACAATATGGAGCGACCGGCTCCAAGGCGCGACCACGCGAAGCGTCAAGCAGGCCGGCTCCGCGGCGAGCGAGGGGCGCTCGGCGCTTCGAGTCATCAGACCCGCAGGTACGCGTTGCCGGGGGTCGCGATGCGGTCGTAAAAGCTGACGATCACGCCCACGGACAGCGGCGCCGTCACGAACATGCCGACTCCGCACATCATCGCGCCGGCGATGTTGAGCAGCGTCACCGCGAGCATCAACACGAACAGCTGCAGCTTGTTGCCGTCCATCAACGTCCACGACCGTTTCATCGCGTCGACCGCACCGAGACGATGGTCCCAGACGATCGTCTGCGTGAACATCAGGCCCAACATCACGATGTAGGCGCCGATGATCAGCCCCAGCATCCCGACCATCGTCGCGATCGTGGTGAGCAGCGCGCTGAGCGCGAGCGGCGCCGCGGCATAGCGCAGGACTTGGCCGAAGCGAATCGACTCCGTCTGGCCGCGCACGATCTTGAGCCAGAACATCTGGTACACCGCCAGCGCGAGGGTCTGCAAAACCACCATCGTCGCGACCATCGTCATGTAGCCGAAGCCGCCACCGATGATGGCGAGCACGCCGGCCGCGTCCTGGCCGATCACCTCACCGAGAGCGATGAACCCGAACATCAGGACCGCCACCGCGGCGTAGATCCCAATCGTGAAGACGAACTGCATCCCGTAGATGATGCCCATCACGGCCACGAAGCCACCGACCGTCTCCAGCGGGTTGGCGCGCACCAGCTGCCAGGCGTCCGAGATCAGGACTCCGACCGAGACATCGCCCGGCTCGGCGCGTTGGATCGGTGTATCTTCTACGTACATCGCTTCATCGGTCATCATCTGTGGCCTCCCTCGCCGTTCGTTGACCACGTGCATAGCAGCATTTGACCGACGAATCGGCTGAAATGATCTGAAACGTCAACGACCGTTGGCGAGGGTCTGCGCTCGATGAGGTCGACCGCGACTACTCGGCTCGGAGGGTGACGGTCCCGCCGCGCTCGAACGTGAGTTGCTCGCAGACCGGCGCTTTGACGGTCGCACCACCGATCGTGTCGCCTTGGTCCATCGGCTCCTCGCCGAAGGTCTCGTACTCAGCGCCGTAGCAAAACTCGGCGCTGAACTCGGCGGTGCGGGTCCGCTCGCGGAAGCAGTTCTTGCCCTCAGGGAGTTCGTAGTACGTCCCGTCCCACTCCAACTCGGATTCGCCGCCGGGCTGAATGCGAACCACCGTGGGATACTCGGCGGCCAGCGCGCAGGCGATCGGCTGAGAGATTGCGCCGCACGCCATCATGCACCCCGGCTCGGTCAGGGACGCCGGCGTTCCGTCGACTTGCAGAGTCAGCCAGCGCGATTGGTTGCGGAAGATGTCGGCCTCGCCGTCGTTGACCAGCACAAAGGTGGTCGACTCGGGTTCAGCACCACAGGCGCTCACGACGACAGAGATGAGAACGAGCATCAGGCATTGGACAGTTTTCACGGCGGCCTCCATTTCAGTTCGATTGGACATGCACCCCGGAATTGCAATCCGCGCGCCGTGACCACGAGCGATTCGTCGATCTCGGACCGCCGCGCAGCGTCTGACTGTGCGGGCCAGCGGGGTAGAGCTACTCCGCTGGTGGAGTTCAGATTCTCGCGGTTTGCGCGGTTGCGCGCCGCAGATTTCCGTCCGCGGCTCGCGGGCTACGCGCGGTCGCTGGAGGCGCCGATACTGACTTCGTCGTCGACGGTCGCTTCGTCGCGGCTCGTCTCGTCGACAAAGATCACGTCCTCGGCGTCGTCCGCCAGTTCGACACCGACGTCGTGGCCCTTCCCCGCACGCGCGCGATTGATCGCGTCGGCGAGAGCGTGGTGGCGAGGCGAGGCGATCAGCACTTTCTTCAGGGCCCCGGACGCGGTGCGGTAGTGCACGCGCACCGCCTTCCCTTTGTCGCCGACCATGTTGTAGCACCACGCGCCCTCGATGAGGGAGTAGCGGATTCCGTAGCCTCCGTACTTCCAGACCGCGTAGTCTTCGGCCTCGCAGTGCTCGATCTTGTCGATCGGGATTCGCGGACCGATGGGGCCGTACTGCACGTTGACGTGGTCACGGGTCACGGTGACCCGGAGCGTCGACGCCATCATGATGAAGAACGCCATGACCGGCATCATCCCCGCCATCAGGGCGAGCGCGGCCATGTCGCCGGCCTGAAAGCTGCCCCACGCGCCCAACCCGAGTCCCATCGCGACCGCGACAGCGAGAAACGCTTGGAACCACCGGGGGTACGAGAGCTTCTCGCGATGGACGATCTCCTCGCCGCGCCCCATGAACTCGGCTTCGTATTCGTCGGGCGGTCGGGGTTCGTCGCCGCGTGAGCTCATGCCGACTTCCAGTCCATCCAAGCCCGGATCACGGCCTCGAGCTGGCCGCGCTTGGCCTCGACGTCGGCGAGATCGGCGAACTTCGCGGAGCGGGAGGTGTCGCCGTCGCCCGCGAGCAGGGCGTGATCGCCGGGAATGCGCGCGCCCTGGTGGAACATGAGGCTCACGTGGCGCTTCGACTTCGGATAGAAGCTCGCGATGTTGCCCTCGAATTCGAACGTCGGTGCCTTCCACTTGATGCTCTCGGTGATGCGAGCATCGGTGGCGAGGATGATCTCGCGCACCCGCATCACGCCTTCCTTCTGGGGGTTGTCGTACGCGCTGAACCATTCGTCGACGACGGGATTCTTGTTCATGGACCCTCCACTGGACACGGCGCAGCGTATCTCGCGCGACGTCCGGTGGCGAGGCGCCGGCGTCGCAGTTGGTGCCGTGGCGCCTGTGGCGTCGGTGCCGCGAACACGCAGAACCGACCGCCATGTGGTCACGAACTCCAGTGTTCATGCGAGCTCACGCCCACTCATCGCGTTGGACCAGTCCTTGCGTAGCAGAGGCGCATGCCCCGACCTTTGAACGCTCCTCGACCATCTCCGCGCCCGCTTTGGTGCGGTGTCGCGACCTTCGTGGTGCTGGCAACGATCGCGTGGTCGCCCGCGTTTGCGCAGGCGCCCCCGGCGCACGAGCCGCGCGTCGAGCTGTTCGCTGCGACGGACCTCGACACGGTGTTCTCCGCCGTCTCGACCCGGGCCCTTCTGTTGCGTCGAACCGGCGGGGCCATGGTCCGCGCGGTACGCAGCGGGCTCGTGTTGTTGGATGTCCGGGTCGTCGGACGACCGTCGAGCCTCTACGTCAAGTTCGGCGCCGACGGAATGCCGCGCCTGCGATGGCAGACGCGCTTCTGATGCCGGGTTGATCGCCCCGTATTGTGTCCGCCTTCGATTGTGCGACGCTGCGAAGAACCACACATCGGAGCGAAGAGATGGCCACCGCAATCGACACACTGATTATCGCAGGCTACGGACGGGACAACGGCGAGAAGGCCACGATTCCGTTCGTGCTCGCCAACATCGAAGTCGAGAACAAGACCAAGCGCGTCGAAGTCGTCTTGATGTTCGAAGCCGCGCGCCTCGCGATCGCCGGGGTCGCGGACGGCTTCGAGATCGGCGTGCCGTTCGAAACGCACGACCTCGCGGCGCGGATGCGCATGTTTCTGGAGGCCGGCGGCTCGATCAGCGTCTGCACGCCGTGCCTCATCCATCGGGGACTCAACGAGCAGCCGACGATGAACGGCATCGAAAAGATCAACGGCCGGATCGTCATGGAGATGAAGGACGTCGCCAACAAGATCATGATGTTCGTCTAGCGATAGCTCATTGGTGATCACTTAAGGTGCCAAAGAATCCGCTGGTCCGCTGGTCCGCTGGTCCGCTGGTGCGGCGGTCCGCCGGTCCGCCGGTCTGCTGGTCCGCTGGTCTGCTGGTCTGCTGGTCAATTTCAAACTAAGGCCCACACACCAACTTGAGAACCACCACGCGAAGCGCCCGAAGCACTCGCGCTTCACGGGAGGCCGCGGCTCACCAGCAGGCTCGAGGTTGCTCGACGCTTCGCGTGGTGGCTCCATGGACCGAGTGTGGGTCTTAGTTTGAGTTTGACCGGCGACCAGCAGACCAGCAGACCAGCGGACCCGCGGACCAGCGGACCAGCGGACCAGCGGACCGGCGGAGCGGCCCACTTGTGTTGAGTGCGCCTTAAGATCCTACCTATGAGCGATAGCTAGCGATCGCCGCTCAGCGCTTGGACCACCACGAATACTTGTCGCGCGCGAGCGGCAGCGCCCCCCAGTCGACCAACGACCGTGGGGGATGTGGGGCCGCGAGGACTCGAATCCGCCAGACGATATCGTCGAGCCGCTTCGTCACCTCTTCGCGCGACATGCCGCCTCGACGCAGCCGCAACAACTCCGTCGCGAGCACCTCGGCGTCGGGGTTCGGCGCGGGCGGACCTCCCGTGTACGGCGCGCACCGGCTCGATGCCGGGCGGAATGTAGGCGGACGTGCCGTCGCCTCCACGAGGTCGAGCTCCGTGATGTAATCGTTGTGGTAGAGCATGCGGATCCGCGCGCGCATTCGCCCCCAGACGGCCTCGCTGATCTGCCCTTTGAGGAACTGATGATGGTAGATCTTGGGGCCCGTCAGCGTCGTGATGAACCACGCCACTTCGCCGACCGTCAGGTCGCGCGGGTGTTTGCCAAAGAAATAGGTCGCGGCGTGCCAGATGCCGAGGATGCGCGGGCCGTACTCGATGACGTTGAAGTACACCTCCAGTAGGCGTGGCTTCGGCACGTCGACCACCGTCTCGGTGAGCCAGACGAGAAACACTTCGCGAAGTTTGCGCGAGATGGTCTTGCTGCGGTCCAGGAACAAGTTCTTGATGAGCTGCATCGTGATCGTCGAGCCACCGCGCACGATGCGGCCCTCCTCGAGGTTTGCGGCCAACGACTCGCGCAACGCGTGAACGTTGAAACCGTCGTGCCACAGAAACCCGCGGTCTTCGGTGCTGAACACACCGCTGGCGAGGTGGGGTGAGATCTGGTCCAGCGGCACGTAGACATAGGAGCCGCAGCCGTCGTCGCCGCCGCTCGTCCAGTTGCTACTGGCATCGGAGCCCAGTGGGTTGTTGGGTGCCCGCGGCGCGGACAGAAACACAGTGCGCTTGTGGCCGAGCTTCTCGTCTTGCAGCGTGAAGCTCGCCGAGGTCATCAGGCGTCGCACGTCGACCTCGTTGGGCAGCGACACGATGCGAAAGTCGGCGAGCTCGGGCTCGAGTTCCCACTTCATGCGCTCCGGCGCTTGGAGCGGAACGTCGACGCGGCCGTGCAGGGCCAGCGTCCCGCTGAACTCGGCCCCCTTCAGCTTCCCCAGAATCGCAGACGGCACGGCATCGAACAGGTCTTGGACCGGCGTGGCTTCCACGTCGATCTCCACGCTGACGCGTTCCGGGAGCGCATCGGGCAGTGCCTGGAGTCCGAGGACCTCCGGTCGCACATCGAACTGCGCCTTGCCCACGCGAAAGGTGGCCTTCGACGTCGTGAACACGCCGTCCGTGCGTGAGCCGCCACCCGGACGAAGGGTTCGTGGCGCGTAGTTCACGGCGAAGTCGATGTCGACCGAGGGAGCCTCGATCGGCTTCACCGCGAGCACCGGCTTCTCGAACCGGAGGTCCTTCAGTTCGGCGCGCCCCTCGACGGGATAGCTCGGTGTGCCGGCTTCGTCGGTGGCTTGCGTGACGGCGACCTTCGCGTTCACGGTGCCGCCCAGCTTCAGCGGCACGAGCGCATTGACTGCAGCAAGCTTCAGGTCGGTGGTGACGACGTCGAGGCGCTTCCGGCTGGGCGCGTACGCGAGTTCGAGCCCGCCCAGGGCGCTGTCGCCGCGGGTCCATCCAAACGCCACCCGCCCGACTGGTCCCTCGGCGCCGTTGTGGAGGCTCCCCTCGCGGACCGCGAAGGTGGAGTCGATCCGCGGGACCTTCACCGTCGAGTCCGTCACGGTGAGCTTTGTTGCCCCGAGGTTCTGAGCGACGGCGAGCGCCTCGTCGGCGCCCGCGAAGGCCCGCCCCAACAGCGTTGCGAGCCGGTCGTTCCAGTTACTGGGTACCTTCACGTTCCCACCGCCGACGTCCTTTGGCGGCTGCAGTGTGACGTCAGCACCGGATACACGAATGAACTCGATCTTCGCGAGGTCTCGTGCGGCGATGGCACGCAGGGGCCCGGCTTCGACGCTGGCGAACTTCACGGGGCCCACGAGAAATGGCGAGTCGACGGTCGCCACGATGTCACTCAGCTGTGCTGCGCCGTTGCCGGTCACGGCGACGGCACCGATCGAGATCGCGAGTTCGTCGGGACCGGCGAGCTGAGCGCGCTCGGTAAACCGGAGCCCCGCGGCTTCGAGGGACCACGTGTCGCCAACGAGATTCATCGTCGCCATCACGGTGGCGTCGGGCGGGAGCTTGATCCGCTCGATCCCGGTCACTTCGAGCCGAGCCGGCGCGGTCAATCGCCACTGTTGGCCGTCGACGCGGCCCAGACCGTGGTCGATCACGAGCTTGATCGTGCGCGTCGAATCCAGCGCGGCGCTGACATCGACACGCTCGAGCACCACTTCGGGTGGCGTACCGCCCAGGCGCTCAAGCAGGCGTTCAACGGCGCTAGCCGGAGCGTCCGTGGGCGAGGCGTCCGCGCTGGGCGTCGCCCGATCCACGCGACGGACGACTTTGACGCCCGCCACGGCGATCCGCTCCACGCGGGGCGTCGACAACAGCGAACTCAGCGCGACATCAACTTCGACCGACTCGATCGTGGCGGACGCCGGGCCCGCGGACCATGTGACGTTCCGCAGCACCGCCGAGCCGCGGACGCTGACACTGACGTCTGCACGCGCGACCTGCGCGCCGGCAGCGGTGACGCGACGAATCACCTCCGACGTCGCCCATCGTTGGCTGGCAAACCACGCCAGAGCGACGGCGGTGAGCAACCCCACGGCGAGCGCCAGCTGGGCTCGGCGGCTACTCCGGAACGTGTCGATGATCGTGGGCATGCGTCGGTGTCCTGTCGCGCCGATCTCTGTCGCACACTTACGGCCGACCCGGCTAGTAATCAGATCATGTAGAGCGTGTCGAGCAGTTCGGCCAGTGACTCGCTGTCGGGCTGCGCATCGACGAGGTCCGCGACGATGTGGTCGGCCAGTCGACGCCAGAACGCGGCGCGCATTCCGTCGGTGAGCAGCTCCGGAAGCAGCTCAGATGCGACGACGAGCTCCGCGAGCTCACCGAGCCGCGGATCGCTGCGATCCGCGGCGCCCGCGGCGAGCAACAGCCCGAACACCGCCGCGATCCATGGCTCGTCGGGCTCTTCCTCCCACGTCGTGCCTTCGACGACGGCGACGAGCAGACCGACGAGCGGACCCAGCGCATCGGGGCCCAGCGCGACGCAGCTGTCGATGAGGATCGCGATGTCCGCTTCCGAGGCGTCGGTGTCGATGTTGGTGGCCTCAATGCAGAGCAGCGTGCACGCAAACGCGCGTTCGACGTGATTCACCCTCACGCCCTCGGCCCACCGCGTGAGCTGCAGAACTTCGAGCGGGCACCAGTTGAGGGGGTGCGGCACGAGTCCGGTTTCCACGATGTCCCGGAGTACCGTGAGGTTCTTCTCGACCCCTTGGCCGTAGTCGGCCTGCGCGATGCTGGCCAAGATTTCCGGGGTCACCTTTGGGCGCAGATAGTCGAGCAGCGCCGCGGCGTCCGGCGTCCACCCGGCCAGTGGAACCCGCGTCTTCGCGACCTGCGCCGGGGCCACACCGACCGGCGCGACGCGGTCCGCGGCCGCGCGGTCACCGAGCCAGTTCCGGAGTCCGGCGGCGATCCGACGCTTGTCCACGTCGTCCTCGGCCACGCTGAGCGCCCGATCGAGACACGCGCGAATCGCAGAAGCCCCCGCGGCAAAGTCGGCGCAGGCCTCGGCGACGGCCAACCAGTCTGCCGCCGACTTGGCCTCGGCCCGTGCGGCCTCCAGGCAGCGGATCACCTCGGCCGCGCCAGCGAAGTGGCTGTCCCACGCAGCGGCCATCACGAGGTGCGCATCGAGGGTCTGCGCGGCCCGCCCCCCGCGTTCGAGGCATCGGCGAGTGCCCGTCGCGTCGCCCAACGACGCGTAGGTGTTCGCAATCGTCCACCACGCGTGGGCGTCGCCGTCGAGTGCCGCCGCTTCGGCAGAACGCATCGCTTCGGCGGCCCCGTCGCGGTCCCCCACGAGGTTGAACAAGCCGTCGGCGACCGAGCAGTGGTCGTCCACGGAGCGGGCTCCGACCGTCGCCCTCGCCAGACAGCGCACAATCGCTTCGTCGTCGCCAAAGTCCTCGGCCCATCCTTGAGCGAGGAGCCGCCACTCGTAGCCGAAGGTCTCACGCAAGACGAACGCCGCCTCACACATCTCCAACGCCTGCCTGCCGCGCTCCTCGTCGCCGATCTGACGCAGCAGCGCCGCGGCGTTCCGATAGACCCAGATCTCGCCGTCGGCCCGAAACAGTGCCGACTCGATGCAGCGGCGCGCATCATCGGCGCGGCCGTCCTCCGCGTGCACGCTCGCCACGCTCAGCAGGTCCTGGGCGCCCATCGTGGTCGCTGCAAGCGCCGCCTGCTCGGCTCGGACGAGCAGCGCGGCACGCACGGACGCGTCGGCTTCGTCACGGGCGAGGGCGAGGAGGTCGTTGGAAGTCGGCTCTGTCATGACAATACGCTATCATCGCGGATCGAAGTTCGCCCAGATCACACGGATGTCAGCTATGCGCCCCCACTCAGTACTCCTCCTCCTCCTCGTCGCCATCGCTGTAGGATGTGGTGGAGAAAGCACCCCACCATCGAACAACGGCACGACGGCGACGAACAACACGACCGGTGCGACAAACAACACGACCGGTGCCACGAACAACACGACGAGTGAAACGAACAGCGGCACCACCTCGGGAACCACGAACACCACCGGGGACGTCGACTACATCGTCGCGGACGTCGACGGCGTCACCGTGCTCGCCGACGCCCCGGAAGGCGGGGTGGAACCCATGGGTGCGACGGTTCAGTTGCGCAAGACGACCGCGGAGAGCGGCGGCGCCTCGATCTTGATCTACCGGATCAGCATCCCCAACACCGACCCTGCGAGCTACAGCTGTGCGGCCGACGACGTGACCGTGACGTACAGCAAGCTCGACGGCCAGCTCATCAACAACTGGGTGGCCACCGACACCTGCGCCATCGAAATCACCCAGGGTGGGGCTGGCGCGGGCGACAAGGTCGTCGGGACGTTCAGCGCTTCGGCGACAGACGGCGCGACGACGCTCGAACTCACGAATGGGGAGTTCTCACTGACGCGCTGACCCCAAAGCGCGCGGGTTGTCCGCGACGGGGTGCCGTCTTACTCTCCGGAATGGCGATCGAGCTGCAGCACGGAACCGTGGTCGAGGGGTACCGACTGGAACACCTCCTTGGCCAAGGTGGGTTCGGTGCGGTGTGGCGGGCGACCTCGCTCGTCGACGGGCGCGACGTCGCGATCAAGTTCCTGCATGCATCGGTCGACCGCGACGGCGAGCGACGCTTCAAACTCGAAGCGCGCATCCTCGATGGGTTGAGCCACCCCAACTGCGTGACATTACTGGCCCACGGGCGTGTGCCCGACGGCCCACACTACCTCGTCACCGAGTACCTCGAGGGGCGAACGCTAACGAAGTGGGCCAAGGGCGACCGCACGCCGGCCGAGGCCGTGTTTATCGCGCGACAGATTGGCGAAGCGTTGATCTACGCGCATCGCCACAATGTCGTGCACCGCGACCTCAAACCGGCGAACGTGTTCATCGTCGAGCCGCCCGGCGCGCCGCCGATCGTCAAGGTGCTCGACTTCGGGCTCGCGAAGATGACGGGCGTGGAGAGCCTCGATATCACCAAGACCGGCGAGATGATCGGCACACCGGGGTTCATGAGCCCCGAGCAGATGCGCGGGTGACGCGACATTGGGCCCGCGACCGACCAGTACTGCCTGGGCGTGATCCTGTTCGAGCTTTTGACAGCCAAGCATCCCTTCGCGGGCGACACAGCGCTCGCGCTCGGTATGGCCCACCTGCTGGAGCCGGTGCCGCCGCTGGGTCCTCATGTGCCACCGGCGTTGGCTGTGATCGTCCTGCGCCTGCTACAGAAAGCACCGGAGGCGCGATTTCGTTCGATGCGAGACGTGGTCGACGCCTTCGACCAATGCTTCGATCCGGGCCCCGTCGTCAGAGCAGCCGCGCCCGCAGCATCGCCGCCTCCCGTTGTGGCGAGTTCGGATGGACCGTCCACTCGCGCGCTATTCACGGGGGGGCTTGCGCTGGTCGTCGGTGCACTCGCGATCGTTGCCGTCGCGATACCGCGAAACGACGTGCCGTCCCGCGCCGCAGTACCCCCGTCCAGCGAAGCTCGGGCCGACCTCCTGAAGGGGCCCCATCCCGACCACGAGCCGGACCCGGTCGCTTACGAGCAACCGGACCTGACGGAGGACCGCGGAGATAGCGACCTCGGAGCGGACCTCGGTGCAGGCGCAAAGGGATGGGGCAAATTGTTCGGAACAGCCTATCGCCACTACCCGCCCGGCGACCCGGAGGACTACCAGGCGGTTGTCGGGGTACTCATACCGGGTAGCAATGCGAGCCAATCAGAGTTCCTCGGTCATCTCAGGATTCTCGAACGGGCCGACCGCGAGCGGCTCATCTTGGTCGTTCCGAGTTCGGACGTCGGTGGCGCGGGCGGCAGTTGGGAACCCTCCGATGCCATGGAGGCGTGGGAGGAGATCGAGCGCGTCGCGAGCGATCATGACTTGCCCGTCTTCATCCTCGCGGCCGAGTACGGCGGAGACGCCGCACACACGATGGCGTGCAGGGACCGGCGAGACCGCATCAGCGCGATCGCGGTAACCAGCCACCGCGACCGCGTTGGCAAACAGTTCACGTGCGGCACGGAACCGTTTCCAGTCCCATATCTGAACGTGGTGCCCATGGGGACGCCGATTGCACCCATCGACGGTGGATACCGCTGCGGTGACCGGAACGATGTGCAGCTCGTGTCGATCGAGGCACACGAAGCGTACTGGAGGCAGGCCAACAACTGCCGCGGCCCCAAAACGACGTGGCGATCGAAGCCCCACGGGGAGTGCATCACCTGGCGCTGCGAGACGCCGTTCGTGAGCTGCCGCGTTGAGGGTGGGGTCTGGCCCGACTGGGGGCGCGAGCGAAAACACGAGTGCGCGGGTAAACCGGCACCGAAGTTCCCGTATCAGGATGTGATCTGGGAGTTCTTTGCCGAGCAACTTCCGGCCGCGAGCAACTAACCGTCGGTCACCATGCGGAGCTTCACGGGTTGTTCGTGGCGCCGTGCCGTCTTATTGTCGGGCATGTCGATCGACTTGCAGCGCGGGACCGTGGTGGAGGGGTACCGACTCGAACACCTCCTGGGCAGCGGCGGGTTCGGTGCGGTGTGGCGCGCGACATCGGTCGTCAACGGCGGCGATGTCGCGATGAAGTTTCTGCACGCGGCGGTGGACCGCGACGGCGAGCGACGCTTCAAGCTGGAGGCACGGGTCCTCGCTGACCTGAGCCATCCTCACTGCGTGACGCTACTGGGGCACGGTCGCGTCCCGGATGGCCCGCACTACCTCGTGACGGAGTATCTGGAGGGGCGCACGCTGACGCAGTGGGGCAAAGGGGGCCGAACGCCCGCCGAAGCGGTGTTCATAGCGCGTCAAATCGGTGACGCGTTGATCTACGCCCATGGTCAGGGCGTCATCCACCGCGACCTCAAGCCGGCGAACGTGTTCATCGTCGAGCCGCCCGGCGCACGGCCCATCGTCAAAGTCCTCGACTTTGGGCTCGCAAAGATAACCGGCGTCGAGAGTCTCGATATCACCAAGACCGGGGAGCTGATCGGCACGCCGGGGTTCATGAGCCCCGAGCAGATGCGCGGGCGACGCGACATCGGGCCCGCCACCGACCAGTACTGCCTGGGGGTGATCCTGTTCGAGTTGTTGACTGGCCGGCATCCCTACTCCGGAGACACGGCGATGGCGCTGGGCATGGCCCATCTCCTCGAGCCGGTGCCCCCGCTGGGCCCCGCGGTGTTGGCGCCGTTGGCTGCGATCGTTGTACGTCTGCTTCAGAAAGCACCCGAGGCGCGATTTCGTTCGATGCGAGACGTGGTCGATGCGTTCGATCAATGCTTCGACCCCGGACCGTCCGTCCCATCACCAGTGCCTGCGGCATCGCCAACTCCCGTCGTCGCGAGCTCGGATGGACCGTCCACTCGCGCACTGTTCATCGGGGGGCTTGCGCTGGTCGTCGGTGCACTCGCGATCATTGCCGTCGCGATACCGCGAAACGACGTGCCGT
>JBFIHF010000123.1:0-16099 GCA_041601915.1 Bradymonadaceae bacterium
ATCGAGGGCGCTTCGCATGGTCGGGAGGGTTTGGCTCGCACCAAAATCCTACCAAAAACCAAGACGAATGTCGCCCTCGATGCTATTTAACGCGTTGAAATAAAAGCCCTATCAAGTTTCGGGACGGGCTCTAGCTAGCTAGCGCATCACTTCGCGCAGCGTCACGAATAGCAACTGGCCGTCCGCGATCGTCGCGCTCTGCGTTCGCAAGCGATCGTAGAACGGCCGGTACTGCGTGTAGAGGTCGGGGTCGATCGGCGTGGGGGCCTCGGCCGTCGGGAGGGCTTCGGCGAACTCCGGCCAATCGATTACGGGAATCGGCCACGGTTCGAGCGCGTAGAACGTGCCCGAGTGACACTCGGGCTTCGCCGGCGGACAACGGTCTTGAATCCGGTACACGGTTCCGTCTTCGATGACGTACGCCGCCCCGGGCGTCGCCTGCAGCGGTGGCGGCAGCGGCGGGGCGCTCTTCAGATGCTGCGCGATCTCATCGCCGTAGGGCTGGACGAGCGCATGTTTGGGGTCGCGTCGCGCCTCGCCCTTCTCGCGGATGTAGTTCGCAAGCGTCGGCGCGGCGTCGGGCCACGGGAGGAGGTGTTGTGGCGGCCCGACGAGGGCGATCTCGCGATGGGTTGTGGGCGGCGGTGCGACGGCGGTCACCGCCGGCGTCGGTGGCACGGCAGGAGGTTCGGCCGGGGCCGGGCAGCCCGTCAGCACCAGCACCAGCACGGCAAGCGGAACGCCGCGGATCATTGAAAGCCCACGAAGAAGAGGCGCGCATCAAACCCACCGATCGTGTCGTTGAGGGTGGCGGTGCCGTTGTCGAACGTGAAGACGGTGAGATCCTGCGAGTTACTGTTGCCGACGAGCAGGTGTCCACCGCGGGGAGAAAACGCGAAGGTGCGGGCGTGCTCACCGCCGGTCGACGTCCACTTGGGGGCGCTGAGCGAGCCGTCCGCGCCTGCGGCAAAACTGACGACCTCGTTGCGCGGGTTGCGGTTGATCCCCACCACCCATGCGCCGTTCGGCGAGACGTGAATGTCCGACGCCGGCCCGATCGCGTCGCCGGCGTTGGGGAGCGTCGACACCTCGTCGAGCAGCGTGAGCGCGCCGGTCCCGCTGTTGACCTCGAACCGCGTGATCGAGTCGTCTTGTTCGCCGATCACGTAGGCCTGGTTGAGCGTGGGATGAAAGTCCATATGCCGCGGTCCCGCACCGGCGCCGGTCGCAAACTCGCCGATCGAGGCGACGTCGCCGGTCGCTGCGTCATAGGACAGGCCGACGACGTGATCACTGGCGAGGCACGGCACGTAGACAAAGTCGTTGTTCGGGTGAAACCGAACCTGATGGGCGCGGCGACAAAACGTGGCGTCGGCGGCTCCACCGAGCACCAGCGTCGCGTCGGACGGTGCCCCGTCGGCCCCCAGCGGCAGCATGCTCACGGCATCACCGCCGTACCAGGCGACGAACACGTGACTCGTCGTCGCGTCCACCGCGAGGTGGGTGCCGTTGCCGGCGACGCCGGCGTCGGCGTCACCGAGAAACGACGGGGGCAAGGTCGTGATGTCGAACGCCTCGACGCGGTTCCCGTTGATCGCGTACAGCTTGGACCGATCGGCAGAAAAGGCGAGGAAGTTCAGGGTGCCGCCGCGCTCGATCTGTCCGTCACGTACGAGCGAAGGGCCAGTGGGATCAAACGTCCACCACGCGATCGTGCCGTCGGTCTCCGCCGTCCACACCCGCGACGGCATCGGGCCGAGATCGGGGTCCGGCGGACCTTGATCGGGCGTGACATTCGCCATGTCTGCGGGTGTCGCGGCGTCCGGGGTCGCGTTCGCCATGTCGTGGCCCGGCGGGTTCGTGGCGTCGCGGGTGATCGCGCCATCGGGCCCGGGCTCGCCGCCATCGGGCGCCACGATCGTGGACGTGCCTGGCGCGCAGGCGGCGCAAAGCTGGACGATGCCGAGTGCCGCGAGCCGGCCTGTGGCCTTGAAAAAACGGTGTGGATCGGTTGACATGTCCCAAGTATCGGAGCCCGGCGGACCAGTGACAACGAAGAAACGTGGTTGAAACGATCGACTTCGTCGTCGGGGCCGTGCTGGTGGGCGAACGGCTCGACCGAGCCGTTTGTCGCGCGGCGCGCGCGGATGGCATCTCGATGTCCAACGGGCAGGCCAAGGCCCTGGTCGAAGCGGGCAGCGTCCGCCTCAACGGGAGCGTCGTGCGGCGAGCCTCACACCGCGTCGCCGCGGCCGACAAGGTGCAGGCGCAGGTCGGTGAACTCTCGGTGACCGCGGTCACTAAGTTGATCGACATCACATCCTGCGTGATTTATCGCGACGATGTGATGCTCGCGATCGCCAAACCGACGGGGCTGCCTACCCACCAGACCCACGACCCCGCGCGTGATCACGCCCAAGCCGCGGTCCAGCGCTACCTGGGCGCCGACGCGTACATCGGCGTGCACCATCGACTGGACGTCGAGACGAGCGGGGTGCTGGTGTTCGCCACCGACCGTGCGGCGAACAAGGGGCTTGCCGACGCGTTTTCTCGCCGCCTCGCTTTGAAGACCTACCTGGCTCTGGTCGCTCGTCCCGATCTGCCGGATAGCGTGCACGTGAAGAATCATCTGGCACGGGACCGCCACAACTCCCGGCAGATGTGCATCGTCCACAGCGGCGGAGATGCGGCCTCGACGATGTTCGAGGTCCTCGCGCGATCACCCGACGGCGCGCTGGTGCAGGCCTGCCCGCGCACCGGCCGCACGCACCAAATCCGCGTGCACCTGGCGAGTTTAGCCGCGCCGATTGTGGGCGATGTGTTGTATGGTGGCGTCCCTGCTCGCCGAATGATGTTGCACGCACGGGCGCTATCGCTGCCTCACCCGATGACGGGGCAGCGCCTCGAGTTGGAGGCACCCGCGCCCCAGGACTTCGCGACGATCGTTCGCGACTACGGGATGGAGGTCGAGTGAGCGACGAGATTCAGGCGTGGGTGATGCGGTTTCTCGAAGGCGCATTCGAGACGATCGCGACACAGACTCTCATCCTCGGCCTGTTCGGCGCCACGTTGTCGGTGTTCGCGGTGTTGGTGTTCAAGATCGGCACGAACGCCGCGTTCGGCGAGGTCAAAGGCAAGTGGCTGGGCACCTGGCGCGCGATCTGGATCCTCTGTCTGCTGACGCTGCCGGGGGCCGGATTCGTGATTGGGGGTGGAGAGGGATTCATCCGCGGCTCGGAGACGGCGCTGCGCGAAAGTGAGTTCGGTAGAACCACCGTGCCGGCGCTGTCGGAGCAGAGTGTGTACCTGTACGCGGCAGTCTACTACGCGGACCCGCAGATGCTGAAGGAAGGGCGGCTGGGCGCCGTCGGCGGGTTGGAGACCCTGAGCGAGGTCCGGAATTTCGCCCAGGGGAATGGGCGGCTCGAGACGGCCCGCCTCAACGAACGAATGAAGGACCTCAGCGGCGTGAAGCTCAGCCAGATGGCCGCGAACGCCCAGGAAGACTTCGCCAAACTCACGCCGGTTCTGGGGGATGACTTCAAGGGGATCCAGACGGCGTCGAAGATGATGATGGAGTTCGCGGTCGCGCCGAGTGACGTGGACGGAATGTCTGGTGCGGACCTCGGCCCGCTGTTTGACGTCGAGCAGGCGGCCGCTCTGCACGGCGATCCGGCGAGCGTGACGCGGGACGAACTCGCGGAACATCTGAGGGAGCGCGTCGCAATCCCTGGTCTACTGATGCCGATCAAGGTACTCATACGGCCGTGGCAGTTTGGCGCTGCGCTGATGATGGGGCTGCTGTTGCTCCTCTTGCTGGTGACGCGGCTCAGTATCGCCGAGCCGTCCGAGCCTCGACGAACTGGCCAAGCCTCATGACTCGCATTACTCTCTCACCATGATTCCTCGTTGTTTTCATAGTTTTCGACCGTGGATCGTCGGCGCCGTCGCCGCGATGTCATGGAGTTGTTCCGTCGTTCTCGACTTCGACAAGGAGTGTCGCATCTCGGTCGATTGCGAGAGCGGCTTCGTCTGCAACGAGGGTTTTTGCGAGGTCGGTACCGGCCCCCCGCGGGTGATCGTCAACGCCAATGTGTCGCGAAACACGACGTGGACGAGCGACAAGATCTGGGTCCTGGACTCGCTCGTGACCGTGTTGCCCTCGGTGACACTCACGATCGAGAAAGGCACGACGGTTTTGGGGAACCGCGGTGCGGCACTCGTGGCGCGTGAAGGCGGCGTGATCAACGCGGCCGGCACGCGCGCGGCCCCGATTGTCTTCACGAGCTCCAAACCGGTCGGTCAGCGCCAGACCGGCGACTGGGGCGGCTTGGCGATGCTGGGTAAGGCGCCGGTCAATCGTCCGAACGCGACGTTGCGGCTGATTACCAACGAGGCGGAAGCCAAGTTCGGCGGGCCGGACAAGACGTGGAACTGCGGTACGCTGCGCTACGTGCGCATCGAGTTTGGCGGTGGACGGGTCGAGGGCGAGGAAGCGCTGAATGGCTTGTCCCTGGCCGGATGCGGGTCGAAGACGATCATTGACCATGTGCACGTGCACTACGGCGCCGATGACGGCATCGAGATCTTTGGCGGGACCGTCAATCTGCAATACGTGCTGGTGACCCGTGCGCAAGACGACGCGATCGACATCGATCTGGGTTGGCAGGGGCGGGCGCAGTACGTGGCGATCCAACAAGACCTCGCCGGGGACAATGCGATTGAGATCGATAATCTGGGCGAGGACCCGACGCTTGCTCCGCTGACGGACTTCCGGATCTCGAACTTCACGATTATCGGCCCCGGGGAGATGGGTGTCGCGCGCGGCATCACCGTCAAAGCGGGCGGCGCGGGATTCTTCACCCACGGGATCATCATGGGTAGCAACGTGGATGCCGTGGACGTGTTTGGTGTCGAGGCTGGAGCGCGGGCGATGCAGGACGAGGTCATCGTGCGCGACACGATGTTCTTCGATATCGGGCCGTCCGGCACCGACTACTTTCCGGTCGCAGGGTCCGAGGGTGAGGTCGACGCGGACGGTGTGGGCGATGACGACGGTGGATTCGCCGAAGACGAGTACTTCGTCGCCCCGGGGCTCAACAACAAGTTTGGCATCGACCCCGGCATCGCGAAAGCCTACGACCTGACGGCACCGGGATGGACGCCGTCGGGTGCGGCGGTCAGCGACATTGCGCGTCCGCCGGCCGACTTCGAGCAGACCGGCGTGTACCACGGCGCGTTCCCTCCGAACGTCGACCCGTGGACTGAAGACTGGACCGACTTTCCGGGCGGTTAGGTCGCCGCTAGCGCTTGCGATCGCGGGCGAATCGGCGCAGGCTTATGGGACACGCCATCGCCGCCCAGGAGCCGCACGTGTCCGCACCCCCCATGCCGTTATACGATCAGACCACCGTTCTTCGGGCCTGGTGGATCGGGGACTGCGTCTTTGACGTGGAGCTACGCTGGATCGCGTTCATCTACGACGGGCACGCCTTCTCGGCGGGTCATGACACCGCGTGGCTCGGACCGGCCCGCGGGGGGCTGATGATGGATTCGAGCGGGCGCATCGTGCTGTGGACACCGGATGTGGCGATCGTCGGCGACGTCTCCCCGTACCGCCCCGCACGTCCGGCCCGTCCACCGAGGCCGGAGCGGCCATTGCGTCCGAATCTTCCGCCGAACCCCTACAAGCCAGCGCGTCCCTCCGACGGTTGGTCGAAGCTGTCGCTGCGCGAGTGGTTTGGCGTCGGCGCGGTCAAGGTGGTTCAAGACGACTCCGTCGCCGGTATCAGCCCTAACGAGATTACGTTCGACGACTGAGGTCTTGCCCGTGCGAAAGATCGACGATGCCCGCAAGGGCGCAGCCGCGGGGCACGCGAAAGCGCAGCTCGATCTCGGTTGGCTGCTCGTCGACGCACGCGAGTACTACGAGGCGTACAAGTGGATGATCCTGGCCCTCGACGCCGGGATCGAGCAGGCGATTGAAGCCACCGAGATGTTGGAAGCCTCCGAACGGGTCAGTGATCGACAGATCGCGCAGGCGTATTACGACGTCGCATGCTGGTGTGAGGCTGGATCGGTCGTGCCCCTGAACATCCCGGCGGCGGTGCGCCTGTGGGAGGTCGCCGAAGCGCTCGGCCATCTCGAGGCGGCCCACCGGCTTGCGCGCTGGCGCTAGCGATGGCTCAAGGTAGATCTTAAGGCGTACTCAACACAGGTGGGCCGTTCCGCTCCGCTGGTCTGCTGGTCCGCTGGTCCGCTGGTCAAATTCAAACTAAGATCCACACACCAACTAGATAACCACCACGCGAAGCGCCCCATGCACTCGCGCTTCACGGGGGAGGCCGCGGTTCACTAGCAGGTGCGAGGTTGCTCGACGCTTCGCGTGGTGGCTCCATGAAGCGAGTGTGGGTCTTAGTTTGAATTTGACCGGCGACCAGCAGACCAGCGGACCAGCGGACCAGCGGATTCTATGAGCTATGGCTAGAGGTTGATGCCCTGCAGAGCAAATCCCGAGAGTTGCAGGAGCTGGTGCGCACGATCGAGTGCCACCGCACCGTTGTGCTTACCGGGGCAGGGTGCAGCACGGAGTCCGGGATCCCGGACTACCGAGGGCCCGAAACCCGCCGCCGCGCGCGCAACCCGATTACCTTTCAAGAGTACCTGAAAAGCGCCGACACCCAGCGTCGCTACTGGGCGAGGTCGGCAATTGGATGGCCGCGAATTCGTGGCGCCCAACCGAACGATGCGCACGCCGCGCTCGCGGAGTTGGAGGCGGCGGGCCTGCTGAGCGGGGTGATCACGCAGAACGTCGATCGTCTGCACCAGGCTGCGGGGTCGCAACGGGTCGTCGAGTTGCACGGGGCGCTGGCGGAAGTGGTGTGCCTGGACTGTCGAGCGACGCGACATCGCGACGTCGTGCAGGCGGACATTCTCGCTGCCAATCCGGACTTCCACGTCGCGACGGCGGAGCTCGCGCCCGATGGTGATGCCGACGTCACCGCCGATCTGAGCGACTTCGTGGTCCCGCAGTGCGAGTCCTGCGGCGGGCGGCTCAAGCCGAACGTCGTGTTCTTCGGCGAGAACGTGCCCCGTGCGGTCGTGGATGAGGCGTGGGCGCTGTTCGACGCCGCGGACGCTCTGCTGGTCGTCGGGTCGTCGCTGACGGTCTACAGCGGGCTGCGGTTCGTGAAGCGGGCGACGGAGCGCCACATGCCGATCGCGATCGTCAACCTCGGCCCCACGCGCGGCGATGCCGCGGCGTGGATCCGCATCGACGGCATGGCGGGAGCCGTGTTGCCGGCGCTCGTCGCGGGACTCGGATAGCGGCGAGAACGTGCCGTACGCGGCGATTGTGCGGGTCATGGACGTCGCGCGGTTCCGACTCGCGGCGGACTCCTACGACCGCAACAGCGAGTTCTGGGCCGCTCGGTACGCGGCGTCGGGGAGCCGTCACGCGTCGCTGTTTCCGGACCCGGTGCTCGCGATCGCGCGGTAGCAACTATTCAAACTGGCGCGCGTGGCGTATTTTCTGGTGATGAACCCACACATCATCGAATGGCTGAATCTGTTGGTGCGATGGATCCACGTGATTGTTGGCGTGGCATGGATCGGCGCCTCGTTCTATTTCGTGTGGCTCGAGAACAACCTCGAGCGCGGCACGGAGGGCCTGCCGGACGACATCGCCGGCGACCTCTGGGCGATCCACGGCGGTGGTTTTTACTACCTACGCAAGTTCAAGGTCGCGCCGGCGAAGATGCCCCCGCACCTGCATTGGTTCAAGTGGGAGGCTTACGCGACGTGGCTGTCGGGCGTCGCGCTGATGATCATCGTCTACTACCTGAACGCCTCGGTCTACATGGTCGATCCGGCCGTGATGGACCTCTCGGCGGCGTCCGCGATCGGGATCGGGGTCGCGGCCCTGGTCGTCGGGTGGGGGTTCTACGATGTGATGTGCCACACGCCGTTGCTCAAGAAGCCGACCCTGATGCTCGTCGTGATGTTCAGTTTCCTCACCGCCTGCGGGTGGGGCCTGAGCGAGCTGTTGAGCGCGCGCGCGGCCTACATTCACGTCGGCGCGATGATCGGCACGATGATGGCCGGCAACGTGCTGATGGTCATCATCCCGAGTCAGCGGCGACTGGTGGAGGCTGCGGAGAAGGGCGAGGCGCCCGACCCGTGGCAGGGCGAGTACGCGGGGCTGCGGTCGCGGCACAACAACTACTTCACGCTGCCGGTGCTGATCATCATGGTCAGCAGCCATTTCCCGTCGACGTACGGCAACGAGTACGGCTGGGCGGTACTCGCCGCGATCGCGGCGGCGGGCGTCGGCGTGCGGCACCATTTCAACGTGCGTCACAAGACGAACAAGTGGGCGTTCACGATGCCGGCCGCGGTGGTCATCCTGGCGCTGCTGGCCTGGTACACGGCGCCGAACATGGCCGGACGCGGCAGCGTCGCGGACCTCAAGGCCCATGCACCGGTGCCGTACCAGGAGGCGAAGTCGATCATCGCCGGCCGTTGCCTGAGCTGTCACTCCGCCACGCCGACAGACGATGTCTTCACGATCGCGCCGGTCGGTACGATCTTCGATACCGATGCCGACATCGCGCGCTGGGCGCAGCGAATCCGTGTTCGTGCCTACGATGTGCAGACGATGCCGTTCATGAATAAGACCGGCATGACGGACGAGGAGCGGGCCGCGCTGGGCGCCTGGATCTACCAGGGCGCCGTGCAGTAAGTGAACATGCGTGAAGGCGTCATTCAATTCGCGCTGGACCACACTCAGCGCGCGCTGCGGTCCGATGAGTGGGCGGCGGCGGCGACGCTGCTGGGGTGGCGGTGCATCCTGCGCGATACCAGCCTGCTGGGCGCTGATCCCGCCCGGTACGGCGGGCTGGGCTACGGCAACATTTCGACCCGTTGCGGGCCACGCAGTATGGGCCGTGGGCAACGGGCGTTTGTCATCTCCGGCTCGCAGACGGCCGGTGCCGCCGAGGTCGGTGCCGCGGACTTCGCCGTCGTGCGATCGTGGCGAGTCCGGGACAACGCCGTGACGTGTGCCGGCGAGGTGCATCCGTCCAGCGAATCACTCACCCACGCGACGATCTACGATCAAGGGGCGCATCTGGCGGCGGTGCTGCACGTGCACTCGCCGGAGATCTGGCGCGAGCATCGACGACTGCGGCTGCCCGCGACTCCCGCGAACGTGGCGTACGGAACCACGGCGATGGCACATACCACCGCCGAACTTTTCAGCGCCGGCCGGGTGCTCGAGACGGCTGCGTTTGTGATGCTGGGCCACGAGGACGGCGTCGTCGCCTTCGGCCGCACCGTCGACGACGCGGGCGCGGTGCTGATGCGCCTCCTGGCCTCCGCTCGCGCCTAGATCCTTGTTCCGCTGGTCTGCGGGTCTGCTGGTCTGCTGGTCCCCGATCCGACTCAAACTGGACCCGCACTCAGGCCACAATACCACCACGCGAAGCGTCGAGCAGCCCGGCTGCCCACGCCCGACTCATTGCTCCAACGGCGCTTCGCGCGGCGGCTCCGCGGTTTGAGTGCGCGTCCAGTTTGAGTTTGAAGGGGACCAGCAGACCAGCGGACCAGCAGACCAGCGGAACATGGAGGGGCGTCACATCGGCGGGCAGCGGACGTCGCAGAATCCGGCGTTGCCCCAGTCGACGCTGGGTCGGCGGCACGCGTCGGTCGGTTCACAGCCGAAGCCGGTGTCCGCCTCGCACAGTCGCCGACAGGTACCGTAGAAGCTCACGCACACGGTGCCCGGCTCGCACTCTCCGCCGCCCGCGGCGCAGGGTGCGCCCTCGGCGAGGAAGTTGTTCGACGCATCGCGGCAGACCGAAGTCAGGCGGGTCGTGGAGCCCGAAAGGGTGGTGGTCAGCAGACACTCCTCGGTCGGATCGGGACACCCGCCGAGGGTGACGAAGTCGCACTCCGAGGGGAACGGCGTGATGTCGGTGTACCCGCACGTGTTGCCCGTCGGAATGGGTGGCCCGCCCGCGTCGACGTCCGGGGGCATGTCGACCGGCATGTCGGTCCCGAGGTCGCTGGTGGGCATGTCGACGCCGCTGTCCGTCGCCGCGTCGGCAACATCGGCGAGGCCGCCGGCGTCAACCGGACCCCCCGCATCGGAAGTGCCCCCGGCATCAACCGGACCGCCCATATCCGTTGGAGTGCCGGCATCGGTTGGAGTGCCGGCATCGGTTGGAGCGCCCGCGTCGTTCGGACTGCCCGCGTCTGCCGGACTGCCCGCGTCTGCCGGACTGCCCGCGTCTGCCGGACTGCCCGCGTCTGCCGGACTACCGGCGTCCGGCGATCCGCCGCCATCGCCGGCCGCGCCCGCATCGGCCGGACCGCTGGCATCTTCGCTCACCCCCGAATCGCGAGTACGACCCGCATCACCTGTCGATCCGTCGTCTGTAACGCCCGCATCGCCGCCGTTGACCACGTCCTGATCGAGCGCGGTGTCGCCGCCGTTGTCCGTGCGAATCACGCCGCGGTTGCGCTTGCCATCGGGTCCGCAGGCGCCCGCACAGAGAGCGAGGCCTAGAAGTAGGAGGCAGCTCTGGGTGCGCATGGGTCAACCTCGCTGCAGGTGAGCATCCGTGCGTCCGCGACCTACATCGGGCAGCGGATGTCGCAGAATCCGACCGCGCCCCAGTCGACCGTCGGCCGTCGACAGGAGTCCGCCGTCTCACAGCCCTTGCCGGTGGCGGCTTCGCACAGCCGGCGACAGGTCCCGTAGAAGCTGACGCAGATGGTGCCGGGTTCGCATTCGCCCCCGCCATCGACGCAGCGCTCGTTCTCTTTGAGGAAGTTGTTCGTCGAGTCGCGGCAGATCGACGACAGCGTCGTCGTAGGGCCGGCGACCGTGACGGTCACCAGGCACGCCTCGGTCGGATCCGGGCATCCGGCCAGCGTGACCCAGTCGCACTCGGACGGGAAGGGCATGATGTCGGTGTAACCGCAGGTCATTCCGGTCGGCACGTCGCGCCCGCCCGCATCGCCCGTGACGGTCATGTCCATCCCCGCGTCGGGGTCGGGCGGCCCGCCGTCGGGATTGGTGGTGTTGTTGGCACCGCTATCGCCGCTGTCACCACTGCCAACGTTGCCGTCGTCACCGTCGCGGCCGCTATCCGGCCCGTCCTCATTATTCGACGTGTCGTCGGTGCGGATCGGTCCGCGCTCGCGCCCCTCTTCGGGGCCACACGCCCCAGCACTGAGCACGAGGGCCAGCATCGACAGAAAGGTCCTAATGCGCATGATCAAACTCGGAGCAGGTTCGCGACTCAAAGCTCATCATGATCTGTGCGGCGGTCGGTGTCACGTCTCGTGGTCCCGGCAGCACGCTTGGCCGCGGTGCGAGTGTGCGCGCCGCTGCGGCCAGCGGCGGGTTGTCGTACCCGTTGCCGTCGAAGTCGACGAAGATCGGGTTCGTGAACGCGAACGGTCGCGTCCCAACTTCTCGCAGCACGGGGACCATGTTCGAGGTCGCGACTCCGCGTACGATGAACACAAAATACGCGTCTTCCGTGATGGTCAGCGGGATGTTGACGGTCTTTTCGATGCGCCGGTGAACCGAGGTTCCCGTGGCGACGTCCACGAAGTCGGCCGGATCGAAGGTGACGGGCACCGACATGCTCGGGACGACGGGGTCCTCGTTGGGGACGCCCGGTTCGGTGATCACGGTGTCGAGGTTCGTGTACACGTCGATCGTGTCGATGCGCATCCACTCCGGCATCTGGATCGACACGGCCGCGTTGACCTCGCCGTCGGCGCCGTCGACGACTTCGCCGTAGCTCGCCTGCCCGATCCCGGGGTTCTGGATCACGACGCGCAACGTCGGTCCGTTGGTGCCGATGACCTTTCCGGCGTTGACCGCCGTCACGAACGCGCTCTCACTGAACGTGCTCGGGGTATCGGTGCCAGCGGGCACCGTGACCAGCGACCGCGGGGTCGTCCCTACATCGCTCCAGCGACGGTGGGTGTCCGAGACCGCCGTTCCTGTCGGTGCGAAGCCGCGCCCGATCATGGTCAACCACCAACGGAACAGCGCCCAGTACTGCGGCAGGTCGTTGCCGTTGGCGACCTCGTAGGCCGTGAAGTCGTCCGTCCATAGCCCGGTGTCTCCGGTCACGGGGTCCGGGGCCGACGCCGGTAGCCGCATCGTCGCAGGGTCCGCCAGCGAGATGCCTCGCAGCGGGTCCCCGAGCGTCGACTTGATGAGTCCCAGCGAGTCGGCGTGATTGACCTGCACGACCTGTTCGCCGGGGTGGGCGTCGAACCACGCAAACATCTCCGAGGGCAGCAAGGCGAGGTCGGGACCGTTGGCCCAGTCCAGGGCGCCGCCGCGTTTGTGCGCGGCGTCGTACGCCAGCGGGAAGGCGTTGTAGTGGCCGAGGTCCGACGTCGTGATCTCGAGGCCCACGACGGTCGCGATGTGCTGCTCGGCGCCCAACCACGTGACGGCTGGGCCGTAGTCGGCGATGATGTCGTGGTCGGTGCTCACCGCGACGTCGATGCCGTCGGCGACGAAGCCCGCGATGCGCGCGGTGTGTGGCGTGGAGCTGTCGTGGCTCGAGATCGTGTGCACGTGCATATCGGTGGCGAGCAGCCCGGTCATGTCCACGACCTGGGCGATCTCGGCGTCGAGCGTCAGCCGCTCGTTGGCCGCGACGGTGATTGGGAAGCCCCGGTCCGGCACGCCATCTGTGGGCCACACCGACCACGCCATGCCGCGGCTGACGACCACCCGGTACTGGCCGGCCGGCAGTTGGAAGACCGCCTCGCCGGTCGCGATGTCCGCGAAGTAGACGCCGGCCCACTGGGCGGGCAGGCCGTCGGTGACCGTGTCGACTTCAGCCTGCGTGGGCTTGCCGGGGCACGGTGCCGGATCGCAGATCACCGTGACACGACCCGGTACCGGCGCTCCGGCGGGGTCCGTGACGTTGACCGTGATCGTGGCAGGCGCGGGCAGCGGAAGCTGGACGTCGCTTACCGTGGTGCCGGGTCCCACAGTCGCCAGCGCACTGGCCACGAGGTTGCCGACGCGGGCGCTGACGGTGTAGTTCCCGGGCGGTACCGACAGCGAGAACGTCCCGGGGTCTACGGAGCGCGTGTGGGACATCGGCTGCCCCTTGGTGTCCAGCGCGGTCACGATCGCGCCGATCTCGGGGTCGCCATTCTCGTCGACGACCGTGCCTTCGATCGTGCCCGTCTGCACCCCGAGCACCGTCGGATACGCCTGATCGAGGATCATCGCCGCGCTATTGCCGACGTAGGTCCAGTGCTCTTTCACCACGGTCTCTGCGGGTTGCAGGTGCGTGAGGTCCGGGTGCGTGGGGATCTGCGCTTCCGTCGCGATCATGACCTGCAGGATGTTCGGGATATCGAGCCCGTTGACGACGATGTTCGAGATCGCGAGGTAGACTCCGCCGATCGGCAGGTCGTGTTGGTCGAACGCGGGGTTCGGTTTGGGGACGTAAGCCCAGAACGACTTGTTGTTTCCGCCATAGCCCACGAACGGCATCGGCTCACCGACCAAGGTGTCCAGCGAGATCCCGGTGGTGCCGTAGCCGCGTTTGCTGGACAGCGGGTTCCAGTACGAACCGTCGCCACCGCCACCCATCAGGCTACCGATGAAGAGGTCCTGCTGCGCCGAGCCGTCGTTGCGCAGCGCGATCACGCTGCGGATGCCGCGCTCACCGGCTCGGATGATGTAGTAGACCGTCGCGGTGATCGTCGGCACGCGGTTGGGGCCGATGCGCAGCTCACCGATGCCGCCGAAGCCAAGGTCCGCGGCCATCGTGTTGAAGTTGATCCAGTCGTTGATCCCCAGCGGGCCGGTCACGGCGAGGATGCCGACGCCGTCCGAACCGTCCGACAGGACCTCGAACGACTCCGGGATCATCGTGGAGCCGGCGTTCACGAGCAGGCAGATCTCGCCGATCATGTCGCCGTCGTTTTCCACGTTGGTGGCGGTCCCGTCAATGATGTGGCCGCCGTAGGGGCAGGGGCTCATCGAGCGGTCCTCGCCTTCGACGACAAACCGGGCGGCTCCGTTCTGCAGGACCCAGTCGCCCGCCCGGCCCGAGGCCACGGGGCCCGGGACGAGTTCCGCCTCGTCGGTCGACTGGAACACGCGGACCGGCTGCCCGTCGTCGAACAGGTTGCCGTCAGCGTACGGCGCGAGGTCGATGACGACGCGACCGCGCGCGGGCGGCATGTCTCCGGGGACCACCATGTCGCTGGCCGGCATGTCCGCGGCATCGGTGCGGTTGTTCGCCGCGTCGTCGGCGACGTTGTTGATCGCCGCATCGGGCGCCGGGTCCGGGTCGCCACAGCCGCCACACGCCGCGAACGCTACAGCGCCGCACATCAGAACTATCGTCCAGATTCGCATCGACTTCCTCGAAGTTGAGATTCCGTATTGTACGAACAACCGGGTCGCTTTACGACACGCGTCCGCGTGCACTAGCTCCGGCATCGTCGAGGAGGACGGCGATGAGATCGTCGCGAGGAACCGGCGAGGGTGGGGCGAGACTTCTGGGCAGGTGCACTAGACTTCCATCGGCCCTTCGGGACTGCCCGTGATGAACTGCTGCACGATCGCGTTCTCGGTGTTCCGGAAGTCCTCGCGCGTGCCGTCCATGATGAGCTTGCCCTGGTAGAGCATCGCGATGCGGTCGGCGATGCCGAAGATGCTGCGCAGGTCGTGCGAGATGACGATGCTCGTGACCTTGTGGTGGTCCGCGAGGTGGCGGATGAGCTTGTCCACCATCGCGGCCGAGATCGGGTCGATGCCGGTCGTCGGCTCGTCGAAGATGACGTACTCGGGATCCAGGGTCAGGGCGCGCGCGATCGCGACCTTCTTGCGCATCCCGTCCCCGAAATCCGCCGGATACCGGTCGCCGTACTCGGCCATGCCGACGAGCTTGAGCTTCTCCATCGCGAGGCGCGCCGCCTCGCGAGAGTCGACCTTCTTGTGCTTTCGGATCGGGAGCGCGACGTTCTCGAGCAGCGTCATCGAGTCGAAGAGCGTCGAGTTCTGGAACACCATCGCGCAGCGTTTCCGCACCGGATAGAGCTCCTTCTCCTTGAGGCTCGTCACCTCGAGATCATCGAGGAAGATCTGGCCCTCGTCCGGCGCGATGAGGCCGATGAGGTGCTTGACCAGCACGCTCTTGCCCGCCCCGGACTGCCCGATGATGAAGAACACCTCGCCGGGTTCCACGACGAGGTCGACGCCGCGGAGGATGACCTTGGGCCCGAACGCTTTGTGGATGTTCTTGAAGGTGATGCGGCCCACGCTAAAACCCGTAGCTGAAGCCAAACATGAAGCGGTGGAGGGTCCAGTTCTGCTCGGCGATGTTGGAGGCCGTGCCGTCGAACGAGGTCGGGGCGTCGACGCCTTCCAGGAACGGGATCGCGTAGCCCAGCTCGGCGAGCACGAACGAGTCGCCATGCCACAGGTACCAGCCGAAGCGCAGGTCGCCGGACAGCGTCTGGATCGGCGTGTCGGGCAGCGAGGCGCGAAACGTGCTGAGGCCGAAACCCAGTGCCGGTCCCGTGACGTCGCCGCGTGGCACCCACCGACCGATCAAGCCGGCCTGCCAGGCGAAGCCGGCGCCACCATCACTGAAGCCGTCGGCGGCGAGGGTGCTCGACGGAAAGTAGGCGTTGCCGAACTCGAAGTCGGCGGCCATCACAAACGACGGCGAGATGACGTGCTGAAAGCCGAGGCGAGCCCGGAGCCCGCCGCCGATCACGTTGTTGTTCAGCCGCAGATCCGAGGCCGTCGAGTCCGTCACGACCGCGGGCGCGACCGTGAGGCCGGCCGTCAACCATTGACGGCCCACCCGCGACTGCGCGGCGGCATCGCTAGTGGCGCACACGCAGCAGGCGGCGACGAGGACGCTAGTGCACCTGCCCAGAAGTCCCGCCCCACCCTCGGCGAGGGCGGCGCGACGAGGTCGAAGCAGTCCGACACAGGCGATGCTCCGGCATCGTCGAGGAGGACGGCGATGAGATCGTCGCGAGGAACCGGCGAGGGTGGGGCGAGACTTCTGGGCAGGTGCACTAG
>JBFIHF010000124.1:0-15917 GCA_041601915.1 Bradymonadaceae bacterium
ATCTTCCGCGCGACCTCCGCCCAAATCGTTGGTTACGCCCCGTGTGAGCAATCACATTCGGGGCGTCCTATGCCCTCCTCGGAGGGCTCAAGACTTGTGAAATTCACAAGCAAGGACGTAGACATGAACAGAGACCAAGTGGAAGGGAAGTGGGAGCAGATGAAGGGTCGCGCGAAGAAGGCGTGGGGCGAACTCACCGACGACGACATTCAAAAGGCCGACGGCTCCGCGGACAAGCTCTACGGCATCATCCAGGAGAAATTCGGCGACGCCAAGGAAGCGATCCAGAAGAAGCTGGACTCCGTGCACATGTAGCCGCCGTTCGACCCCGACAAGAGGCCGCGCGTTCAGCCGAGCACGCGGCCTTTTGCTGCGCTACGATGGCAGCTCGTCCATCGGTCTCGTTCGATCGTCGGGTCTGGGCCGCGGCTGCCCCATCACCGTCGAGCTGTGCGGCTCGCTGTGGTCGCTATCGCCGAGCTCTCGCAGTCGCTCGCCGTGCGCTTGCCACCAGTCGTTGGCGTCGTCCTCGGACCACGTGCCGGCATCGGTGCATGCAAACAGCGCGTCGCGCAGTGCGTCGGCCGTCGCGGGACGGTTCGCGGGCTTCCGGGCCAGACAACGCATCACCAGTGCTTCGAGGTCGGGCGGAACCGCGACACCGCTGCGCTCGGAGGGCGGGACGGGGTCCGTCACCTGCTGATTGAGGAACACCGCCATCCCGGAGTCTCCCTCGAACGGCAAGTCCCCCGTGAGCAGCACGTACATCACCGCTCCGACGGAGTAGATATCGGTGACGGGACCCACCATCTGGGGACTCACCGGGACCTCCGGAGCGAGGAACCCGGGGGTACCGGCAAACGAGCCGTCCTGCGTGATCCCCTGGTCGCCAAGCTCGACGTCCTTCACCAGGCCGAAGTCGACGACCTTGACGAAATCGCCCCGACCCCCGAGCTCGGCGACGAGGATGTTCGCCGGCTTGATATCTCGATGGACGAGGCCAAACGAATGCGCCTCCGCCAGCGCCCCGCAGATCTGCTCGGCGAGGAAGATCACGCGCCCGGCGGGCAACGCGCCGGCGTACCAGACCAGCTCGTGAAGCGTGGCTCCATCGATGAGCTCCATCGCGTAGTAGAAGCGCCCGTCGGGAGTTCGCCCGTAATCGAAGATCGTGATCGTGTTGGGATGGCTGAGTCGACAGGTCATCTGGACCTCGTGCTCGAAGCGCTGGATCTCGACCGGCGAGTTGGCCCGCAGAAGCTTGATCGCAGTGGGTCGGCGCAGCATCGAGTGGCTGGCAATGAACACGTCCCCCATTCCGCCGGAGCCGACCTTGGTCTCCAGCGTGTACTGGCCGACCTTCGTGGCGAGGATCGCGTCGGCGACCCGACTCTGAATCACTCGCTTGAGCGCCACCGTGGCCGCGATCGTGAGGAGCAGCGAGAGCAGCACTCCGATGATGCCGACAATGATCGCGGCGCGAGCTTGAGCCCGAGTCTCACCGAACAGCGTGCTCGTCGGCACCGTGACGAGGACATGCCAGGGGAGTCCGGACTCGGTGGGCATCTTTCGAAACATCGCGACGTGCTCGCGCACCTCGAACGGGGTGCCCTCCACCGCCTCGCCCGCCTGGATGACTTGCCACGCCGCAGCGAGCAGCTCGTCGCCCGAGGTGTCCGCGGTGAGCAAGGATTCCTCGCCGACGAGAGGGCCATCGGGTTGCGACACCACCGTGCCCTGCTCGGCGAGCACGTAGACGCGCGTTCCGGGGTTCGTCTCGAGGTCGGCGAGGTAACTGACGACGGGGCCCGCTTCGAACTCCGCGGCCCAGGCGCCCAGGAACGTACCCGTCTCGGGGTCGTGAGAGGGCATCGAGTAGATGAGGCCCAGCTGTTTGCGGCTGAAGAACAGCGCCGGCGGATTCCACCGCGCAACGCCGTGTGCCGCGGCGTGGGCCGACTTCCACCAACCCTTGGTGCGCGGGTCGTAGAGCGTCGACCGCTCGTCGCGGGTCGAACGCCACGCCCCGTCCGCGGTACGCGTGTCCTCGCGAAACCAGGTCTTCTGCCCCTCGATCACGCGGTGCGTACGCCGGATCTCCCACCGGTCGTCGCCCACCGGCCAGCGGTACACGGAGATGTACTCGCCGTCCGCCGTGCCGAACGAAGCCCACACGATCGTCGGGAACGCGTCGATCACGGCTTCCAAATGCGCGTGGAGGGCGGGGACGTCGCGCGGGTCCAGCCGCTGTGACTGCACGGAGCTCTCGGAGTACCGCGCGAATGCCGAGGCGGGTTCGTAGATGCTGCGGACGTGGACCACCACCCGGGCCAGCAGTTGATTGGCCGCGTCGGCCCAGAGGTGGTCGATCGCCGACGACGACGCCCGCAGCGTCGAGACCCCGATGACCGCGGTCATCGACAGGACGAGTCCCAGCAACAGCGCCCCGAAAACCAGCAGGAGGGGGCGTCCGGTGCTTTGGCCGTTCAGCGTGGAAACTGGACGTGTCGGGTCACTCATCGTGCGCCTTCGCGAAGAAGTCTCGGATCGGCGTGCTGTAGTCGAACTCTGCAGGTTCGCTTCGACACCCGATCTCCATCCCGCTAAGCGCGTGGACGACGACCTCCGTCGTCGTCCGGGTCGTGACGCGAGGGTCGTTGGGCCACGGGCGCCCGCCCTCGACCTCACACGAAATGAACGCCGTCCGACAGTCCCACGTCACGCAACGGCTCGTCTTTGTGGTCGAGACCTCCTTTTCGGGTCCCTGGCAGCCGTAGATACTCTGGAGCCACGTCACGTTCTGGGGCAGCGACCACTTCTTCCCGCCCAGGCAGTCCGCGCTGCCGTCGACCGGCTCAAACGGATCCCTCGTCGAGGCAATGAAGAGATAGGGCTTGGGTTCTTTCGGCTCGCAGCGTGGGTCGTGATCATTCATGCGGTGAGACGTGGACGCAATGGCGACGACAGCGGGGTACTCGCACATCATTCGCTCTGCGGCCAACCCGCCGGCCCCGGTGCCCAGCGCGAAGATACGAGTCCGATCCAAACAGAGCGTGTCGCCGACCCACTCGACCTGCTCGATGGCCTCGTCGATCGTGGATGGCCGCTTCCATTGCTCCGTCTTGCTGTCGTCCAGCGGCGCGATGACGACGTACTCCGCGAAGCTCTGTGGATCGAGCGCCACCAGTGCCTCTTCGGGCCTCTGGAAGCCATCGCTGAAGAGCAGGACGACGGGGTAACGCCGGCGAGGATCGTAGTTCGGGGGGACTTGAACCGCGATCGAGTAGTTGCGGAGATTTTCGGTCCGCTCGATATGCCGAATTCCTGCAGGGAACGGTCGCCGGCCGGGGCATGAGCTGGGTGGGACTGACGTCGCGACTGGCGGAGGCGTGCCCCCCCGCACGAGCCCGGGTCGGGACACACGATCGGGCACGTGGCCCGGTGGGGCGGCGGCGGGCTCTTTCGGCCCGACCGCGAGTGCAGCGACGATCGCAACGAGGCCCGCCACGGCGGCGACAACGAGCCCGACCGTCAGTCGTCGCGAGACTCCCGGGTCGGCCGGCGCTTCTCGGGTCGTCGACCCCGACCGCACGTCGCGGAGCTGAGCGACGAGTTGGTCGAGGGTCGGGCGAGTGTTGGGGTCCTTTCGAAGCAACTGCGCGACGAGACCGCGAAGCCGTCGATCGACGCTGGGCGGCAGCGCGGGCGGCTCATCGGTCAGGTGCTTCATACAGACTTCGAGCGCCGTCGTGCCGGTAAACGGTGGCGCGCCCGTCAGGAGTTCGAAGAGCAGAAGGCCCACACAGTAGAGATCCGCGGGGGGTCCGATAGTACGTTTGCCCGACAGCTGCTCGGGGCTCATGAACCCGGGCGTGCCCACGATCTCGCCGGTGCTCGTGAGATCCCACGCCTTCTCCCCCAACATCTTCGCCAACCCAAAGTCGAGGACCTTCACGAACGGGCGTCCGTCGGCCCCGGGCTGGATCATGACGTTCGAAGGCTTCAGATCCCGGTGAATGATGCCCAGAGCGTGAGCCGCGGCGAGCGCTGCAGCGATCTGCAACACGATGTCCACGGCCTGCGCGCGGCCGACCTCACGAGATCGCGCCCACGCGTCGAGGGTTTGGCCGTCGACGTACTCGGTTACGATATAGCTTTGGGTGCCGGCGCCGTACGCGACGAGGTGCACAGTGTTGGGATGCACAACCCGCGCGAGGGCGCTGGCTTCCCGCTCAAATCGCCGCGCGTCGTCGTGGGCGCGGCCTTTCAGAAACTTGATCGCGACCGGGTGGTCCGACGCCACGTCGCGAGCCAGCCACACGACGCCAAAGCCCCCGGACCCCACCTCCGACTCCAGCCGGTAGCGGCCCGCGATCATCTCCCCCGCTGAGTGTTGCGTTGGCATCGTGCCCGTCACCGTACCTGACGGACGCCGAGGTCCTCAAACTGATCAGTCCAACGGCTCGCATGAGATCGTGGCGCCGAGATCCCAGAACCAGTTGGGCCAGACCCAGGCGCGCGACTTGATGCGAAGTTCGAGGACGTTCTGCGCGGTGTCGTAGCGGTAGCTGTACTCGAACTCACGGAACTCACGTTCCTCTTCGGGCCCGTTGAGGGTCGCCTTTTCCGTCACGACCTCGAAGCTGGCCCGACGCCGCGCAAACAGGACGTCTGCAGCGGGTCGCTCGATCGGACCCCGGCCCTTCGCCGAGGCGAGCTGTGTCTCGAAGTCTGAGCCCGCGTCGCCCAGCCCATATTGACCGCTCAGGCCGAAAGTTTCGATGCGCTTACCGGTGTGGTCGGTCGTCGTCCCGGTCCCCACGCAGACATCGACCCACTTGACCTCATTGTGCGACTCACCTTCGAGCTGCGGGTTATCGACGACCTGGCATCGCGCCAGGGCATCGAACGTCTCACCCGGACGCTCGAAGGACACACACTCGGTGGGCTCGGGCTGAGCAATGATGAGCTGTCCGCGCGTCGGGCGGTCGTCGTCGACGTTTCGGACAATCACCTGGTAGGCGTGCACGCTTCGGGTGTTGCTCTGCGCGGTCACCGTGGGCGAATCCGATGGGGTCGGCTCCGCGCCATCACGTCCGAGCTCGTCGGTCTCAACGACCGTGATGCTGTCGAAATCGCGCGGGTCGACGATCTTGATCGTGGTCTTACCGCCCGGATCGGCGGGCTGGTTCACGGACACGGTGATGTCGCCAAAGGCCTCGAAGTTGAACTCTTGGGTGCCGCCCGGCTCGACGACGAGGTCGAACGCGACGAGCGGGTCGTCCGCTTTTCCACCGATCGAGATCTGTCCGAGGTCGACGGGCGCATCGTCGTTGGCGCTGCCGGACGAACCGCAGCTCGATAGCATCGCGATGAGCAACAAGACGGTGAGTTTCATGACGAATCCCCTGCTGTGCAGGTTCGCAGGATGACACCTACGGGCGTCAGACAAAAGTGAATTGGCTTCAAACGAGTTAAACTTCGCCCAACTCCGCTTTCGCGCTCGCCACTGGCGATAAGGTCAGAACGTAGCGTACTGTCGAGCAAAACAGCAGATCGGAGGCACCCATGAGAATGACATTCGCGGTCCTACTGACGGCCGTCCTGGCATCTGCACCTCACGGCGAGGCCGCGGCGTGCATGCACGCGCTGCGTGCGGCGACGGGAGTGACGGTCCAGCAGTCCGAACAAACGGCGTTGATCGTCTACAACGACGGTCAGCAGGAACTCGTCATTCGGCCCGCGCTGGCGGCGGAGGGAGCACTGACGGGCCTTGCGTGGGTCATTCCCGTGCCGTCGGTCCCAAGCAAGTACGCGGTTGCGGACACCCGGCTATTCGACGCCGTCGATCAGCTCGCCGGCCTGGTCGAGGTGGTGAACCCGCCACAGAAAAAGGGCGGGATGAGGACACGGGGATCGGCGCCGGCGGCCGCGGCGGGCGTTTCCCCCCTGGTGGTGCTGCCGACCGCAAAGGCGGGGCCCTTCGAGATCCATCCGCTGCAGGCGGTCGGGGCCGAAGGCGCGAAGCAACTCAATGCCTGGATGACCGAGAACGGGTTCGCCGAGCTCGCCCAGGACGAGCTCGCCTACTACTCCGGCCGCGGCTGGACGTTCCTCGCCGTCAAAGTCGCGGCCGTCAAACGGGGCTCGCTCTCCGCGGGTCGGCTCCCGCCGTTGCACCTGTCGTTCGCAAGCGAGCGCATCGTCTATCCGCTCAAGCTGTCGGCCAATCAGGGGCGGTTCGACCTGAGGTTGTTCATTGTCGGGCGTGCACAGCCCGAGGGACTCTCGGAGTCGGTCGAGAAGTTCAAGTTCACGCGCATTGCGCACGAACCCAGACTGGCCGCGGGAGAGGGGGTCCCCGCGCGCCGGTATCCCAATGGCACCGTCCTCAAGGCCACAGAGGCATTCGATGCGGATTCCGTGGAGTCACCACTGAAGAAGCTGCTCGGCGCCGCGAAGCTATCGGGCAAACTGCACCTCGAGGTGCTGCAAGCAACGATCAATGGCTGGGAGACGATGGTCGAGAGCTGGCCGGACGACTTTGCGATTCCGCCGCTCGCGGAGTCGGCCGTCGTGGAGCGGGACGTGGCGGAAGTCCAGGCGCCGAGCGACGACACGACGACAGCCACGCCACCGTCGCCAGTCGTGCCCGCGCCAACGGCCGCGCCAAAGCCGAACGGCTGCGCCGCGGTCGGGAGTCCGCTCGCGCCGCCGTCCGCGACCTGGCTGTGGATCGGGTTGGCGTGGCTGTTCGTGCGCCGCGACGCCCGCGGGTAGCATCGACCGCGGTATCGGGGCTGGCGATCGTCGACTGGCAGCGAGGGAGATCCGGCGTCGGCCATGACTCTGCTCGTCGATCGATGTTCCGCACTTATTGTGCCCAAACCGCCAGCGAGCACGGCGGCCCGTGAAACGCCTCTGGCCACTGTGCTCAGCCGGAGAGCCACGTGAGACTGAGGCGAAAGATCGGCTGCGCCGTAGGAATCGGGGCCCTCGTTACGCCACTGCTCGCACTCGCGTTGCTGAACACCCGCGTGGGTGAGCGAGCCGTCACGCGGCTCGTCGAGCAGATCGTGACGCAGGCGATTCCCGGCCACATGACCGTGCACAGTCTGGACGTGATCGAGGTCCTCTCCCCGCCCGGCATCGTTCGGGCGCGCGCCATCGACGCGCGCTTCTTCGCGCCCCAGGGCGCCGAGGTCATCCACGTCGAGCACGCTATCGTCGAGTTCGACGCCCTCGCGTTACTCCACCGCGACATCCGACTGAGGCGCGCCAGGGTCAACGGCGGTGGCGTCACGATCGAACCCAACGGCACGGGCGGCACCCTCATCGAGATGGCGTTCCACAGCCCGTCGAACGCCCATAGCAACAGGTCGCGCCCCGACATCAGCCTTCAAGAGTTACGCGTCCAAAACATTCAACTCCGCGCCCCCCTTGGGGAGGAGCGCACGCTGGAGCTGCGCGAGCTCGAAGGCGTCGTCGAGGTGACCGCCCGCGCGGACGACCCCGGGGTTGTCGTGAACCTTCAAAAAATCGGCGGGATCTTGGAGCAGCCCCGAATCCTTGGATCTCAGCTGCACCTCGTCGACGCGACCGGCACGGTGCGTGGAAAGCGGGAAGAAGTCGTGCGTCTGGCGTGTCGAGCGACCGTGGGAGGCGGCGCAGTTCAGGGCACGTTCCGCTTCCAACCCCACGCCGAGCAGCCCGCCCAACTATCCGTGCGGCCCGACGGTCTGGTCGCCAACGTCGCGACAATGGTCGCGATGGTTCAGGACGCGGTCGGCGGCAAACTAGCGGTCGACCTGCTGGGACCCCACGAGTAGCGGGGCTCAGACGTCGAAGAGACAGACCCCTACACCGCCCATGTCCACGCACACGAAGCCCGACCTCGTGCAGTCGGCGTTGCTCCGGCACTCGGGCAGGCAGACGGCGGCGGAGTCCACGGTGACGCACACGTCGGACGCGCCGTCGCAGGTCGTGCCGCCGCGTCCGCAGGCGAGCACGCAGGTACCCGCGGCGCTCCAGACGCCGCCCGTCGGACAGCGGCCGAACTCGCCGCCCGCACAGGCCTGCGGCGCCGCGCATGCCGACCCTACCGCACCGGTCCCGGTGGCGAGCGGGGAGCACTCGCGCGAGCCGTCGAAATTCTGATCGACGCAGCCGTACTGCCGGCGACAATCCAGGTCCGTGCTGCAATCGCGCCGGCAGAACCCGCTGTTGCAGTGCTCGCCCGCCACACAATCGGCGTCGTCGGCGCACCGCAGCAGGCAGTACCCATCGGGCCAGCCCGCGTTGCAGCGACCATCCACGCCGCCCGAGCAGTCGATGACGGAGACGCACGAGTCCGCCGTTGTGCCGGCACCCGTCGCATTGCCGTAGCACCCCATCGGCAGGTCGGGCTTTGGCGATCCGCACGCGAGCTCGGTGCGCAGACACATGCCCTCCGCGGTGCAGTCGGCCATGCACAACCCGAGCAGCTCCGAACATGTCGCCCCGTCCGGGCAGGGGGTCGTCGAGCTGCAGGCCAGCGTACAAAAGCCGCCGGTGATGCCCGACGTCTGCTGGGTGAGGCACGAACCCGCGGGGCCGCACGCTTCGTCGTTGATGCAGCGACGCCCCACGAAGCGCTCGATGCAGGCGTCCTCGTGACAGAACTCGCCGCTGACGCAGCAATCGTTGGCGCACGGGTACTCACCCGGTGCGCACATCACGCCCGTCGTCGTGCCGTTGTTCGTCGTATTGTTCGTGGGTGATGTCGCGTTGTTGGTGCTCGCGTTGTTCGTGCGGTTGTTCGTCGTGACGTTGTTGGGCGTCTGGTCCGCGACGCATGTGTCGTCGTCGAGGTGCCAGCCGGCCATGCAGACCTCGCAGGTCGTCCCCGCGAACGGCGCCGTGCACGCGCACGCGGTCTGATTGTCCGCCACGACGCACTGGCCGCGCCCCCTGCAGTCGAGCTCGCAGCGAGGAGTCGTGGGACCGGCGATCGAAGGTTCAGAGAAGTTGCAGGCCGCAAGCAACACGACCGCAAACGGCGCCCACGCACATCGCATGTTCTGTCACCATGGTGGGGTCTGCGCGGAGCGCGACCGCTGCCCGAGATTGTAGCACAGAGTTTGGGGATCCATCGCAACATCGACGTGACAAGCCCGGCGGCGACATCGATCCCCAAACGTCCGCGGAACCCAGGAGGGTGGTGCGCGCAAGTTGCCGTTGCCCCCGGAGAAACCATCCCTACCGATCGATCGAGAGTTCCTACTGACGGAGCGACCGAAATGAACATCCCAGCCCTCATCGCGATCACGGCGCTTGGCACCGCGGGATGCGTCAAACAAGCGGGGCTTACAGACGAACCGCCGGTGGCCGTACCGCACCGGGCACACCCAACGGAGGCTTCGATGCAGACGATCACATCCACCGACGGCACCCGGATCGCCTACTTTCGGAGCGGTCGCGGGCGCCCGCTGGTGCTCGTGCACGGCACGACGTCGGATCACACGCGATGGGCGCCGGTCCTGCCGGCGCTCGAGGAACGCTTCACCGTCTACGCGGTCGACCGACGCGGCCGCGGCTCGAGCACCGATGCCGACGGGCCGTACGACCTCGAGCGCGAATTCGACGACATCGCGATCGTGATCGACGAGGTCGCGCGGTCGACGGGCGGACTTGTCGACGTACTCGGGCATTCGTACGGCGGTCTGTGTGTCCTGGGGGCGGCGCAACGCACCGCCAACATCCGCAAGATCGTCTTGTACGAGCCGCCGGTCGCGTTGGGCGGCACCATGTCGTCGGCTGGGGCGGGCGCGGAGATGCGGCAGGTCGAAGCGCTGGAGGCCCTGCTGACGCGCGGCGACAATGAGGCTGTCCTCGTGATGTTCTTCGAGGACGTCGTCCACATGCCCCCGTCCGAGGTCCAGAAGCTGCGATCGCTGCCCAACTGGCGCGACCGGGTCGCCGCAGCACCGACGATCCCTCGCGAGCTTCGAGCCCCGGACACCTACGTCATGCCGATCGAGGCCGTGGCCGCCATCAACCGCCCGACCCTGCTTCTCGTCGGCACCGAGAGTCCGGACTTTCTCGTCCGCGTCACGCGACAGCTGCACGATGTGATGACCCCGAGCACGATCGTCTCGTTGCTGGGACAAGCCCATGTCGCGATGAACACCGCACCGGAACTGTTCGCGGCTGAAGTGCTTCGCTTCCTCGACGACTAGGGCAGCACTTCACCGACGCTTCTGCACGTCGTGCGGGCGCGGAGCTACTTCACGTCGACCTCGAGCCCGGCACCGAACAAGGTTTGCAGTTGCAATCCCGCCGCGCCGAGCTTGCCGACGATCCCGTCGGCATCGACGGACAGCCTCGCGGGACGTTTCTCGTCGTCGGGGTACAGTCGGAACCGCCCAGATACCGCGGCGCCGGCGACGGTCGCCTCGTAGGCGATGTCCACGACTTTGTCGGCGCTTGTCGCGATGACACCGGTGGCGTCCGTCAGCTCGATTTTGATACCGAGCACGCGCGGCTCGGACATCATCCCACGGAATCCACGCACCTTCACCGTGGCTCCCGGGGCGTCGGAGAGCACGGCGATGTCCACGATCCCTTCGAGTTGCTCGAAGGCGATGGACTTCTGGGGCCCGGGAATGGCGATGAAGCGGACGTCCCTCACCTCGATGTTCTCGATGAAGACACCGAACCGTCGAGGCTGGAAGGGGTCGCTGTCCGAGAAGACGTCCTCGATGCGCGGGCCGCCATCTTGGAGGCCGTCGATGCGCACTTCGGCCCCGTGGGCTGTGGCCCGTTGGATGCGCACGTCGAACATCAGCAGCGCAAGAAGATCGAGTTCGACGGTGGCGTCATCGACCGTGATGACGGGCTCGCCGTCGGGGTCGAGAAAGCGGACGCCACGCGCCTGCGCGCGCGCGACACCGGGCGGAGAGAAGAGTTCGAAGTCACCGAGGTCCCCGATCTCGAGGCGCCCCGGGATCTCGTTGGACACGACGTCCTGTACCCACTCGCGGACGTACCGCTCGCCGGCGCTGGACTTGGCAGCCTGGACGGAAGCGCCAAGCGCGAGGCCCAACACCACGAGTGCGGAGGCGCCGATCGCGAGTTTCGTGTTCATGAGAGAGTCCATCCTCACTCAGAGGACGCGGCGGCCCAGGATGATCCGAACGAGGACCGAGACGACCGCCAGCACGAGCAGGACGTGAATGAATCCACCGAGGGTAATCTGTAGCGAAAAGCCCAACAGCCACAGCACGCACAAGATCACGGCAACAGTCCAAAGGGTGTTCATCGTCGTTCTCCTCAGGCTCGAGGTGAGCCCGCTTTTCAAGAGGTTGGGCGACGCGTCAACATGCGCCCGCGTCGCGACCCACAAAGCAGTATGTGTGCCAACGCGAGGAACCGGGCCCATCGCCCGCGCCGCGCGGGCGGGTGCGCAGACCAGCGCTGCGGACGCGGTGCTCGACGGCGGGCGCCGTCTTCAAATTGATGTCGATCGGTCATCACTTTGATTGATGCGCCCAGGTACCTACTCGCCGCCAAGTAGTTCGATCGCGAGCTTGCCACCGAACCCCACGTCCTGAAGCATCACACCCATCGTCGCGATGTTCGCGAGCAGCCCATCGGCGTGCACGGCCACCTTCGCGGGCTGCTCCGCATCGGGCTGGAAGCTGAACGTGCCGCGGAGTTGTCCGTCTCCCACCGAGGCGTGAAACGCGAGCTGCACGACCTCATCGTGGGCGCCGCGGATTGCCCCGGTCGCGTCGATGACCTTCAGACGAAACCCGAGGATTCGCGGGCTTTCCAGCGTCGCGGCGATCTCGTCGAGCTTGACGATCACGCCAGGCTCCTCGGCACGAACGATGACCTCGACGACGCCCGTGATCTCCCGCAGCTCCAACGTGTCCGTGGGCGACAACTTGGCGAGGAATCGCATGTTGCGGACAAATAGCTGTTGAAGTTCGATATCGACGCCAGGCGACGTCGATCGGCCTTTCGCGCCCCCGTTGAACGCCGCCTCGATAAGCGTGCCGCCGCTGCCATCGGGTTCCAGCGTCACGACGCCACCGTTGACTTCGGCGCTCCTCAGGCGCGCGGATCCACGCAGCAGAGCGAGCGCGTCGAACTCGACGACCGCGTGTTCGACATGGATGACTTCGGCCCCTTCCGGCGTGACGAACCGCACATCGATGGCACGGGCGCGGACGATGCCGGGCGGGGAAAGAACTTCGATCACGTCGATCGTGTGAACGCTCATCCGGCCGGGAATCGCCCCGGTCACGATCCGCTCGACCACCTGGCGCACCGCTTCCTCACCCGCGCGGGTGTTCAGCGAAGCCAGTCCGCCCACCAGCGCGAGAAGTGGCGTACCCACGATCAACGCCACACCCAGCCCGATCTTTCGCTTCAATCCCACGTCGCTACTCGGCTCACGGTTCGCCAGCGCGTCTTGGACGATCCAAACGCGGCGCTGCCATCGGCCGATGCAAGATGTGGTCCCAGCCGCGAGAGACTCCGTGCGATGATCACCAGCGCCCCGCGCAGAACCGGCGATTACGTGGAGGGCGTCTCCGTGGCGGGGTCCGACGCCTCGCCGATGCTATCTCGAATCGCGCGCTCGACTTCGTAGGCGTGGGCATTGTCGACGGTGTACACGGTCACCGCGACTTTCCTTGCGCCGATCGCCTCGACTTCGGGTTCGCGACCGGCGACCGACCAGGGATTCAGCAACGCCGTTCGACGAATGGTCGCCGTGATCGCGGGATGGCCGGCATCGGACGCCCAACTCACCTCGAAGCGGTGCGGAAGCGGCCCGCCCCGTTGCGTTCGGCGGTGAACGGCGGCGCGAGCGATCGTGCTGTGGGGCAAGATCAGGCGGCCGCGGGCGTCATCGAGGTGTACGTTCAGGCGCCCGATTTCGGCGACGACGCCCTCGTGGCCATCAATGACCACCGTGTCGCCGACGCGAATCGTGTGGCCGACGCGCACGGAGACCCCCAAGACGTAGTCTTCGACGGCGCGCCGTCCGGCGAGCAAGACCACGAAGACGAGCGCGGCGAGAACGGCTCCGACGTGCACCGATCCGCCGGCGAGCGCGGCGACGGCCGCGGCAATCGTGATCAGAACGAGGGCGAGCTCCACGGGCGCCGCACGAAGCACCCCGAGCAGGTCGCGCCACCACTCCGGTCGGCGAAGCAGAATGCCGAGGATCGCGAGCCCGCTCGCGACGACGATGAGGAGTTCGGTACTCATCCCAAGACCCCCTGCTCCGTCAGCCACTGCACCGCGTAGGGCCGCATCGCCGCATCGAGCTCCGTGACCCCGTCGCGCCGGGTGAACAGGCCTGCGCGCGTGAGCGTCCTCGCGACCACCGTCGCGTCCATGCCGCCCAAGACCTGACGAAGCCCGGGGTCGTCCAAGCGTCGGTGCACGGCGACGGCTGCGACGACCGGGACCCAGTCCGAGGGCAGGCTGCCGAACGCACTCAACGAGGCGACCTTCGCGGGCCTCAGAATCAGCGTGTCGTTCGCCATGGTGTCGACGTGGGCCAACCACGCGGCGAGCAGCGGCCCCGCGGCGCCGCCGGTCAGCTCGCGCAAATGAGAGAAGTAGCGCGCCAGCGCGAACTCCGACGACTCGTGACCGTCCGAGAACCGAATCGCAAGCTCCGACGCCCGGTGACGTCGCATGACGGCATCCATCGCCTCGGCGGCCGTCATCGGATCCACAGCCACGTGCGCCACCACGGTGGGCTCCAGCGCACCGAGGCGCCGCAGCAGATCCGCGGAGGCATGGTTGCAGGTGAGCAGGAAGACGAATCGAGATCCGTATTGCTCGATCAGCGATTCGAGCCGCGAAATGACGGCCAGTCCCGCCGCTCCGCGGTGCCACCACAGCTCCAGATCGTGGACGAGGATCACGCTGCCGCGTGGTTGCCCGCGAAGGGCGGCATCGATCGAGCCGCCGTCGGCGGCGCGAAGGGCTGCGGCAAATGCGGTCTCGAACACCGCCACATCACAGGTCGCTACAGCTGGGGCGACGACCTCGACCACGGCTCGCCCATCGAGCACCTCTCGCAGGATGCGACGAGCAACCGAGGTGGTCCCCGCGCCGGGCGTTCCGGTGACGAGCAATGCCCCGTGGTGTCCGGCGGCGTGGCGCTCCATGCCAGCACGCGCCTGGGCCAACTCGGTCTGCGCGCCCACGATCAGCTCGGCATCGTTGGTCTGGGCCATGAACGAGCGGCGATAGAACACCGGCAGCTCGTCGAGGACCCGGGGCGAGGCCGCCACTTCGTCTCGAAACGCGAGCAGCTCCTCGACGACACTCGGCTCGAGTGGATTCTCTTCGGACCGCGCCGCAACGAGCCCGGCGTCCCAGCGCAGCGACAGGGCCACCAATCCTCGGGTCGCCTCCAGGCGCCACTGTTTGACGGCCTGTGTGGCGGAACTCACGAGACGACGCTGCTCCTGGGTCCGCACGAATCGCCGCATGTCCCCCGCTTCGGACGCGATCACGGAGCCCGCGAGTCGACCCTCCACCTCGGCGAGCTTTCCACGCACGGTCTCGAAAAACGCGGCCTCGGCGACGTCGAGTTCCTGCTGTGCATGCGACACTCGCTGGGTCATCTCGCCGACGAGCGCCCCGAGGTCCTGCTCGGCGTCCGCGGCATGGGCGATGTCGACCACCGTGCGCGAAGCGTCTCGCAGCACGTCCTCGGCGCGCCGCGCGGAGCGTTCCAGAGCGCGTGCCGCCTCGCGGGTCGTCGCGAGAAGCTCCGTCTCGAGCAGGTAGCCGACGAGCTGACGCACCGCGACGTTCTGCGCCTCGGTGTCATCCATTTCGGTGTCCGCCTCGATCTTCGCGAGCGCGCCCTCGGGCACGATCCGAATCGTGTCCGGCACGTCCTCGACGACGGCTTCGACGGTTCGCGACAGGTCGCGTAGCACGGGACTCACATCGAACTCGCCGCGACGACGCGACGACATCGGCTCCTCGGATTGGGTGTCGATTGCCCTCTGCAGCGCGTCGAGGTCGTGGCGCAGGCCGTGCTCCAGGCGTTCCGTGACGCGTTCCAGCGCGTCGTCGACGCCATGACGCAATGCCTGCAGCACGATCGACATTCTCAGATCGAGGGTCGTGAGCCCCAGGCCCTCGTCAATGGCGGCGAGGCGAGGCGCGAAGGTCTGCGCGAGGTCCTCCGGATCCAGCCAGGTGGACAGGGCCGCCGCCCGTTGGGGCACAAGGCGTCGCCGGGCGGTTCGCATGCGCACCGCGAGTCGCTCCGCGATCGAACGAGCCGCACCGCGGGCCGCAGCCTCCTCGATTCGCGCGGAGTCCGTGATGCTGTCGCGCCAATCCTGCAGCGCGCCGCGCCAATCGACGTCGTCGCCATCGAGGACACGCGAGATCTCCAGCGCCACGGTGTGCAGCGCCGTGACGTGGATGAGGCGCGCCGCCACGAACCGCTGAATCGATGCCGCGATGGTGTCGGGGGCAGCAGCCCCGACGAGCTCCGCGAGTTCGGCCTGCAGGTAGATCGTGCGCGCCAGGAACCACCGATCGATCCGCTTTTCAGGCACCCGGATCCGCACCTGTCCCTCCTCTTCGACACGGGCGACCTCGAGTTTGCGGAACGTGGACAGCACCACATCACCCAGCGCCCGGTCCGCGGCGTCGGCGGCCGACGTGATCCACTGCTCGTGCGCCGACTGCGGCCGCGCGGCGCGCGCCGTGAGCTCCGCGAGAGACTCCCACGTCGCGGTCCGCAATCGAGCGGCGACGTCGTCGCTCAAGTCGAGGTGCGAGGTCTCGATGCGCTTCAGTTTTCGCAGCGCGCGTTCACCGATCTGCTCGCTCTCGTCGGCGATCAGCCGCAAGGACGCGAAGAGTTCGGCGTTGACTTGCCG
>JBFIHF010000125.1:0-15862 GCA_041601915.1 Bradymonadaceae bacterium
CCGGCGGTGGATCACCTCGTAGGCGATGTACATCGCGAAGAATCCCCCGACGAACGATAGCCCGATGCCGCCGGCCGCCCAGAAAGTGGCGGGCAGCGCGATCAGACTCAGCGCTCCCACGGCGGTCAGCTTCTTCGATGTAGGCGCGAAGTAGGACACGTCGGCGTGGTGGGCGAGGTGTTCGACGGAGAACGGATTCTTGGCTTCCCCGCGGTGGCCCCAGCCACGATGCAGCCAGTACTCGACGAAGGTCCAACCGACGGCGCCGCCGATGAATGCCAACACGACGATCATGCGAGCTCCTTCAATACGTCCGCGAAGAACGTTGGGTCGGCGAACCGCGCCAGCGCCGTGTCTACGTCTTCGCTCGCCGCTCCCCAGCCGATGAGCAGTGTGCGCAACAACTGCCGCGCGAGCAGGCTCGGCTCGAGGGCGTCGGGCGCAAAGCGCGCGAGTTTGCGCCGCTCCAAGATCCCGTGCAGAGATGACCACAGCAGCGCCACCCGCTGTAGCGGCGCCTCAGCGGGCATCGTGGGTTGTGTGGGCAGCGCAGAACCTAGCGCGTCAGCCATCCGGTTCAGGATCCGCAGTGTCGGCGCGAGCAGCTCGCCGGCCACCCCGTCGGACAAGATCGGGTCCGAGCCGGAGACGAAGTGGCTGATCAGTCGAAAGCGTTCGCGCCGCAGCTGCTCGAGTGCGACGTACCCTTCGGCCAGCCCGATGACCCGGGTCAGTGAGGTCTCCTCGCCCAGCACGGTATCGATGCGCTCGAAGTACGCGTCGAACTCCTCGAGTACTTCGAGCTCCACCGATGCGAGGATCATCTCCCGGGAAGGGAAGTATCGGTAGAGTGCCCCGGGCGTCAGATCGACGGCCTCAGCGAGTCGATTGACGCTGAACACGCCGATGCCATCCGCGGCGATCATTTGCATCGCCGTTTCGGTGATCTCATTGCGTCGAGTTTGCCTTCGACGTTCGGTGCGTGTTTCGGTCACTCGTCACCCGCGGTGAATGCCATTCATTATAGTAAATGGCATTCACCGCTGCGTCAACGCGCCGATCTGGAACTCAGCGCACTGTCGCCGGGATCAGTGCATGCTGAGGTTGCCCGTCATGTAGAGGACGAGGGCGATGACGACGATGACGCCAAGCGGAGACCAGCTCATGACGCCGTAGCGCGAGGATCCCCAGCCACCGCCGCCGAGTGAGAGAACCAAGAGAACAATGAGAAGAGTCATTAACATTTTGTTTCCTGCTGGATGGCCTCGCCGTCGAGCGACGGCGGGTACGAAACTCGTCGATCGGGCTACATATGGAGCGCTTCCAGCCTGTCGATGACGGCTTGCTTGGTGATGCCGAACTTCTCTTGAACGATGCCGTGGAGCTTGTCCGTCGAGCCCTCGGCCTTCAGGAAGTCGTCGTCCGTGAGTTCGCCCCACGCCCGCTTCGCCCTGCCTTGGAGCTGCTTCCACTTGCCCTGTGCTTCGTCTTCGTTCATGCGGTTGTCCGTGTTCAGAGGTTAGTCTCTGTTGAGACCAGCACTGAGCACAACGCGTGCCGCACGGATTGGGATTGAGCGAAGCCCGCATGAAACGTGGCGGACAGGTCGATTGTCTGACTGAGTCGGGCCCGCGTCTCCGTCGGCGAACGAATCAAAACGAGAGACGTCGCTCATTTCGAGCGTCGGATTGGGTCCCGCGCTTGTCCGAAGAGCTTATTGGCCGACGACCTTCCTCTGCGCGGATCTACCCGACCAGCCGAGCGAAGAGCTTCTCGTAGATCTGGGCTTGTCGGGACCACGAGTAGTCCTTCGCCATCGCCTGCTGCATCAGGCTGCGCCACGCGTCCTGGTCGTCGTACACGCGCATCGCGAGGCGCACCGCCCATCCGAGGCCGGTCGCGTCGTGGTGGTTGAACACGAATCCGGTGCCGGCGCCGGTGCCCGCGTCCCACGGTTGCACCGTGTCGGCGAGTCCGCCGGTGTGGTGCACGATCGGGATCGTGCCGTAGCGCAGGCTGTACAGCTGATTGAGGCCGCACGGCTCGTAGCGTGAGGGCATGAGGAACATGTCCGCGCCGGCCTCGATGAGGTGGGCCAGCGGGTTGGAGAATCCGCGATAGAACACAACCTGTCGGGGATACTTGTGCTGCAACCAGCTGAACATCTCCTCGAGACGCGGCTCACCGCTGCCGAGCACCACGAGCTGCAGGCCGCCCGTATTCAGCAGCGGAACCAACGCGTCGGGGATCAGGTCGAACCCTTTCTGCGACGCGAGCCGGGAGACGATGCCCGCGACGGGAACTCCCGGAACGTACGGCAGGCCGAGCTTGCTCAGCAGGGTCTCCTTGTTCTGCTCTTTGCCGGCGAGGTCGTCGGCACTGTAGGGGAACGGGATGTGCGCGTCCTTCTCGGGGGACCACTCGTCGTAGTCCACGCCGTTGAGCACCCCGACCACCGTCGACGAGCGGGTGCGAAGGAACCCCTCCATGCCGGCGCCGTGTTCGGAGGTCTGGATCTCCTGCGCGTAGGTGGGGCTGACGGTGCTCACCCCATCGGCGTAGAGGATGCCGTGCAGCAGGAAGTTGATGCGGCCATCGCGCAGGTCGTCCTGGTGCAACAGATGCTCGGAGCCGCCCAGCTTGAGCTCCGGCCAGATGTTCGCCGCGAAGCTGCCCTGATAGTTCAGGTTGTGGATCGTCAGCAGCGTGCGGCTGTTCGCGAACAACCGATCCCAGGAGAAGCTCGTGCGCAGAATCAGCGGCAGCATCGCCGACTGCCAGTCGTTGCAATGGATGACGTCGGGCGCGAAGCCCATCCGCTGGCTCGCCATGAGCGCCGCCCAGCACAGCACCAGAAACCGGCGGTGCTCGTCGTGGTCCTGGGTGTAGATCCCACCGCGTCCGTACAGCGCGGGGCAGTGCACGAAGTACGCGACCGGGCTCGTGGTGTCCTTGAGGATCTTGACCCGGTATCCGTGGGCCCCGAGCTGCACGTCGAATCCGTCCATCTCGACGACGAAGTCGCCGGAGTCCGGGGCAATCGTGTCGTAGAACGGCACGAAGACGCGCACGTCGTGGCCCGCATCGGCGAGGTACTTCGGCAAGGCGCCCATGACGTCGGCGAGCCCGCCCGTCTTGGCGTAGGGGACCATCTCGGAAGTGACAGCGAGTATTCTCACGGGCGGCCTCGGGGGGTTCCCCAGTCGCCGATCGCGGCCGCGAGCGGCGTGGCGACTCGCGCGACCTTGCTGGGGCTGATACGCATCTCGGTGAACGGGTCAAAGGGGTCGGCGAGCAGATCGCGCCGCACCTCGAGGCAGAGCACGAGGCCGGGGCGGGCGATGACGTGGTCCCACGCCGTCGCGCTCGGGTGCATCGGATACGCCGCGCTGTCGCCGACCGTCCAGCCGAACTCGGCGAAGCTCGCGCGAAGGGTCTGCACGACCTCCGCCGGGGCGTGGCTGTGGCCATCGAGGTCCCGCGAGATGACGTCGAGCTCGGGCCTCATCGGCCACGTCTCGATCACGTCGGGTCGATAGGCCTCGCGAAGGCTCGTGACGACGTCGTCGTCGACCTCCACACCCACCGTGCGCGGCCCGTAGGTATGCAGCAGGAGCGTCGCCGCGCCGGGCTGCAGCGCCTCAATCGCAGCCCCAAGCGTCGCCATGTAGTCATCGTAGCGACCGTGGAGCAGGGCTCGGTCCGCCGCGGTGCGCACCCAGGGCATCACGCCGGGGGTCATGCCGCCCTTGCGGAACTCAGCGGGGTCGGCGTCGATCCGCCGGTTGCAGTCGATGAACGTCCGCGGGATGCGAGAGCGCACGATCAGCACCGAGCGGTCCGTGACCGCCGCGACCAGCCGCTGGGCGGTGGCGACGGCCACCTCGAACGCGCCGACATCGGTGTTCACATGGAAGAAGTCGACCAGCCCGTCGGGCAGCGGTCCCTCGAGCTCGGCGGCAAACGCGTCGAAGTCGGCGGTCGCCGTCGCGCCGTGCGGCAGCTCGATCAGCAGGTCGGGCGCCGCGTCCGGTGCCGCGGCGACGCCGCGAACGACGAGAACGTCCGCGACGTGGGGCACGGAACTGGGAAACAAATCGGGCTGCACCCTCACCTCTTGAGGCCCGCGAGGGCCGGTCGGTCGGTCTTGTGCGCCATGGTTGACCACGGACGCACCGGAGGCAACCACAATGCTACGGAGCGATGTGCCGGAACAGGCCGTTGGTCACCGTGAGCGACGCACCGTCGGGGTCGACGAAGGTTCCGCTGAAGCTGCCTTCGACCGGATCGCCTGCGCTGGTGAGGGTGATCGTGCACGACGCGCCGGCGGGTCCCGGGCTTGGGTTCTGCCGTTGGCCTGCACTGTAGCCGACCCCGTTCCACGAGAACGACGCGTTCACTTTACGGTACTCGTTCCCATCGTAGGTCTGGTCGCAGGCGTAGGTGCCGGGGGCGGCCGGGATCGTGTTGAGTTGAATGCCGAGCGGGAATCCGGGGCTGTTGCGGTCCGACGGCGAGATGACGAGGAACTCGAAGGTTTCGAACGCCTGGTTGGAGATGCTGTCGTACCGGTAGGTCTGCCCGTCGAGGTCGAACGATGCGCCGACCTCGCCGGGCGGCAGGCCCATGCCACCACCGGTGGCGGGCGCGACGCGGAAGTACCCGTCGGTGACGACCTCGTCGCCGAACGTCGCGCTGAAGCGTCCCTCGACGTTCGGGCCGGATGCGGAGATGATCTCGACGGTGCAGTCCGTCGAAACGTAGTTGGTGGTGCCGGTGGCGAGCGTGATCGTGGGCAAGTCGGCATCCGGGCCGCAGGCGTAGGTGCCCGGCGCGGGCGGGAAGCCGTTGATGCGCCACACCTTGAGCGGCTCGATGGTCCCGTCGGCGGTGGTCGAGAACGCGGTGAGGTTGAAGCGCGTCCGTTCCGGGTTTCCCGCACCCCACTCGACGTTTTCGCCGCGCTCGAACCGCGTGTACGTGAACGTCTCGCCGCCCACGGTTCCGGTGGCGCCATCGAGCTCGCCGAGAGCGGCGCCGTCGCCGGTCGGGGCGGGGAGGCCGTTCGTGATCGGCTCCGGCGCGGTCGGCAGCGGCTGGCTGGCCGTGAAGAGCAGGCGCAGCGCGGCGTAGTCCGCCACGCCGTCGTCGAGCCCAATGCTGGTGGCGATCGAGACGAGCAGGTCGTCGTAGGGGTCGCCGGACTGCGCATCAAAGGCGGCGGTGAAAGGCTGGAAGTTGGGCGGAAGTTCGAAGCCCGCGGCTTCGAGCGCTGTCTTCAGCGCCTGCAGAGCGGCCTCGACTTGTTGGGCGAGGTTCGACCAATCCGACGGCGCGGCGAACCACACGGCGTCGACGGCGCTGATCGCCTGAAAGGCTCGCCCCATGACGAGGTCCGTGAGCGGCGTGATGTTCGCGGTGCCGGTGGTCGTGGTGGTGAAGCTGTAGAAGACGGTGGTTCCGGACGTGACGCGCAGAGCACACGGCGCGGCGCCGGCGTCGACGGCCAGCTCGTAACTGCCGTCGGCCGCGGTCGTCGCGGTCGTGGCGACGGCGCCGTTCTCACACACCGCCTCGACTTGCGCGCCGCCGATCGGCGCCCCGGTTGCGGCGACTCCGGTCAGCGACGTCGGGGTGGTGGTCCCGTTGTTGCCGTTGTTTTCGGCCTTGCCGGGTCCACACCCGGCCGCCAGCAGGATCAGACACGCCGACAACACGGCGTGCGACATGTGGAAACTACTACGCGTCATCGTCATCGACAGCCTCCCCAGAGGTTCATGTGAGATTGGCGTGCACCGAGCGGTGCGCCGCGTCGCCGCGTATTTTACGACCGGTACGAGCACGACACAACAATCCGGATGCGGTTCGGTTCCTGCCGCGGTCATTTGTTTCAATATCGTGCAGTGATGTTTCAGTAATGAAACACTTCGAGCTGTTTGTCGTTCTGGTGTCTGAAATGACCGAGCAAACTCAACAGGATACGCGCCGTCTTCGCGTTGGCACGACCGTTGCGTAGTCGTCGCTTGGTTTCTACGGAGAGTTCACCATGTTCGATTTTATCTCAGCGAGTAGTGCGCTAGTTGGCGGGGTCATTATCGGCCTCGCCTCGGCCCTGCTGCTCGTCTATCACGGCCGGATCGCCGGAGTCAGTGGCATCGTCGGCGGCCTCGTCGATCGACGCGACGACTGGCGTTGGCGCGCCGCCTTCGTGGGCGGCCTCATCGCGGGCGGGCTCGCCTTGATGTGGAGCCTGCCCTCGGCGCTACCGACGGAGCTGCCGCGCTCGATCGGCACGATGGCGGCGGCGGGGCTGTTGGTCGGCGTCGGCACGCGGGTCGGCAACGGCTGCACGAGCGGGCACGGGATCTGCGGCATCGCGCGGCTGAGTCGGCGAAGCATCGTCGCGACACTGACCTTCATGGTGTTTGGCGTCCTCACCGTCTTCACCACCCAACATCTGCTGGGAGGTGCCCTGTGAGCCACCGCACGCTGGGAGCTTTCGCAGCGGGGACGCTGTTTTCGATCGGGTTGGGGGTCTCGGGGATGACGCAGCCCGAGCGCGTCCTCGGATTCCTCGACGTCGCCGGAGCGTGGGACATGACGCTCGGCTTCGTGATGGTCGGCGCCATCGCAGCCTACATGTTCTTCTACCGCGCCCTGCGCGGAGAGGGGCAGCCGGTCCTCAACCGGGTCTTCGCCGTGCCCACGCGTCGAGACATCGACGCGTCGCTGCTGGGCGGCGCGGCTCTCTTCGGCGTCGGCTGGGGACTCGGCGGTATCTGCCCGGGGCCCGGCTTCGCCACCCTGTCGACCGCGTTGCCCGGCGTCCTCGTCTTCATGACGACGATGCTGCTCGGCTCCGCCGCGGTCGGCTTCGCAAACAAACGCAAACAGACGAGCGTCGCATGAAACCTCATATCGAACCGTTCTTCGACCCACGCTCCAGCACCCTCACGTACGTCGTGTGGGACGCTCAAACCCGTGACGCGGTCGTCATCGACCCGGTGCTCGACTACGACCCGCGCGCATCGCGAACGTGGACGGAGTCTGTCGACGTCGTGCTCGACTTCGTCCGGGCTCGCGAGCTCCAGGTGCGCTACGTGCTCGAGACGCATGCCCACGCTGATCACCTGTCGGGTTCGCAGGTCGTGCGCGACGCGCTGCCGAACAGCAAACTCGCCGTCGGCGCGGGGATCATCGAGGTGCAGCGCACGTTCAAGGACGTGTTCGGGCTGCCGGACAGCTTTGCGACTGACGGCAGTCAGTTCGATCAGCTGCTGGAACATGGGGAGGTCACACGCGCGGGAAGTCTCGAGTTTGAGACGATCGCGACGCCCGGCCATACACCCGCGTGCGTGACGTACCGTTTCGGTGACGCGATCTTCACGGGTGATGCGCTGTTCATGCCCGACGCCGGCACCGGTCGCACCGACTTTCCGGGCGGAAGCGCCGCGGCGCTGTATCACTCGATTCACGAGGTGCTCTATGCGCTGCCCGATGACACCTGGGTCTTCACCGGTCACGACTACCAGCCTGGCGGCCGCGAGCTCGAGTTCGGGGCGCCGCTGGGCGAGCACAAGGCGCGAAACATCGCGCTGCCGATGACGCGGACCCGCGAGGACTTCGTGCTGTGGCGTGAGGGCCGGGACGCCACGCTCCACGCACCGCAGCTGCTCTTTCAGAGCGTGCAGGTCAACGTGGACGGCGGGCGACTGCCGTCACCCGAAGCCAACGAACAGCGCTACCTTCGCATCCCGATCAACGCGTTCCGTCCACAGCCCGCGTCGGACGCCGAACTAGTGGTCGAGGAGCTCGCATGACGACCCTGATCTCCGCGGTACTGGCGATGGTGGTGGGCGCGGTCCTCGGGCTGTTGGGCGGTGGCGGCTCGATTCTAGCCCTGCCGATCCTGGCCTATGTCGTCGGTATCGAGCCCAAGGCTGCGATCGCCACGTCACTCTTGGTCGTCGGCGCGACGAGCGTCGCCGCGCTGATCGCCCACGCTCGCGCTGGCAACGTCGTGTGGAGGATTGCGGCGATCTTTGCCCCGGCCGCGATGGCTGGCGCGTACCTCGGCGGCGTCGTGGCCCATTGGGTGCCGGCGAAAGTACTGTTGCTCGGCTTCGCCGCCATGATGGTCATCGCTGCGGTCTCGATGTGGCGCGGGCGCTCGGAGAGCGATGCGCGTCAGCCGATCGCCACACACTGGTTGGTGCTCGAGGCGCTCGTCGTGGGCTTCGTCACCGGGATGGTGGGGGCGGGCGGCGGATTCATGGTCGTGCCGGTGCTGTTCTTCTTCGTCGGGCTGAGCATCAAGGAGTCGATCGGTACCTCGCTGGTGATCATCGCGGCGAAGTCGTTTGCTGGCTTCGCGGGGTTCGTCGGGCACGTCAGCATCGAAGTTCCCGTCGCGGCCGCGTTTGTAGCGTTCGCAGTCCTGGGGAGCCTGCTCGGTGGCATGTGGAGCCAGAAGGTGGACGCCGCGAAGCTGCGCCGAGGCTTCGCGATACTCGTCGTCGTGATCGCGATCGCGATCGTCGGCAAGGAGCTCGACTTCGGCCTCATCACACACATCCCGCCCATCGCATGGCTCGCCATCGCACTGGGGCTCGCGGTCAACCTGCTCGGGCTGCACCGGATTCGCGCGAACGCGGTGTAGAGCGCTCGCCCCGACGCGCGGCTCGCGATACGATGCGCGCGCGCCGATGGGGACCCCATCACTCGGTGCCGCGTGAGGTGGTGATGTTTCTGGATAAGCTCGACCCCCAACACGACGACACGGTGCTCGCCACCGCGATGTTGCAAGCGAACATGCGCGTCGGTCTCGCGGCCGTTGGCGGAGGCGTCTTCGGCACGATCGCCGGCCTGACCGGCCTGCCGATGCCATCGGAGGCGCGGCTGGTTGGGATCGTCGTGGCGACGACGCTCGGGCTCACCGTCGGGTCGGGGTTCGTCTTCCTCGCGCGCAACCCACCGGCGGGCCTCGTCGCGCGGTTCGCCGGTCAGATTCCGACGAAACGCGCAACGCCCGACAGGCTCGCCGTGGTCAGCAGTCGTGGGGCGATGCTCCTGGGGGCGCTCGCGTTTTTCGCCGCGTTTGCTGTGGTGAGTTACTCGGCACTGGCGCGGTAGGGGGTCCAGGAATCTCGGTCTTGGGCGCGCGTTCATGCGAGTTTCACATCAGTTTCACATCGCCGCGGCATCATCTCCGGATGTTCCATGGTGTTGCCTTTCTCCTGTTGGCCATCGAGCTCGTCTGGGCCGTCTGGGGCGGCCCGCCCATGGCGTGGCTTGTGATGTACCCAGTCGTCTCATTTGCGATGATTGGCGTGGCTTACATTGCAGGCTGGCCACAGGTGTTCGGCAAGCGGGCGAACGGCGCGTTCGGTCGAGGGATGTACGCGCTCCACCTGCCATTCCACATCGTCGGCGGGCTTTCCGCGGCGCTGCTCAGGCTGCGCAGCGAACAGGACCGGTGGCACGAGATTGTCGACGGCCTCTGGTTGGGCGCGCGCACCAACACCCTCCCACCTGGGTTGGGTCGAATCGTGGACCTCACGGCTGAGCACGCTCGGGTCGGGGGACCCGACGTCGACTACGTCCTCATCGCGACCCTCGATGGGCGGGCGCCGGACGAGGGCGCGATGAGAGCAGCCATCGCCCAGATGCAGGCCGACCCCCGTCCAACATATGTCCATTGTTTCGCCGGCAAGGGTCGCAGCGCGACCTTCGTCGCAGCGTACCTGCTCCAGACGGGCGTCGTCGAAACGGTCGAGGCCGCCGAGTTGTTCATGCAGGAGCGACGTCCGGTCGTGCGACTCGGAGAGGAGCAACGTGAGGTCGCGTCGAGATTCGAGTCGTGAGGTGACTGTCTGCCTGCGAGGCGACGCGGACCATCACCGAGTCTAAGGTTGAAGGACGATGCTGGCGTCGATGTCGACGGCGGTCTGCGCCAGAAGCCGTCCGGTAATCGAGGCTCCCGTTTGCAACGTGATCGCGGTCTGCGAGAGCACGATGCCCTCGAAGTGCGCGGTCGTGCCGATTTCGACACTACCGGCGACCTGCCAGAAGACATTCTTGGCCACGGCCCCGCCGGTCAGCTTGACCTGCGTGGCGTTGCTGACGGTCAGGCCCTGGCCAATCTGGAAGATCCAGACGTCGGTGGCGCTCCCGGCGAGGGTGACGTCCGTCGGGATCAGCAGCCCCGTTCCCCACTTGTAGACGCCGGGTTCGACCGTCAGTCCCCCGATGTTGCCGGCGCCCAGCTCCGTCACGTCCGCTGCGCGGCCCGCGGCGTCGATGTAGGCGAGCTCCATGTCGCTGATCGCGACGGTCATCTTGGATGGCGTCGGCGGCGCGTAGTCCGCGGAGTAGAGCTTCCCGGTCACCTGCGCGGACGTGGCGAACGCATTCGTGGCGTCCACGGACAGGGAGAAGCCCGTGATGAACGTCGCCGCGGCGGGGCTGACTCCGATGTCGCCCGTTACGGCGGACGCTGGCACCGTCGAGACGCCACTCTTGGCGAGGATCGCAAACTGGGCCGCGGAGCCGAGGTTTACCGGCGCACCGCCGCCGTCCGTGTTCGCGTTCGGGTTCGGGTTCGTGTTCGAGTTCGAGTTCGAGTTCGAGTTCGAGTTCGAGCCCGAATCACCGCAGCTGGCCATGAGGCCGGCGAAGATCACCGCCGCACTCACCGCAACCAACTTCAATTCGTATTGTCGTGTCATGGATCGCTCCGTGGAGGTGGGGTGGTTCACAGGGACGGAACGGTGGGCTGGGTCACGACGTTCTGATCGAGCGTGACGGCGGTCTGGGCCAGAAGTCGACCTTTCACGGATGCCCCGGTCCCCAGAACGATCGCCGTCTCACAGAGCACGACCCCTTCGAAGTGCGCGTTGGTACCGATCATCACCTGACCGAACGCCTGCCAGAAGATGTTCTGCGCGGATGCCCCGCCACTCAGCGTGACGATCGCATCGCTCGCTTGCGTGAGGTCGCCCGCGATCTGGAAGATCCAGACGTCGTTGGGACCGCCGTCGAGCGTGACGCCCGTCGAGATCGTGACGCCGGTTCCCCACTTGTAGAGGCCGGGGACGAGGGTCAGCCCACCAATTTCACCCGCGCCAAGCTCCGTGAAGTCGGGCGTCGCGCGGCCGGCCGCATCAGTATACGCGGTCCCGAGGTCGTTGATCGCGGTCGTCAGGTTCCCCGGCGTCGGGACGGTGTAATCGGCCGCGTACACCTTCCCGATCACCTGGGTGGAGGTCGCGAAGGCGTTGGTCGCATCGACGGAGAGTGAGAAGCCGGTCAGCGCCGTCGAATCGATGGGACTGACGCCGATGTTTCCGGTAATGGCGGACGTCGGAATCGTATCGATTCCCGCCTTGGCCAAGATCGCGAAGCCGCCCGCCATGCCGAGGAGCACGGGCGCGGGGCCCATCGCTGCGGTGGCGCTGGTCGTGAAACTCCACTCGAAGTCGCTCGCGAGGGCGTTGCCGGCGACATCGGTCGCGTCCGCGGAGATCTTCCCCCGGAACAGTGTGTTCAGGGCGAGACTTTCCGCTGGAACGAACCGCGCCTGAGTCCCGGAGTAGCTGACCGCGCCAGCGACTGATGTGGCGCCGGGCCCGGTGACCGTGAACGTCGCCCCGGTCACGGTGCTCGCCTTCATCGCCTCGGAGAAGGTGATGTTGAGGCCGCGGTTCGCGGCGACGGACAGCGCACCGTCAGCAGGAACCGTCGTGATCACCGTCGGTGCGATGGTATCCGCCATCGCGACATTGTTCGTCGGGTTCGTCGTGTTGTTCGGAGTGTTGTTCGACGCGTTGTTCGGGGTGTTGTTTGGTCGCGCTGTTCGGGGTGTTGTTGGTCGCGTCATTCGTCGAGCTATTGGTCGGATCGTCGTTGGAGTTCCCACAAGCGGCGGCAAGCGAGAACATCAGGACAGCGGCGCCCAGCTTCGATCGGTTCATTGGGGACATGGTTTTCATCGTGGGACCTCTCGTATTTTACGTCGTCAGGTGACGTGTTCCCTCCCACCCACAGCAATAACCGGGCCGTGCGTTGAAACGTAGGTTTTGCAGGGCTTTACCGGTTTGTTGCGAACTGGCGGCGTCGCTGGCTCCATCAATATGAACGGCGCGCTCTCAGACTGAGAGGTGGCGTGGCGCGTTCTGGCGACAGACGCGGGAGCGGCGCGCGGAGGTTAGCGGCGCGCTCGGGCCGCGGCGCGCAGGTCCTCGATCATCGAAGGCATCCCAACCTTCAGAAACGCGCGCGTCAACCAGGCGGGGATCGAGATCTGCGGGCTGAAGTGGTTCTCCCAGCGCACATGGGTTCGCGTGCCGTCCCCGAAAGGGGTGAGGATCCACTGGCCGTCGATGTAGTCGAAGTCGCCGTCGACCATCGTCCAGCGTTCGACCCAGCGATTGGGGGTCACGACGAACGTCCACTGCGTGACGGACTCGAGGTTTCGGATCGGCCACGGCATGTCGACGGTTTCCGAGCACACGACGGTCTCGCCCTCACGGCGGACCACGAACGACTTCATCACGCTGCCGTAGGTCTTCTCGGACAGCACGCAGCTCGTGATGAGGGCCCAGACGACCTTGGGTGGCGCGTCGATGACCGCCTCGACGAGGACTTGCGGATACTCGGATGACGCGACCGGCACGGTCTCGACGAAGATCTCGCCGTCGGCGAGCCGCTCGAGACGGCTGTCTCCCGCCCAGGCAGTGGCAGGCAGCGACAGGAGTAGCACGATCACGGCGTTCTTCATGCCTCTGTCGATACTCACATTGCGCGCCTTTAGCCAGCAGGGGTCGCGAACGCTGGCGTTCGGCATGGCCGCAGATTAGCATTCGGCCTCCCGAGGACCTGAGAGGCTGTGGGATGTCGATGGACTGGAACCTTGCCGTGAGTCAGTTGCGCGTCGGCACCCTGTCGTTTGACGACGCGCTGGGCATCCTCGCCCCCGAGGACCGCGGCGCGCTGGCGCTCGCCGTGGAGCTGGCCCGATTGGCCGATCGTGAGCAGGCCGCGCGGCTCGTCGACAGACTCCAGGCGGCCGTCGAGACGATGCCGGGGATTCAGTACGGCGTGGGTACTGAGCTTGTGCGACGTGGCCACTGGTCGCCCGTCCTCGAGCACCAATGGGAAGGCTCGCTGGTCGTCGAGTTCATGATCGCGGCGACCGAGGGGGAAGGACTCCCGGACGCCGATGCGTTCTTCGCACAAGCCGTGGTCCAGCTCGAGCTCGCCCTCGCCGACCCCGACGCGAACCCGTTGAGTGTGTTGGGCGCCAAGCATTTCATGGCGCGCCTCGATCCGAGTTTCCGGCGGGAGCTGCTGGCGTGGCTCGCCCCCGAAGTCGTGGCCGAGAGTGCCGAAGGTCTGTACGAAGACCTCGACTACCCCCACGGGCAGGTGGATCCGATGATCGAACTCGCGCGATGTTTCGTCGGGGCGGACATGCTCGACGAGGCCCTCGTGCAGCTCGAGGCTCGGGACGCGAGATCGCCGCGAATGCTGCACCTCGCCGAGTTGATCGACCTCGCCGCGATCTCGAACGCACTGCCGCTCGAGCTGCGGCGGACCTGGTGGCCACGGCTGAGAGGGTGGGCCAAGGCGGCCGACGCGGCCGGACCACCGGAGCAGGGCGTTTCGCTCGAGCACGAGTGGGTGCGGCATGCCGACGCCTTGCCGACTGGCTAGCGCGTTGCGTCGCACTTGCCTTTGCAGATACGGTACGGCCTTCAACTCTTGTAAGGGGATGCGTATGCGCTCGGCTGTCGTGTTTTGTCTGCTGTTCGGCGCCGGGTGCTCGAAAGACGAGCCCGCGATCTTCGACGCCGAGGCTCCCGACGTCGCCATCGGCGACAGCTCAATGGAGACCGATTCGTCGATTGCCGATCTGTCGATGGCCGACGTGGGTGCGGACGCAGCCTTGCCACCGGATATGGCGGTTGAGCCACCCTGCGGCAACGGCGCACTCGATGAGGGCGAGGCCTGCGATCCCGCGATCGCCGATGGAGCGGGGGCGTGCCCGGCGAGCTGCGACGATGGCAACGCGTGTACGTCAGAGGTGGTGAGCGGTGACGCGATGACCTGTTCCGCCGAGTGTGTGTTCACGCCGATCTGCGTGGACGGCGACGGGTGCTGTGGCGCGGGATGCGATCTCTCGAATGACGCCGAGTGCTTTGTGTCCGATGGCTCCACGGTGGCGAGCATCGGGTGGGTAGGCAATGGCAACGTCTACGGAGCGCAGGTGGTCGCCGCCGCAAACGGCGTGGTCTACGTCGCGGGCAATGCCGAGGGGACGTTCTCGATCAACGGAACCTCGATGACTTCGCCCGGCCAAGGCAGCGGCTGGGTCGTCGCACTGGATCCGGCCGGCACGGTACTCTGGTCCAAGGTGTTGGGGTCGACGTCGAGCGACACGCTCGTCGCGATGAGCCATGACCCGATGAAGGAGAGGTTGGTCATCGGGTTGCGGTCGCGCGGCACCACATTCGACGCGGGCGAACTCACGGAGACGTTGACCGCGGACGGGACCCTGGACCTCGTGGTGCTGGAGCTCGACACCTCGAACAGCGGCGCGACGCAATGGATTCGCTCGTTCGGCAACGACCAGAACAACCTTTCGCTATCGCTCGTGGCGTCCCCCGACGGAACGACGTGGATCGGCGGCGGTTTCGCCGGAACGCTCGACTTCGGTGCGGGACCGGTCACCGCCGTTGCGACGGACGCGTTCTTGCTCCAGGTCGATGGCGCCGGCATCACGGGTTCAGCGCGCATCTTCAGCTCGCCGGGCAACAACGCCGTGTTGGCGCTGGACCTGTTTGAGGACGGGGGTGTTTTCGCCGCCGGCCGTCTGAGCGGGAGCATCGATTTCGGCGGCGGCGAGCGATCGGGCGGCGGGTCGGGGATGTTTGCGTTGCGCCTCGACGCGACCGGCACACACGTCTGGTCGACCGCAGTGGTCGGACGAATCAACGTCGGCGATGCCGCGATCCTCCCCCGCGGCGACGTCGCGCTGGTCGGTGGCTACCTCGACGACATCGACTTCGGCACGGGGCTCGTCGGGCACGCGGGGGCGTCCGACGGCTTCGTGGTCGTACTCGCCGGCGATACGGGGGCCGCGACTCAGGCCGCTTCGTTTGGTGGCCCCGGCAATGAGTGGGTGCTATCCGTCGCCGCGACGGTGGGTGGCGTCAACATCGGCGGCTACTACGAGGCGGGTGCCGTCGACTTCGACGACAACGCACTTGCCGCGCCCACGGCCCGGGATGCGTTCATCGCACGCTTTGCCCTGAGCCCGTCGGACCAGCCGTCGTGGTTCCGCACCTTTGGCGGCTCCGGCGGCGATGAAATCAGCGGCGTGAGCGTCGACGCAGGTTTCGCCGTGCACGCCGTCGGCACCTACTCGGGGCCTGTCGACTTCGGTCTGGGGGCTTTGCCGGATGCGCCCTCATCGGGCGCCGTCTACGTCGTGCTGGCGCCCTGACTCGGCCGCTCACTGACCGCGGTCATTCCTCTGGGCTTTCGAGCCGCAGCGCGAGGTATGAAGCACCGAACGACCAGGCCGCGAGCAGCAGTGCGAAGACGCCGACGATGATCAGATACCCATCTTGCCCGCGCGCCGGAAAGAACGTGATCTGGACGCCGGGGCCGGCCAGAAGGCACGCGCCGATCGCCAGCACGGCGAGGGTGATTCGCCCGCGATGGGCCATGTTCCGAATGACGAGCACGAGAGCAGCGAGCTGGCCGGCGAGCAGGACACATCCGCCGAGCGCCTGGGCCGCGATGAGTCCAAGTCCCTGCGCGTCGGGCGCGTTGGCGGCGACGTAGCTGAGGACCGTGA
>JBFIHF010000126.1:0-15851 GCA_041601915.1 Bradymonadaceae bacterium
CGAAAACTCCTGCAAAATACTTATTGACCTGTCCAGATCGTACACATACCTTGCGGTCACTTCGACGGGAAAGCCGCTAAACAAAAGGAGATCGCAGCCGATCGACGCTAAAGACGCGCTAAAATTTTTGATCAAATTCAACAAGTTACAGCGTCGATCGATCTCAGTGTTTCGCAGTTCTGATCAAGGATGATCCGTCACCCGTCTGATGTTCGCCGCGCCCTGACCAAGGATGGTCCAGGGCGCGGCTTTTTTCTTGGGTGGCGCCGGCGTCGACGCGCGCTATAGGTCGTTCCATGACGACCGTGACCCTCGAGCGGACCGACGATCTCGCGATCGTTCGGCTCCATCGCCCCGACACCTTTAACGCGATCGACGACCGCCTCGCCGCAGACATGCGCGAGGTCCTGTTCACGTGTTGGAACGACCGCTCCATTCGCGCCGTGGTGCTGACCGGCGAAGGCAAAGCGTTCTCCGGCGGCGGGGACCTCAAGCGCATCCGGGAGTCCGGGCGCGACAGTGGGCTGGGCCCCGTGTTCTACGACGTCGCGGGCACCTTCCATGAGTCGATTCTGGCGCTGCGGCGGATGCCCAAGGCAGTCATCGCCGCGATCAACGGGCCCGCGGCAGGTGGTGGCTTCTCGCTGGCCCTCGCCTGTGACTATCGCGTGATGGTGAGCAACGCGTTCATGCAGCTCGCCTACACGTCGCATGGGCTGTCGGTGGACGGAGGCGGCACGTTCACGCTGCCGCGGCTCGTCGGACTGTCCAACGCGATGAAGATCGCGCTGTTCGACGACCGCATGCTCGCCGCGGACTGCCTCGAGCTGGGCCTCGTGCACGAGGTCGTCGGGGCCGATGAGCTGCTGGAGCGCGCGACGCGACTCGCCCAACGCTTCGCGGCGATGCCCGTGGAGGTGATTGGGCGGACGAAGCGGCTGTTCAATCGGTCGTTCGACACGCCGCTGGAGCAGCAACTGGAGGCCGAGCGCACCGAGCTCGCCCGCGCCGGCAATCACGCCGAAGGCGCGGAGGGAATCGCTGCGTTTTTGGAGAAGCGTAAGCCGGACTACCGAGGCTGCTGACCCCGGTAGATGCGCTCGATCCGCTCGCGCGCCTTGCCGAGCGCCGTGTCGAAGTGCCCGAGCTTCCGACCCGCGAGCGAGGTGCTCTTGTCGGCAATGTTCTCGACCATCTCGACGTCCAGCTCCACCTCGAAGCGCGACAGCAGCCCCACCGCAGCGTACGAGAGCATGTTGAAGCCCAGCCGCCCATACGGTGAACGGCGGGCGTAGACCGCCACGAACAGGTTCGTGCGGTGCTCGTCGATCGGCACGAAGAACACCGGTGACCGCAGGTGTTCCTTGAGTGCCCCGGTCGATCCGTCGCGCCAGATATGGTCGTACACCGTGTAGACGGGCGAAAACCACGTCGTCCACTCATCGGTGAACTCGTCGCCCGTCGAGACGTTGGCGAGCGGCCGCAAGAGCCGCGGCACGGGCTTCTGCGGACCGACGTTGCGGACCCACACGTGATCGTCGGTAGCGCGAACTGTCGTCACGACGTCATCGGTGTTCGCGTACCCGAGGAACGCATGGGTGCCGGGGGTGTGCTCGACCTCGATGAAGTTGTCGAGCACCAGCTCTACCGGGGCGTCGATCTCCCGGCGAAACGTCGAGACGTGGTGGAACCCGTCCAACTCCAGCCGCGGGAACGGCGCCGTGACACCGCTGGGCTTCACGAAGACCAGGTCGTGCCGCTCGATGGCATCCCACCGGCCCGCGCAGGCATGCTTGTTGCGCGCGGGCGGCACCACCGCCGTGCCGTCGCCGCGAAACGCCCAGCCGTGGTAGGGGCACACAATGTTACCGGCCTCGACATGGCCGAGGCTCAGCCGCATCCCTCGATGGGGACACACGTCATCCAGCGCGCGCACGCGGCCGTCGCCGTCCCGAAACACCACGAGCTCGCGCCCCGCAAGCTTCACCGCCGCGGGCGCAGCCCGCAGTTCGTTGGTCCGCAGCACGGGCTGCCAGTGGTCGATCTCAGCCATCAGTTCGCCTTTGCGATGTGGTCGGCGAGCGCCTGCGCTTCCTGGCCGATATCGCGGAGCGCGCCGGTCGGGGGATTGCGAAACCCGATGAAGAACAGGCCCGGAGCGGCGGGTGCGCCGAACACGCGAGGCAGTCCGTGGTCGTCGAGGGCGTCGGTCTCGAGCCAGTCGCCGAGCCCCGACCGATAGCCGGTCGCCAGAACGACGGCATCGAGCTCCACATAGCGCCCGTCCACAAAGTGCGCGCCCTCACGATCGAATGACGTAATCCCCGGGACGACCGTTAGCGCACCCTGCCGAATGAGATCGATGGTGCCGATATCGATCATCGGGATTCGGCCGTCTTCGACGATCATGCTGATCGGCCCCTTCGAAGGGCGTCTGATGCCCAACGCCTCGAGGTCCGGATAGCGCATCTTCGACGCCGCGACCCCGATACGATCCGCGACCCACCGCGGAAGTTTGGACAACCGCAGCGACAAGACCTGTGCCGGGATCCCCATGAAGTCCCGCGCGTTGACGTGGACCGGGCCGCGGATGCAGATGAAGGGCGTGGCACCGCACTCGAACAGGTCGACCGCAATCTCGGCGCCAGAGTTGCCGCTGCCGACGACCATGACTCGCTTTCCCGCAAACTCGCGCCCGCTGAAGTACGCCTTCGAGTGCACGATCGGACCGGCAAAGCCCGCCTGTCCGTCGAACTCCGGCACCATGGGATGGCCGTTGTATCCGGTGGCGACAATCAGGCGCTTCGCCGTCCAGTCTCCCCGCGCGGTCTCGACCCGCCATGTATCCCCGACGGGGCTCGCGCGTTGCACCGTGGCGCCGAAATGCGGCCGCACGTCGAACTCCCGCGCGTAGTCGGCGAGGTAGTCGACGATCTGCTGCCGCGACGGATACGTCGGATAGATGTCCGGGAACTCCCGGTACGGCAGGTGGGAGTGCGAAGCCGCGGTATGCAGGTGCAGCCGCTCGTAGTGCGTGCGCCAGCTCGAGCCGACCTCCGCGGCGCGCTCCAGCACTTCGAACGACGCTCCCCGGCGTCGCAGACACGCGGCGACCGCCAGACCGGCGGGTCCCGCGCCGACGACCAGGTTGTCGACGCGCGAGGGGCTCACTGAAACGCGATGAGTTCGATGTCGAAGACCAGCAGACCCTTGGGCGCATCCGCTCTCGTGCTGTTGCCGTACGCGAGCTCACTGGGGATCCAGAACCGCCGGCGCTCGCCTTTCGTCATCATCACGATGCCTTCCTGCCAGCCGAGGATGAGCTTGTTCAGCGGGAACTCGATCGGCTCGTTGCGCACCACCGAGCTGTCGAACATCTTCCCGTCCGTCGTCCAGCCGGTGTAGTGCACCGTGATCTGGCTTTCGAGCGTGGGACGCCCCATGCCGTCGCCGTCACTCAACACGACCCACGCGAGCCCGCTGGCGCTCGTTTCGGCGGTCGGCGGCACCCCCGCCACGTCGGCGGGCGGCGGCAACGTCGGCTCCGCGGACTCCTCGACGTTGCCGTCGTCGGTCGTCGCCACGACGACCTCTTCGACCTCGACCTTGTCGTCGGGCGTCTGTTTCGAGCCGCACGCCGTCACGAACACGGCGAGTGCGAGGCAGATCAGGGTTCGCGTCATCAGAATCTCCATGGTGAGTTGCCTCTATACATGGCGACCCGCATCATGAAAAGTGAACGTACCGTCACCCTTGGACCCTGTGGACAAACTCATTCGGCTGCGGCGCGCGACGGGGGCGGCACTCGTCGATGGGCTGTTCCGCGCCTCGTCGGTCGCGACGGCGCTCGTCCCTCCCAGTTGGCCGTCCTGGCACGACGTGCGACGCATTCGCAGCGTGCGCTACCACGGCTCCCGCGACGCCGGGCACCTGCTCGATGTGTACCTGCCGCCGCCGAGCTTCGAAGGACCGCGCCCCGTCGTGGTGTACTACCACGGTGGCGGGTTCCGCATCCTGTCCAAGGACAGTCACTGGCTGATGGGGATCGCGTTTGCGCGGCGCGGGTTTGTGACCATCGTGCCCGACTATCGTAAGGCCCCCGAGCACACCTACCCCAGCGCCCACGCGGACGCGTTCGCGGCGTACGCATGGGCCCTCGAACATGCGGCGGCGTTCGGCGGCGACCCATCCCGCATCGTCGTGAGCGGCGAGTCGGCGGGCGGCAACCTCGTCGCCTCGATCGTGGTCGCGACGTGCTGGCAGCAGACCGAGCGCTACGCCGCCCCGCTGTTCTCGCTGCCGGTCCCCGCCGCCGCGGTGCCGATGTGCCCGTTCCTCGAGATCAGCGACCCGCGGCGGTTTGCCAGGCGGCGGAGCATGCCGATCTGGCTCAACGACCGCGTCAGCGAGGTCGCCGAAGCCTACCTCGGCGACCTCGGTCCACGCGGAGCCGGCCGGGACCTCGCCGATCCGTTGGTCGTGTTCGAGCGGAACGCCCCGCCGGACCGGCCGTTGCCCCCGTTTTGTCTGACCGTCGGCACCCGTGACCCATTGCTCGATGACACCCGACGGATGGAGGTCGCGCTGCGGCGCCTCGGCGTCGACGCCGACATCGCCTACTATCCGGGCGAGGTCCACGCGTTCCAAGCGTTCATCTGGCGCCAGAACGCCCGGCGAGCCTGGGCCCGCATCTTCCGATTCCTCGAGCGCGTGGTCGGTCCATGATCCTGTACGGTATCTCCTACTCTCCGTGGAGCTTGCGCGCGGCGTGGGTGCTTCGCCACCACCAGATCGACTACACGTATCGGGAGTACGTCCCGATGCTCAGCACGCCGCTGCTGCGCCTCATCGTGCGGGACTTTTCGGGCCGCCTCACGCTGCCGATCCTGCTCGATCGCGACGTCGTGCTGCGCGATAGCGTCGAGATCGCGAAGTACGCCGACGACCGCGGCGCCGGCACGACGATGTTCGGCGACGCCGAGGACGTCGTCGAGGCGTGGACCGCCACCGCCAACCAGATCTGCGAGGCGGGCCGCGTGATCACGACCGATGCGGTGCTGAGCGATCGCGCCGCGGCGCGAGAGGCGCTGCCGGGATTCATTCCGCGCGTCGTGCGCGGCCTCGCGACGCCGATCGTGAACGTCGGCGCCTGGAACCTCGCTCGCAAGTACGCGTTCGTCGATCTCGACGCCGCTCACGACCAGATGCGCGCAGCGCTGGAGCGGGTGGCGAATCGCCTCGTCACCTCGGACACCCTCGGCGAGCAGTTCGGCTGGCCGGACGTCGCGGTTTGCGCGGCGCTCCAGTTTGTCGAACCGGCCGCGGATTGGGCGCGACTCGGTCCGGCGACCCGCGCCTGTTGGACGCGCGCCGAGCTGAGCCAAGAGTTCGCCGACGTCCTCGCGTGGCGCGATCGCACGCTTCAAAGTCGCCGCACGTAGTTACGGTGGCAACGCACAGACAGCCTTGGTAATGTACGACCACCGTGGTGGGTGCTGAAATGGAGAGCGACGTGCGCAAGGGATTGATGGTCGTCTGTTCCCTCCTTTTGCTGGCCCTCGCGGTCGGCTGCAAGGGGAACCTCAAAAGTTCGAATTGTACCCCGCAATGCGGCGGCAAGGAGTGTGGCTCCGACGGATGCGAAGGGACGTGCGGAGCCTGCGGTCCGGGCAACATGTGCGGGACCGACGGGATGTGTCTGTCCTCGTTTTGCGGCAACGGACGCATCGAGCAAAACGAGTCCTGCGACTACGCCATCGCGGCCGGCGTCGGCTCCTGCGTGCTCGGCTGCGTGGACGACGGAAACTCGTGCACCAACGAGCAGTTCTTCGGCAGCCCGCAGATGTGCGACGCCAAATGCACGCGCTTCGAGATCATCGAATGTGTGGACGGCGACGGCTGCTGCCCGGCGGCATGCCCGAACGATAGCGACTGCTCGCTGACCTGCGACGACGGCGTCGTCGACGACCTCGAGACCTGCGACCCCGTCGCGTCGTGTCCCACGGACCCGCTCACCGACTGCCCCGACGACGGCGACGCCTGCACGACCCCGATCGTGACCGGGAATCCGGCCGCGTGCTCCTCGCTGTGCGGGACGACCGACATTACGGATTGCATCGACGACGACGGTTGTTGTCCAGTTGGCTGCACGCCTCCAGACGCTGGTGGGGACACAGCCGATACGGATTGTGACTCGATGTGCGGAGACGGACTCGTGACCGGTCCCGAAAATTGCGACAACGCAATCGTGGCCCCCGATATGGGTTTCTGCCCCGCGGATCCCGCGACCGACTGCCCGGACCCCGGCGCCGACCCCTGCATGGTCGCCGAGATCGTCGGCATGGCGACCGACTGTAGCGCGGTGTGCAACGTTCGAACGATTACAGCGGTCGCAAACGGCGACGGCTGCTGCCCCGCGGCCGGCACGCCGGGGACCGACGACGACTGCGCCGCGGTGTGTGGCAACAACATCGTGGAGAGCGGCGAGACGTGCGACAGCATGATCGCGGCGGGCAACGTGGGAGCGTGCCCGCCCAATCTCGCGGCATGCGACGACGCCGACGCCTGCACCACCGATGCCTACGCCGGAACGGTCGCCGCCTGCACGGCGGAGTGCACGAACACCGATGTGATGGCGCCGGTGGCCGCGGACGGCTGCTGCTACTTCGCCGGTACCGTGGCGGCTGAGATCGCCGACTGTCAGAGCCTGTGCGACGACTACTGCACGATGGCCACCACGTTCTGCACCGAAGCGGAACTCGGGGTCGGCAACGCGCTCTTCAACGACGACAACGCCTCCGGCAGCGCGCTCGACGAGTGCCAGACCGTCTGCGCGGCGTTCGGCTTCACGATTCGTCAACCGGCGACCGTCAACTTCGTCGACGACGACGGGTTCGACACGATGGCCTGTCGCCTGTATCACCTTGGCCTCGCCGACCCAGCGGTCGACGCGATGGGCCCCATGACGCACTGCGGGCACGCGGTGGAACTGCTGAACCCCGTCTGCAACATGGCCCCCTGAGGTTCGAACATGAAGGGACTGAAGGCAATCATCTTCATCGCAGCGGGGATGTCGCCGTCCCTCGCCGCCGCGGAGTCAGTGCTCGTGACGCCCGGCGACAGCCTTGCGGCCGCTTTCCGCCGGCTCGCCCCAGGTGACGAGCTCGTGTTCGGGGCCGGCACCTTCGACCTCGGCGCGGGCTTCGACGCGACGATCGACGGTGCCGAGGGCGCGACGATCCTCATCCGCGGCGCGGGCGCCGTGCTCGAAGCCCCGGGCGGTGATTTCACGCTGCGGCTGCAGGGCAGCCATTTCGTGGTCGCGGATCTCGATGTCCGCGGTCCCCGGACCGCCCTCACGCTGATCGGCGACAACATCCTCGTGCGGGACTCCGCGTTCTCTGCGGCGGCGACCGGCGTGTTTTGCGAGGACTGCGCGGACACCGTCATCACCGCGTGTGAGTTCACCGACATCTTCGATGGCACGTCGGCCGCCATCGCGAGCGAGGCGTTCATCAACGGTGGCGTCCTTGGAAACTGGATTCACGATGTCGCGGGCGACGGCATCGTGCTGACGGGGCGCACCGTGAACTCCCGCGTCGCCGACAACGTGGTCGAACAGATCGGCAACGACGGAATCCGCGTGGAGTTCCCGCCCGAAATCGGCGCCGGTCCAGCCGACAACGTCATCGGCAACTTCATTTCCGAGGTCGGCGAGACCGGGCTCGCGATCGTCGGCCCCGTCAATGCCGCGACCAACATCATCACCAACTTCGGCAGCAACGGAATCCACGCCACGATCGGCGAGGCGAACCTCGACACCATCATCGCGCACAACACGGTGGTGGGCGACTCGACGTGTTTCCGGGCCACCGAGTGGCCGTTGTCGCCCGCGGTCAACGTGGTCGGGAACAACGCCTTCTACTGCGAGGGTGCCACGGCCATCATCTTCGACGACGGCGTGGGGCTCAACACGATCGTCGACGGCAACCGGTACCTCGGTGCCGCCGATTTCCCTGGCGAATCCGTGCTCGGTAATGGCCTCACCGACTTCGCCGATGCCGAGGGGGGCGACTACTACCCCGCCGCCGGAAGCGCCTTGGTCGACAGCGGCGTGACCCTGTCGATCAAGCCCGTCGACTTCAATGGAACACCGCGGGGCACACTCTCTGATGTCGGCGCCTACGAGCGGCGTGACGCAGAGAATCCAAAGCCGGCGCCGGGCGGCGGCTTCAAGAGCGGAAGCGGAGGCGTCGGCGAACCGCCCCCGGGCGGCGAGAATCCGGGCGGCGGCGGCGGCGGCTCATCGGGCGGCGCGAACGGTGGCGGAACATCCGGCTTCCCGGAACGCGCAGGCGGCTGCGCGTCGACCGGCGACCACGGCGGCGGGGCACTGTCACTGCTGCTGGTCGGACTCCTCGCGGTGGGCCGTCGACGCCGCTGACTCGACGTGACGCTTCACGGTCCGCCGGTCGAGTTCGACCACGCGCCCTACCCCTTCATACGTACCGATCTGCCGATACAGCTCGGCACAGTACCGTGCCACGAGTTCGCCCGCCGTAATGCGGAGTTCGGCGAGTGCGGTGCTCGGCGCCGAGGCGGGATCGCCGGTGTAGTCCTGGGTCAACAGAACACGCCGCACGCATTGCTCGAGCTCCCGCACGTTTCCGGGCCACGCGTAGTCGGGCCCTAGCCGTCGGTCCACGACCGCGATGACGCGGGCGGCGACGTCCGGCTGTGGGTCGCCCAGCGTGCGCTCGACGATGCTGTCGACGAGCTCGCGCAGCTCGCCGGGCGCTTCGCGCAAGCGCTGTCGCAACGGCGGCACCTCGACGACATCGGAGCAGAGCCGATAGAAGAAGTCGTCGCGCATCGCGCCCTGCGCACGGAGTTCGCGTGGTGAGCGATTTGTCGCCGCGACGACGCGCCCGCGAAACGCGATCTCCTCGTGGCCGCCAACCGGCGTGAAGCTCCGCTCCTGCAACACCCGCAGCAGCTTGATCTGCACCGGCTCGGAGACCTCGCCGATCTCGTCGAGGAAGATCGTGCCATGGGCACGACAGCGCGTGAACGCGCCGTCGTAGGCCTCGACCGCGCCCGTGAACGCGCCCTTTCGGTGGCCGAAGAGCTCGGATTCGATGAGCGACTCCGGAAACTGAGACAGGTTCAGGGGGACAAACCCATCGTCGAAGCCGTGCGCGAAGCGCTTGCGACGCCCGTCCCAGCCGATCCATCCCGCGCGGCCGATCGCGGCGGCGGCGGTCCCTTTCCCGGTCCCCGTCTCGCCGAACAAGAACGTCGAAAAGTCCTCCATCCGCGCCCAGAGCGTGCTCTCGTACAGGGCGATGTCGTCGGTGAAGACGTTCTGCCAGATGCGGGCGCGCAAGCGCTGCATGCTCTCGGAGCTGCCCGTCAGGGTGCGCGAGATGAAGTAGAAGGCGCGACGCACCTGGTACAACACGGCGAGCATGCGCTCGGCGCGGCGGGCCTCGAAGCCAAACTGCGTCAGGGCGGCCACGATGTCCTCGCCGAACGGTGCGGCGACCGGCTCAGCGCCCGCCTTGCTCTGCCGTTCGATCAGGTCGTCAAAGTCCGCCGCGTGCCGGTGGAACACATCGAACAACAACGTCAGCTCCAGCGGCCGGCGGTCGGCGCCGCCGATCCGGCGCACGTCGAGCTGCGGGCTCTGGGCCAACGCGTCGCGAACGCGCACGAGGAGCGCGTCGACGACGGCGGCGCGCGGGGTGTCCGGCGACAATCCGGCGAGCTCCGCGTCGATCTGCACGCGCTGCTCCCCAAACGGGTTCGCGAATGCCGCGACGCCCACGCCGCGGAAGAAAGAGAGGCTCGCTACGTCGATGTTGGTCATACCAACAATGTACACCGCTCATACACTGCGCGTACAGCCCGAGCGAACAGCGCCGGCGGCCGGCGACTGCGGCCCGTGCGATCGCCGAGGCCCACAGCGCGATGGACGCCATCCGCGCAACATCGCGCCCCGTTGGCACGCCGTTTGGATTGTCCACGCTCAGCAGCCCAACGCGCCGACCCCGGAGACGACATGAAGAACGAAGTGCATCGCGACACCCCCGCCTGGATCTTTCAAACGTGGGCCTCTTTCATCCTGTCGATGGGCGCGACGGGCACCGGGATTTACTACCTGCCGGTCGACCTGTGGGTGCGCGGCTTCATGGCGATGGGGATCCTGTTCACGGTCGCCTCGGCTTTTACGTTGGCCAAGACCGTGCGTGACAACCACGAGTCCGAGAAGCTCATGAATCGAGTCAAGGACGCCAAGGCCGAGAAGCTGCTGCGCGAGTACGAGTTCTCCGAAGCCGCTTGACCCCCCGGAATTTCGCGACGTCGGCGCGTGGTTTCGCCGACCGGAGGAACCATGAAGCAATCCATCGTCGTCCTGAGCACCCTGACCGCCCTGATGTCCACCGCGTCCGTCGCGTGGGCGTGTGGGGGCGACGGGTCATTCATCATGTGGCTGGTGCTCGCTCCGTTCATGGCGATCCCGTATGCCCTGTTCGGCACTACGGTCATCGCGGCCCAGGCGCGAGAATGGTTCCAACGCCCCTGGCTCGGCTGGCTCACCGCATCGGTGGGCGGATGGGCGGCCGCCGCCGCCGGCGTTGCCTCGGGCTGCGGCGTCGCCGTCCTCGGAGACTCCGCGCAACTGGCGTCCCACGCCCAAACGGCGCTGGTCTTCTCCACCCCGCTGGTCTTCACGATCGCCTACCTGATGTGGCTGCACGCTCGGCGGCCGGTGCAGTACACTGAGTAGTCAGCGCTCCCATCGAACCTACTGTCGATGGCGTACGACTCGCGAGGTGTGCCGTGATCTTCCGACAGCTCTTCGATCCCGTCTCCTGTACCTACACGTATCTGCTGGCCGACGAGTCCACCCGTGCCGCGGTCCTCATCGATCCGGTGTTCGAGTTCCACGACCGCGATGCGGCGCTGATCCGAGAGCTCGGCCTCGACCTCAAGTTCACGCTCGATACCCACCTGCACGCCGACCACGTCACCGGCGCATGGCTCATGAAGCGCGCGTTCGGCAGTCAGATCGCGCTGTCGGCCCGCTACAACGCCGAGAACGTGGACCGCTCGGTGACCCACGGCGACGGGGTGCAGTTCGGCGATCACGCGATCGGCGTGCGCGCCACGCCCGGTCACACGGCCGGCTGCCTCACGTTTGTGCTGCCCTCCCAAAACCTCGCCTTCACCGGTGATGCGCTGCTGATCCGCGGGGCTGGACGCACGGACTTCCAGGAGGGCGACGCCCATGTACTGTTTCGGTCGATCAAAGAGCAGATCCTGACGTTGCCCGACGACTGCCTGCTCTACCCCGCGCACGACTATCAGGGGCGCACCGTGACCACCGTGCGCGAGGAGCTCGACTTCAACGCCCGGATTGGCGGGGCCGCCAACGAGAACGATTTCGTGGGCTATATGGACAATCTCGGGCTGTCGCACCCCAAGAAGATCGACATCGCGGTGCCGGCGAACTCGGTGTGCGGTCGACCCGACCACGAAGTGCCCGGTGCCAGTTGGGGCCCGGTCATCCGGACCTACGCGGGCATCCCGCAGATCGACGCCGAGTGGGTCGCCACCCATGCCGACGACGTGCAGGTCCTCGATGTTCGCGGACCCGAGGAGCTCGCCGACGGCATCATCCCCGGCGCCATCAGCATTCCGCTCGACGGATTACGCGCCCAGGTGGGCTCGCTGCCGACCAAACGGCCGCTGGTCGTGGTGTGCCGATCCGGCCGCCGGTCCGCCCAGGCTGCTGTGATCCTCGAGGCCGCAGGGCTGCGTACGGCCAACATCGCCGGGGGCATGCTGGAGTGGGAGCAGCTCGGGCTTCCGATGTCCTCCGTTGACGACGACCGCGGATAACTGTACGCTTGTTCAGTATGACGAGCCCGTTACTGAACATCCCGAACCTCACTACCGGAGCCGAGCTCGAAAGGCTCCAGCGCAAGCGCGCATGCGCTTCGTGGACCGTCGCGGAGTTTGCGGGACGCGTCGTTGAGCTGCGCGCCGTGGGTCCCTCTCCCCTGTTGGGATTTGCCGCTCGATTGATCCTGGATGCCCAGCAAAGCTGCGAGCCCGTGGTGTGGATCTCGGCGCGGGATGGACTCTTCTACCCCCCGGACTTCCTCGACAATGGGGTCGACCTCGAGGCCCTCGCGATCGTGCGGCTCCAGACCCCCAAAGACGCCGCGATCGCGGCGGACAAACTGTTGCGCTGTGGCGCTTTCGGCCTGCTGATCCTCGATCTCGGGGATGACCCGTGGTTTGCCGATGCGCTCATGAATCGGCTCGTTCGCCACGCCGAACAGAGCCAGACCGCGGTGGTCTGCCTGACCGAAGCACGCCGCGACATGCGGGTGTTGGGGTCCCTCGTGTCGGTCCGCGCCGAGGTGACGCGCACTCGCACCCACCAGCGGTTTCGCTGTGTGGCACGTGCCGAACGAGACCGCCTGCGCGGCCCGGGCTGGACCTTTGAGGAGGAGTGCGATGGAACGGTGGGCCTGCGCTGACCTGCCCAGTCTCGCGCTTCAGATCCTTCTCGAAGCGCATCCGGACTGGCGAGGACTTCCGGTGGCGGTGGTCGACAAGGATACCGCGCAGGGCGTGATCCTTCAGTCGAATCGCATCGCGAGGCAGTTTCAGATCAAGCCCGGGCTTCGGTACGCCTCGGGGCTCTCGTTGAGCAGCGACCTGCGCGCCGCCGTCGTCTCGGATGACGACGTCCGGAAGACCTGCTCGAAGCTGCTCGACTCGATGCACACATTCAGCCCCCATGTCGAAGCCGATCGCACTCAACGCGGGCTGTACTGGCTGCGCGTGACGGGTCTCGACCGGCTGTTCAAGGGCTTTGATACTTGGTCGAAGGGGCTCTTCGAGCATCTGCGCGAGACGCATGGCTTGCTCGCCTCGATCACCGTGGGCTGGACGCGATTTGGCACCCTTGCCGCTTCGAGGGGTGAGCCTGCGGGATGGCGCGTCTTCGACGATCTGGAGCACGAGCAGAAGTATCAGGGCGGGGTCAGCCTCGACATCCTCGGGTTGTCGCCCGCGATCACGGAGAAGCTCGACAAGCTGGCCGTCACCCGCGTGGACCAGTTTCTCGCCCTGCCCTCGTCAGGGGTCCGAAAGCGTTTCGGCGCCGAAGCCGCGGCGCTGTGGCGCTTCGCGCATGGGGGCGGCGAGGTCCCATTGCAGCCCCTCGCCTGGGACGAACCCGTGTGCTCGACGCACAGCCTCGACGATGCGCTGTCCGACATGACGCAGCTCACCTTCCTGCTCAAGGCGAGCCTTCACCCGCTGATGCTGGAGCTCGCCGGTCGGCATTGCGACCTGCGTGAGTTGTCCGTCGCGCTTCACCTCGACGATGGCGATGTGCACGAGGTGGCGATCCGGCCGGCCACCCCGACGCTCGATGAAGTGCGCATCGTCGAACTCTGCCGCCTGCGCTTCGAACGTCTCACGCTCCCGGCTCCGATCGTGAGCCTCGTGATCGAGGCGCATGGCGTGCTGATCCACCGGGATCAGAGCCACCTATTCCGAGACAACGCGAAGCGGGATCTGCAGGTCGCCAACCACGCGCTCGCCAGACTCCGCGCCGAGCACCCCGATGCCGTGTGCAAGGTCGTCCCACAGGACCGGCATCTGCCGGAAGCGAAGTTCGCGCTCGAGCCACTCGAGTCGCTATCTCGCGCGCGCCCCGCCAAACCGGCGCGAAAGACCGGGGTCCGACGCATCTTCGGGCGACCTCAGCCGCTGCCCCGCTTCGACCCCGAGATCGGGTTTGGGTGGCTCGTGCGCGACCTCGACGAAGGGGTCGTCATGAAGACCTACGGCCCGCATCGAGTCAGTGGCGGCTGGTGGATGGATGGCAACAATGCCGTCGACCACATCGTGCGGCGTCGGCTCGCGGACACCTCGACGCACCACGTCTCACCGCGGGCGCGCTACTTTGCGCGGGACGGCGAGTTCGTCGACGCGGCGGCGGCGACGGATGAGGCCGAGGAATCGATGAGCTCCGTCGCTCCTCATCGGGGCGAGATCCCGAAGTCCACCCGACATTTCCCGCGCCACCCCAAGGCGGCACACGTGCTCTCCGACACGATCGGGCTGAGCCGCGACTACTGGTACGCGGAGACCGATCGCGGCGACATCTTCTGGATCTACTGGGATCACCGCCGACGGCAGTGGTTTCTGCACGGGGTCGTGGAATGAGCTACGCCGCGTTGTGGTGCAAATCGAACTTCTCGTTCCTCGAGGGCGCGAGCCACCCCTGGGAGTACGTCGAACGCGCCCACGACTTCGACCTCGACGCCGTCGCGCTGACCGACCGCGACGGGGTCTACGGGGTCGTCCGTGCTCACGTGGCCACCAAGGACCACGCGGTGCCGCTGATTATTGGCTCGGAGGTCACATGCTACGAGCCCGGCGCCGACGTCCCGACCTCGATCGTCCTGCTCGCCAAGAACCGCGTCGGCTATCGCAATCTGACACGTCTACTGTCGCGCGGTCGGCTGCGCTGTCCCAAAGGCGAGTCGCGCGTCGAATGGCCAGAAGTCGCGGAGCATGCCGAGAACCTCATCGCCCTGACCCGCCTCGATGGGCAGACGCCGGGCGAGCTGCTGAAGGACGCCTTCGACGATCGTGTCTACGCGATGGCGATCCGACATCACCTCGACACCGACGACGCCCAGGAACAGCTCCTTGCCGCCGAGGCTCAGCGCCTCGGCATCGACGTCGTCGCGGGGTCCGAAGTCCTCTACCACGACCGAGGGCGTCGCCCGCTGCAGGACGTGCTCACCTGTATTCGCCACAAGACGACCCTCGCCGACGTCGGCACCAAGTTGCGCGCCAACGACACGCACGCCTTGCACTCGCCGACGGACTTCGAGGAGCTGTTCGAAGACCACCCCGACTGGGTGTCACGCACCTCGGAGATCGCCGACCAGTGCACGTTTTCGCTGGGCGCACTGCGCTACGTGTACCCGTCCGAGCGGCTCCCCGATGGCACGACCTCCGGCGAGTGGCTCGAGCATCTGGCGTGGGACGGCGCGATGCGGCGCTACCGCGGCCAGATCCCCGACGATGTCCGCAAACAGATCGAGTACGAGCTCGCGATCATCGGGGAGCTCGACTACGCCGGATACTTCCTCACGATGTGGGAGATCGTCGACTACTGCCGCAAGAACCGCATTCTGTGCCAGGGACGCGGCTCGGCGGCCAACTCCGCGGTCTGCTTTGCCCTGGGTATCACCGCCGTGGACCCCGTGCGGATGAGCCTGCTCTTCGAGCGCTTCATCTCGCGCGAACGATCCGAACCGCCCGACATCGACCTCGATATCTCCCATGAGCGTCGCGAAGAGGTGATCCAGCACGTCTACGAAAAGTACGGCCGCACCCACGCTGCGATGGTCGCGAACTTCGTGCGCTACCGCCCAAAGTCCGCGGTTCGCGAGGTCGGCAAGGTCCTCGGGATCCCGGAGACCTCGCTCGACCGCGTCGCCAAGATGCTCTCGCACTACAGCAACCTGACGACCGACGAACTCTACACCGCGGGCCTCGACCCCGAGAACCCCACCAACCGTCTGTTGTTCGAGCTCGCCGTCGAGGTTCAGGACTTCCCGCGCCACCTGTCGATCCATCCCGGTGGGTTCCTGCTCGGCCACGAAGCCGTGCACGATCTCGTGCCGATCGAGAACGCCACGATGGAGAACCGCACCGTCATCCAGTGGGACAAATACGATGTCGAAGACCTCGAGCTGTTCAAAGTCGACCTGCTCGGGCTGGGTGCACTGACGCAGCTCGACAAGGGC
>JBFIHF010000127.1:0-15849 GCA_041601915.1 Bradymonadaceae bacterium
CTGGCCGTCGGCAAACGGCGCCACCCAGTTGAGAAGTGGGGTGGCCGGCACATCGACCGCGGTCCACGCCGCACCGTCATTGTGGAGTAGGACTCCCCGATCTGGAGTACCGCCTGCGACGTAAATGTCATCGCTTGCGCGCGCGATGACGTGCAGGCCCCACCCCAACATCGCGGGGTCAAAGGGCTCGACATACCCGTCGGGGTCATCGCCGGTATCCGTGCCGGCGTCGGGGGTCTTCGCGTTGTTGTTCGCGTTGTTTTGTGCGCAGTCGCCGCAACCGGCCAGCAACGCAATACCCAGCAAGAATCGAAGCATGAGCCTGTACGAATGAGGAGAACGCGGAGTCTAGCCGCTTCGTCGTTGCCATGCCACAGCGCTAACGAAGCGAGCTCCACTGCGCCTCGGCCAACGCTGCCGCGCGGGCGGCGCGTTCGCGCTCCCCGGCATCGTGGGCGAGTCCGGCGGCGACTTCGGCGTGGTGGGCGATGTCGCGATCGACCCAGTTCGACTCCTCGAGGAGCCGACACGCCTGCTCGAGCTCGTCGTCGTAGCGCGTCCAGGCCCCGAGCCCTGCGTGAGCGCAGCACAGCGCGAGATGCACAAATCCGATGTGGCTCTTCTCGCCGATCGCGAGCAATTCCCCGAGCCCCGCGGTCAGCTCCTCGAGCGCCGGCGACCATTTCTGGCGGGCGATGTAGACCAACGCGAGGTTGAGCCGCGGGATCGTGCGCCCGCGGGAGCCGATGGACTCCAACACCGCGACCGCCTCGCGGTAGGCCGCCTCGGCGGGACCGAGCTCGTTTCGCGCGCGCTCGAGTTCCCCCAGCGTGTTGAGCGCCGCCGCTCGTCCGCCGCGGTTTCCGAGGACCCGAAACGCTTCGACCGCATCCCCCAGACGCGCTCGCGCCTCGTCAAAGCGATCGACTTTCACGAGTGCGGCGGCGAGCCCCGTCAAGGCGACGCCCGCCTCCGCCAAGTCGTGGGTGCGCATATGCGCTAGCGATCGTTCGAGCAGGCCGATCGCGACCTCGACATCGCCGCGATACAGCCGAATCTCACCGAGGCCGTACAGCGACTTCGCCACGCCCACTTCGTTGCCGGCGGCCTCGAACGCCACCAGCGCCTTCTCGTAGCCCGCGATCGCGGCGTCGGTCTCCCCGCGCTTGCGGGCGACGCTGCCGACGTGGAGCTCGAACTCCGGCGCGATCGCCCAGCTCTCGGCACGCGCGAACGCAACGCCTCGATCGACGAGCCGTGCCGCGTCCTCGACGAGTCCCGCTCGTAGATTGCAGCGAATCTCGACGTGCCAGCCCTGCGCGCGCCGCTCGTCGGCTTTGGCGCTGCCCATCGCGTCGAGGGCCGCGTCCCGCAGCGCGACGAGACGTTTCGCCCGATCGAAGTCGCAACGCTCACCGAATGTCGTCGCCGCGGCGAGCAACGGTCCGAGGCTCGCTTGCCAATCCCCGGCCGCGTAGTAGTGCGTGCCGAGTCGTTCGAGGATGTCCGGTCGCTCCGCGGAGTCGCGGGCCCCCAGCATCGCGGCGGCGGCGCGATGGTAGGCCGGGGCGCGAAAGTGCTCCTGGGCGACGCGCACGAGGCTCTCTTGCAACATCCCGTGCTGGAACGCGAACCCACCGGGTCGATGCACGGCGAGGCCCTCTTGAAACAGCCGCTCGACGAGACGCTCCAGCGGTGCGCCGTCGTCGTCGAGCTGACGGCACGCCTCGGCCCACTCCGAGTCGTCGATGTCTTGTCCGAGGATCGCGGCCAGCTCGAGCTGGCGTCGTGCCTTTGCGGAGTCCACCTGCTCGGCCAGGAAACCCTCGACGCGCTCCAGCCACACGTCGTGAATCGAGTCCGGCAGGGTCGCCTTGCGCTCGTCGGCCAGCGCGAACCCGTCCTCCCGAACGACGAGCAGGCGGCGTTGAACCCAATCCCCGACGAGCTGAACGGCGAACATCGGGTTGCCATCGGTCCGCGCCGCCACCTGCTTGGCCAGCGCCGGCTCCAGACCGAGCAGCTCCCCGACGAGGGTCTCGTGCTCGGCGGCCTCGAGGCGGTCGATCTGAATGAGGCTCGATTTGGGGTCCGCCAGGATCTGGCTCAGACGCACGGCTTCGACCGTCGCCTCGGTCCGGGGGCGATTCGTGAGCAGGAACAACAGCCCGATGTCGCGGCCGGTCGTCAGGACGAACGCGAGGAAGTCCAACGCATCGAGAGCCCATTGCACGTCGTCGAGCCACACCACCACCGGGCGTTCCGCCGTCACGCGCTCCAAGAATCGCGTCACAACGACGTGCCGTTCGGTGGGGCTCGCGAACCGTACGTCGTCGGGGCTCGCGCTGCGGCTCGGCGCGATCATCTCCGCGATCGCTCGCGCGTCGTACAGGTCCTGGCCGTCGACCGCTCCGGTGGCAAAGTAGGCGTTTCGCACGCGCTCGATCACTTCGCGATGCGACAACCCCACACAGCGCAGGTAATCGGCCAGCATGCGCCCCAGTCCGTCCGCCGCACCGGCATCGGGACCGTGAAACGCCCGCAGCACCGTCGCGCCACCCACCTCCGTCGCTCGCTCGCACAGCCAGTCCGCGAGTCGACTCTTGCCTGCACCGGCGGCGCCCTGCAGGGCGACCACGCGCACGACACGCTGTTCGTGGACCTCGCGCATCGCCGCCCACAACGCAGCGCGCTCTTTGCCGCGTCCGACGACCGGGATCGGGCGCAGGCCGTACAGCCCCAGTCCGGCGCCGACCACGCGCATCGATTTCGGCCGCACCTGGGCCCGCTGCCAGTCGTGCGGCAGCGGCGCCCGCTCCGCCTGCGGCATGGACGGATCGCTGGCATTGCCGATCAGCACCGGCAGATCCACCATCGTCGCGCTGTAGCCGTCGAGCGGCCGCGATGCCGCGGATCCCACGACGGTCACGGCGCCGGTATCCACGACGACGGTGGCGTCCATGGCCGCGATCTCGGGCTCCGACCAGACGGCGTCCGTGATCTCTTTCGCCAGCCCACCCGGCAGCCCGCGGAGGTCGTCGAGCGGCGTCTCGTCCAGCGCCATCAACCCCCATGCCGCGTCCGCGGCGCAGCGGAACCGGTCGCGAGGCGACTTCGCCAGCAGGCGCAGCACCCAGTCGCTGAACCCCGGCGGCAGATCGATGTCGCTGCGAATCGCGGCCGGGGTCTCGAACAGGTGCCCCTCGAGAACCGCGTCGAGATCGCCGTCAAAAGGTGGGGCGCCCGTCAGCATCCAGTAGGCGAGGCAGCCCAGCGCGTACAGATCGGTCCACGGACCCTGGTCGCGGATGCGACCTTCGATCTGCTCCGGGGCCATGTACCGCGGCGTTCCCGAGATCTTGCGCTCGTTGCCGACGTCGTCGGGCCGATACAATGCCTGCGCGAGGCCAAAGTCGGCCAGTTTCAGCACCGGTCGACCGCGTGGGTCGTTGGTCACCAGCACATTGCCGGGCTTCAGATCGCGGTGGATTACGCCGCGAGCATGGGCGTGTGCGAGAGCATCGAGGATCGACAGTGTGACGGCGCGCAATCGGCGCCAGTGCAGGCCCTCTCGGACGCGCATCAACGTGCCGTGCGTCGCGTACTCCATCGCGAGGACCGGGTTCTGCGCGCGCAGAACTCCGGCGGATACCTCGGCGGCCTCATCGCTGACGACGCCGACGTCGAACACCACCACGATCCCGGGGTGATCGAGTCGGGCCATCGCGTGGACTTCGTTGCGGAATGCCGCCAACGCCCGCGGGTTCTGGGCCCGCGAACTCGTCACGACCTTCAGCGCCACGTCGACGCCCTGGGTGAGGTGGCTCGCACGCCAGACGTCGCCCATCCCGCCGCGCCCCACGACTTCGTGCAGCTCGAACGGGCCGAGCCTGATGGCGCTTCGATGTGACTCGGCCATGACGATCTTTGGGGGCTGCGGCTTTACGGCGTTGGGGCATCGTAGTAGATACGCGGCCATACAGGCTACTCGGGAGATCCGCCCGACCTACACGCTCACGGACACCTGCAAGGGACACACATGGCCATCAAAATTGCGATCAATGGTTTCGGGCGAATCGGACGCTGCGTCGCGCGAATCGCGCTTCAAGATGCAGGCGTCGATCTCGTCGCGGTCAACGACCTCACGAGCCCCGATCAACTCGCCTACCTCTTCAAATACGACTCGGTCCACGGCAAGTACCCCGGCAACGTCGAGGTCGGCGAGGACTCCCTCACCGTCGACGGCGACAGCTTCAAGGTCTTCGCCGAGAAGGACCCGGCGAAGCTGCCGTGGGCGGAGCTCGGCGTCGATTACGTGCTCGAGTGCACCGGATTCTTCCGGACCCGCGAGCAAGCTTCCAAGCACATCGAAGCCGGCGCGAAATTCGTCCTGGTGAGCGCGCCCGGCAAGGGCCTCGACATGACGTTCGTGCTGGGCGTCAACCACGACAAGTTCACGCCGAACATGCAGGTCATCGACGTCGCGTCCTGCACGACGAACTGCCTCGCGCCGATCGCCAAAGTCCTCAACGACGCGTTCGGCATCGAGCGCGGCCTCATGACCACGATCCACAGCTACACCAACGACCAGCGCCTGCTCGACGCGCCGCACAGCGACTTCCGTCGCGCTCGTGCCGCCGCGATCAACATGGTGCCGACCACGACCGGAGCAGCGATCGCCGTCGCGCGCGCGCTGCCTGAGCTCGAGGGCAAGCTCGACGGGATGGCGATTCGCGTGCCGACCCCGAACAGCTCCGTCGTCGACCTCGTCTGCACGTTCGAGAAGGACGTGACCGTCGAATCGATCAACAACGCGATGCGCGAAGCGGCCGAAGGCCCGCTCAAGGGCGTGCTCTTCTACTGCACCGACCCGATCGTCTCGTCGGACGTCATCGACGACCCGCACTCGTCGATCTTCGACTCGCTGTGCACGATGACGCTCGGCAGCCGGATGGCGAAAGTCGTGTCGTGGTACGACAACGAGTGGGGCTACTCCGCGCGCATGATCGACGCGCTCAAGTACGCCGACACCCACCGGTAGAGCCGCCCACCACGACCTCACACGCCGGATGATCACCATGGATACGACGGGGATTCAGTTTCTGGAGCAGATGGCGCTCGATGATGAGGCGATCGTGTTCATGCGCGTGGACTTCAACGTGCCGCTCGACGACGACGGCAACGTGCTCGACGACGCGCGCATCGTGGGCGCGCTTCCGTCGATCAAACACGTGTTGGCCACCGGCGCGAAGCTCGTGCTGGCGAGCCATCTCGGCCGCCCCAAGGGCGCCCCGGATCCGAAGTACACGCTGGAGCCCGCGGGGGCCAAGCTCGCGGAGCTCTTGGACCTCGAGGTGCATATGCCCCAGGAGTGGTACGGCGACGAAGTGGTCGACGGGATCGAACGCCTGCGGCGCAACCAGATCGTGATGCTGGAGAACCTCCGCTTTCACCCCGGCGAGACCGAAGGCGATGCCGAGTTCGCCGCGGGATTGGCGTCGATCGCCACCCACTACGTCAACGATGCGTTCGGTACCGCGCACCGCAAGCATGCCAGCGTGTACCAGATGGTCGAGCACTTTCGGCGCGGTCGAACCGCGTGCGGATTCCTGATCCAAAAGGAGCTCCAGAGCCTCGGGCGCCTGCAGCTCAACCCGACCCGGCCGTTCGTCGCCGTGATGGGGGGGGCGAAGGTCTCCGACAAGATCACGATCCTCGAGACGCTGATCGACAAGGTCGATACGGTGCTGGTCGGCGGTGCGATGGCCTACACGTTTCTGAAGGCTCAGGGACACGAGGTCGGAAGCTCGCTCGTCGAGGATGACCAACTCGAGACCGCGACCGCGATCCTGACGCGCGCGCGTCGACAGAATAAGCGGATCGAGTTGCCCAGCGACCACGTCGTGGCCAGCGGACTCAAGGTCGAGCGTGCCGATGAGGTCTCGACCGTGACAGGCGCGATCCCCGACGGACTCGCGGGTCTCGATATTGGGCCCGCGACCCGTCAGCACTACGCGTCGATCATCGCGGATGCCGCGACGGTGTTCTGGAACGGGCCGATGGGGGTGTTCGAGCACCCGATGTTCGCTGATGGAACCGTCGAAGTGGCCCGTGCCCTCGCCGCCTCGAAGGCGTTCAGCGTGGTCGGTGGCGGCGATTCGGCCTCGGCGATCAAAGTCGCGGGCGTCGAAGACCAGATCGACCACGTCTCGACGGGAGGGGGCGCTTCGCTCGAGTTCATCGAGGGCAAACCGCTGCCCGGGATCGAGGCGCTGCGCGCAAACCACCCGTTCCGCTGAGGCCGCCAGACGCGGGTTCACAACGCCGCGAAGATCTGTGAGAATCGGCCTCAATCATGACCGATCAAGAAATCCAAGCGCGCGTGGGCACGGTCGTCGACCGCTGGACGCTGCAACGACTCGTGGGCCGCGGCGGCATGGCGGCGGTGTACGAGGGGCTCGACGACGAGGGGAACCGCGCGGCGGTGAAGGTCCTGCACGACGAGTACGTCGGACGCGGGGCGATCCAACGTCGCTTCTTGCGCGAGGCGTTCATCATGGGCGTCAGCAAGCATCCCAGCGCCATCAAGGTCTACGGGCAGGGACTCGCCAACGGCACGCCGTTCTTCGCGATGCAGTACGTCGAAGGCGAGACGATGCAGTCGCGCTGGGCCGCCGTCGGCGCGATGGCACCCGCCGAAGTGATCGGCTACGCGAAGTCGTTGCTCGAGATCCTCGCGTCCTATCACACCGAGGGCGTGGTGCATCGCGACATCAAGCCCGCGAACATCCTGATCGCGGGGTCGGGTGTACGGCTCATCGACTTCGGGGTCGCCCGATACCGCGACATGGGCACCGCCGTCGCCGAGTACACGCGAGATGGCGCGACACTGGGGACGCCGCCGTTCATGGCGCCCGAACAGGCGATGGGCAAGATCGATCGCATCGACCAGCGGTCGGACATCTTCGCGGTCGGGGCGCTGATGTACGCGCTGCTCACGGCGCAGTTCGTTCACCGCGGCGCCACGAACGACGAGATGCTCGTCGTCGCGGCGAGCAAGGCCGCGGAGTCCGTGATCGTCGCGGCGCCGCACCTGCCCGACGAGCTGGTGAAGATCGTCGACAAGGCGCTGTCGTTCTATCCCAACGATCGGTACGAGGACGCCGGCGAGATGCACGCGGCGCTGGTGACACTGAGCGCGGCGCCGGCGGCGCCGAAGTTCGCTACCGGCTCCGCTGCCGCAGCCGGTGGCGTTGCCGCCGAGCCGGAACCGAAGCGCGTCGATCCGCTGGCGTCGCCGCTGGGCGACCCCGCGCTGCTCAAGAAGGCCGCGGCGCTGGCGGTATTCGGGGCCGATGCCTTCGAGACCACCCACACCAACGTCACCGAAGCCGTCGAGACGATGTTCCATGGGCTGCGTCGGGTGTTCGATGCCGCCCACCTGTACGACTTTCAGCATCCGGAGGTCGAACGCCGCATCGACGAGTCGTTCGAGCTCGTGACGCAGATCCTGCACGAGTACCCCGACGATTGCGCCTTTCAGGTTCGCATGGCGACGTTCGACGTCGACGGAACGCCGGTGTGGCGTCCCAAGCCGCCGTTCGACCAGATCCCGTACCGGATGTTCAGCAACGGCCTGCGGCTCGTACGGCTGGTGCCGGGACTGAGCCACAGCGAACTGCGACAGTTTCTCAATCTCATCACGCAGCCGGCCGCGGAGCTCGCGACCGAAGATGACATCGTGACCGCGCTCTGGGATCTCGACCTCGAGCATGTGCAGACGACGATGGTGTCCAGCTTCACGATCGCCGAGGACGTTCAGACGCAGCGGCAGTTTGAGCTCGAGCTGCGCGACGCCGTCGAGTCCGAGGAAGAGTACCTGCGAAAGGAGGGTCAGGCCCTGATCGAGCTGCTGGCGCTGGTCGCAGACACCGGGGCCGGCGGTCTGGCGCAGGCCCAGATGACGGCTCGCGACGCCGCGATCGAGTATCGGCTGTCCGGCGCGACCTACGCCTCGCGGTTCCGCGAGCAGTTTGTGGATGCGCTGGGGCGCGACACCTGGGAGCTGCGCTCGGCGCTCGTCGTCAGCGCCGCCATTCAGGAAGCGTGGACCGAACATGACCTCGCCCGCATGGCCGCGATGGTCACGGCGATTCTTCCGCGCTATCTGCTCCAAGAGCGCGACAGCGACGGTCTGCAGCTCGCCGACCGCGTCGTGCGAACGACGTCGAGCGCCGACGTGCGCCGGCGCGTATCGGGCTGGCTGCTTCCCGCGCCGAACGTGGCCCGGCTGATGTTGCGGCTCTCGAATGCCAAGAACGAATGGGACGATGAGACCCGTCGGCGGGCGTCCACGTTGCTGGCCGAGGCTCCCGCGGATGGGGTCGACGAAGTGCTGCCGTTGTTCGCGGCGCTACCCGCGAATAGCCGTCGCGTCGTGATGACGTTTCTGATGCGAAACGCGACCGGAAAGCAGGCCGAGTACGGCGCCCTCGCTGTCAATTCGTCCGCGGATGTCGCGCGCGACATGGTGCAGGTCCTCGAACGCGTGGACGATGAAGCGACGCCCCGCGCCCTCATCCAGATGATCGAGCATCCCGACGAGTCGGTGCGCGAGGCGATTCTGAGCGCGTTGTCGAAGCGATTCCCGACCGCCGTCGAAGAGGTGTTGTTGCCGATGATCAACGACGACTCGCCGAACATTCGCGTTCGCGCCCTGCGCCTGGCGCGCTCGCTGAAGAGTGAGGTCATTCGTGGCGCGCTGCTCAATCACATCGACAGCGGCAAGTTCCACTCGTTACCCTTTACCGAGCGTCGCTTGACGGTGGAGACGCTTCAGGCCATCGACCCACAGCTTGCCGAGCAAGCGTGCGTCGAGATCGCGGGAAAGAAGCTCAATCTGACATTGGATCAGGCGGTGCACACCACGCGAGTGATGGCGCTGACGTTCCTCGGCGAGTTCGGGGTGACGCGCGCCGGATGGGAAGCGCTCGAGGATTCATGCAAGCGCCGACCGGGGAATCCGCAGAACGTGCGCGATGCGGCCGAAGCAGCGCTCGCTCGCTGGAGGAGTAGGGCAGAATGAACGAGTCCTATGACAACGCCGCGAATGAGGCCGGTGTCGCGTTCGCGACCCTGCTGTTTCGATTGCTGCGCAGCGCGCAGATGCACGAAGTCAAAAGCCTGCTCAGTCAGGGCACGCTCGCGACCAGTGTCGCCACGATCAAGGAAGTCGCCGGCAACGCGGGCGGCTTCATGGTCGCGATGTTCGCCGGCGAGACGGTGTTTGTGAACGGCCAGCCCGTGCGCACTCAGCGCGCGGTGTACGAGAACATTCTCGCCGTGGGCGAGATGTTGGCGAAGTACAGCCTCAACGAGATCACGATTCGGTCGTCGGTGACGGCCGAGGACCTTGCCGCGTTGCTCGAACTGTTGGTGCACGGCAAGCGCGAGTACGCGCTGCCGAACTCCGTCACCCTGCAGTACGTCGACCCGGCGAGCATTCTGGGCGGCGCCGAAGGCCAGCAGACGATGGTCGAGAAGGTCGCGGCGGTGTACGGCGCCGCGACGGTGCTCGTCCGCCGCTGCAACGACCACATCGTCGAGGATGACCCGCGCCTGATGCGACACGTCAAACGCGTCTCGCAGCGCCTCGTCACCCTCACCCGGACCGGCTTTGCGGAGCTTCTGACCCTCGCACGTCGCCCCGCGGCCCCCAGCGACCACGCCGCGATCGCGGTGAACGCGGCGGTGATCGGAGCCCTCGCCGGTCGCGCGCTCACCGCCGACGTGCACACGCTCCTGCGCATTACGATGGCCGCGTTGCAGGCCGAGATCGGCAAGCCGCGCGTCGCCGGGATGTACCGCTCCGACGGATTTCAGACCGCGTTCGTCCCCCAGCTCAACCAACAGCAGCGCCAGCGACTGCCCGCGTCGACGGCCGTGATGCTGTTGCAGGCCGGCCGCGCCGCCGAACAGCCGCTCATGCGCGCCGTCGTCGCGTACGAGACCGCGTTCCTCTCCGACGGGAAGCTGCTCGGTTGGCCGTACGAAGGCCAAATCCCGCCGACGGTGGAAGCGGTCATCAGCAGTCTGGCCACCCGTGTCTCCTTCGCGATGGCGACCGCTGGCGGCCCCGACGATCTCGTACGGATGTTGAACGAGGCCGAGATCGGCAAGGTCGAACGCGCGGGCCTCGACCTGATCTACTCCATCCTGGGGCTCATCGCCGTCGGTACGCCGGTCGAGATGGCCAACGGCTGGCGCGCGGTGGTCGTCTCCGCGGGTGACAACTTCGCGCAGCTCGAGCGCACCCACGTCGTCGTCCTGCTCGACCAGCATCGTCGCGAACTGGATCCACGAGTCGTGCGTGCCGGCGGCGAGGCCGGCTGGATCAAGACCGTGGTCACCCTCGACGATCCGGCCCTGTCCCGTGCCTACGAAGCGTACGTCGCCCGTGCCGGCGATGCCTACGATCTGCCGTCCACCACCGGTGTGCTGCAGCCAGACGTCGCCGATCACATCCGGGATCGCGCGACGCTCGACTTCGACGCCGACGAAGCCACCAACGTGGTCGACGCCAATGTCGCCCGGTTCCTGCCCCCCGCGCCGTCGCCGTCGCCGTCGCCACCTCCGGTGGAGCAGGCCCCGGACACGTTTCGGGCGCGCATCGATTCGGGCGTCGGCCTGCCGAAGCAATTTCAGACTCCGCCGACGTCTGGCCCGGCGGCCGCGATCCCCAAGCAGTTCCAGTCCGGGCCGCCGAAACCGAACGAACGCGCCCCGGGCGCGTGGTCGCCGGCCAAGCCGGATCCCGCGCCCGAGGCGAAGAATCCGGCCGAAACTGAACCAAAGAAAGGCGACGACTCATCTGAAGACGACGACTTCGACGCACTCGCCAACATCGTCCTCTTCGATTGACCGTATCTATGCAGCTGCGCTCCCTTCCGCCGCACGATTTCTATCTGACCCTCGATGTCGACGACTACTTCGAGGCCGAGTACGAGCCGGAGACGATCGTCGAATCTGGCTACGTTCGTCCGCTGTGTCTGGCGACTCGTGACGTCGTCTCCGTCGTGCGTTGGAACGAGGATCCTGACGATCCAGTGTTCGACGTGCGGTTTCCCGAGCACGATCTGACCGCGGTGGAACAGGCCGAGGCCGAGCAGCAGCTCCGGCGGATCCTCGGGCTCGACCTCGACCTCGGCGGCTTGATGGCCCAGGCGTCCGATGACCCGATGATCGGGCCACTCATCACCGCACACTATGGCTTCAAGCGCCTCGCGCGCGCCAACCTGTGGGAGGAATGTGTCGACGACTTTGTTCGATCGCGCATCCGCCACCGGCCGACCGCGAAGCGCATGTCCCAAGACGTGCGACGTACGTGGGGGACGACGTTCGAGGTCGGCGGCACCGCGTACTACTCCTATCCGCGGCCCAGCGCGGTGGTCGATGTCGATCCGGAGGTCTTTCGCGAGTTCGGGATCTCCAAACGCAAAGGCGAGTACATCGTGGGCCTCGCGCGCGCGATCGTGTCCGGCGAGTTCGACGTTGCGGCCCACGAGGCGATGGAGCCCGATGTCTTCTACGACCAGATTCAGTCCGTGCGCGGGATCGGCCCCTCGACCGCGCAAGGCCTGATGCACTTTCGCAACCGGCCCGACTGCTCGTTCCCATCGAATCGCGACAAGGACGGCAAGGAAAAGGGGCTGCGACGCTGGTTCATCCATGCCTATGGCGGAGATCCGTCCGCCACCACCGACGCCGAGTTCGACGCGTTGATCGCTGCGTGGCGCGGCTATGAGGCGATGGCGCTGCGTTTCTTGTACATCGATTGGATCCTCAAAGAGCGCAAGAAGTCATGAGACCTCGACCCGATCGCGTCTGGGCCCTGATCCTCGCGTTGTTGAGTTGCGCGAGCTGCGCGCCGGGGAGTTCGGGTGATCTCGATCTGCCCCCGATCGAGCTCGATGGTGGAGGACGCGACGCTTCGGACCTGCCGCCGTCGGCCGATCTGGTGCGCGGGACCCAGGCGTTGGACCTCGTCAACCCGTTGATCGGCACCGGCGGCGCAGGGTTCGCGTACGCGGGGATGACGCCGGCGGTGCAGGTTCCGCTGGGTTTCATGCGGGTGGGCCCCGACACGACGCACAGCGGCGCGCATCCCGAAGCGTTCCACCACTTCAGTGGCTACTACTTCAACGATCCGCATCTGCGAGGGTTCAGCCATACGCGCTTCGTCGGGACCGGCACGGCGGACTACGGCAATCTGCGGGTTGCGTTTGCCCCGGTCGCGAAGCTCGATCGCGCACCGCGGAAGTGGTGGCTCGAGAAGTCGCGCGGCTCCGAGGTCGCCGAACCCGGCTACTACCGGGTCGAGACCGCCGAAGGCGTACGCGCCGAGATGACGGCGAGCGACCACGCCGCGATCCACCGGTACGCGGTGCCCACCGGCATCGTGATGGCGATCGACCCCGCCGCATCCGTCGATGATCGCGGCATCATCGGCTCGACGATTCGAATCGACGGCGGACGGATCTCCGGCAGCCTCGAGTACCGCGGCGACTACGTCGGCCGACTGCGAGGTTTCGAGCTCCACTTCGAGGCGCAGGTCGATCCGCCACCCGCCGAGACCCTCGTGTGGGACGGTGCCACGTTTGCGCCGGGCCGCGAAATCAGTGGACCGGAGGCGGCGCTGGCGCTGCGCTGGTCGTCGGATGCATCAGTGCTGCTGCGCGTCGCGATCTCGCTGGTGTCGCCGGAGAATGCACAGCGGCGCTTCGATGAGATCGAGCAGCAATCCTTTGAGGAGACGCGCGCCTCGACCCGTGACCGATGGGCCGACGTGCTCGACCGCGTGCAGATCGCGGGCGGGACCGACGCGCAGCGCGAGATCTTCTACACCGCGCTGTACAATTGCTTTCGGATGCCGTCGCGGCTCGACGAGTACGGCGTCTACCCAGGGCTCGACGGCGAGATGCACGAGACCGACCACCCCTATTATACCGACCTGTCGCTCTGGGATACCTACCGGACCTTGCACCCCCTCTGGACCCTGATCGCGCCCGACGAGACGCGCGATGTCCTCCGGTCGCTGTTGTTGATGGGGCGCGACGGCGGCTACATCCCGCGTTGGCCCGCCGCGCTCACGTATACCAACGGGATGGAGGGCGACAGCGCGGCGCTGCTGTTCGCCGAAGGCGCGACCAAGGGCATCGATGGCGTCGACTACGCCACGGCCTTCGCGATGCTTCAGGACACCGCCGACGCTCCCGTGCCGGAGGGCGCGCCATACGGCGGTCGCCAGGGGATTGAAGCCTTTATCGCCCAGGGATGGATTTCGGCGGACCGCTTCTCCAACGCCGCCTCGAACACGCTCGAGTACGCACTCGATGACAACGCGATGGCCGAACTCGCCGCGTTTCTGCAGCATCCCGACGAGGCTCGCTACCGGGAGCGCTCGTTGTACTACAAGAACATCTGGGACCCCGAGACGCGCTTCTTCCGTCCTCGCAATGAAGACGGGAGCTTCGTCGACCCGTTCTCGGTCGTCAAATTCAACGATCGAAGCGGCGTGTTCGCGGAGGGGTCGGCGTGGCACTACCGGTTCTACGCATCGCACGATCCCGCCGGGATGATCGAGCTGTTCGGTGGAGCCGACGCCTTCGTGACCGAGCTCGACACGTTCATGGAGAAGTCCCGGCTCTTCAACGGCGACCTCGCGACGCTCGTGCTGCCCGACCCCTATTACTGGCACACCAATCAGCCATCGCTCCATGTGCCGTTTCTATACGGGCCGGCCGGCCGCTGGGATCTACTGCAGCATTGGACCGCGCGGATCATGCAGTTCGGGTACAACACGAGCCCCGACGGGCTCGTCGGTAACGACGACGGCGGCACCCTGTCCTCGTGGTACGTGCTGGGCGCGATCGGCGCGTTCCCCGTCGTCGGAACGAACCGTTGGCTGACCTTCGAGCCGACGTTCGACGAGGTGCGGATCCACGGTCGCGCCCCCGCGTGGTACGGGCTCGAGCCCGGCGAGCGCGGGCATGCCGATCTGCTGGCCGAAAACGACTGAGGAGCACCCATGTTCGACCCCACGACACTGACCGACACCGAACTCCGCGGCGGGCGCCTCGCAGAGGTCGTCCACGCCGCGCTGGCGCGTGGCGACGAGGACTTTGTCACCGCGCTTGCGGCCGTGGCCGGCGTGGGGGACGAAGCGCTCGACGAGTTCGAAGAGCGGTTCGGCTGGCGGCCGCCCGCCGAACTCGGCGAGTACGTGACCGCCGAAGCGGCGCTCGCCGAGGTGTGTTTGCACCGCGAAGACTTCAGGCTCCAGAAGGTCGGCGGTTGGATCTTCAGTATCGATTTCTGTGACTACAGGGCCGAGGCCCGGGCGGCGGACGCGACGATGTTCGAGTGGGTCGAGCGCGACCCGCTGCTGCTCGCCCCGATGTTGCTCATCTGTGGTCTCGTTCAGTTCGGCGTCGAGCCTGCCGGCGCGACGTGTTTCGTGTCCGCGTTGCCGCACCCCGATGGGTCGGCTGAGGTCTGGGTGTTCGATGATGAGGTCGGCCGAATCGATCAACATCTGGGCTACTCGATCACCGACGGTCTGCTGACGGTCTGGCTCGAGGACGAGCAGGAGCAGGCGCACTTCGAGCGCGCCGAGCAAGTACTGGCACCCGACTGGGAACGCGGGCGTCCCGCCTATCTGATTGGCGAAAACTTGTACCGCCGTGCCGACTGGCTTATCCGCCTTCTGAGCGGCCATCTCGGCCCTGACTTCGCCTCGGTGCTCGCCGAGGCGCCGACATTCGCGACTTGGCTGGCGGAGCGCGACGCGGCGCGCTCGCACCCGCATCTGGCGATCTACTGGATGTTCGCGCACTACTTCTTCGACAACCTCGCGGCGTGTCGTGAAGCGCTCGCGATCGTCCGCCAGACCGGCGGCACGGTCGGCGCGATGCTCGCCGATCGCCTCGACGTCCTGCTCGCCGAGCCGGGCGGCGGTCTGGGCCGACTCGACGCGGACACGCTGTCCGAGTTTCGCGCCGTGGTCTATGCGAACGCCGATCCGTCACAGCTCGAGCCGGACGACACCGGCGACCGCGACGCGGTCGCGGTCCTCCTCGCTTCGGCGCCCACGGCATGGCAGCTCATCGACGGCGATCTCGACGGCGATCCGGAAGACCTCGCGTTGCGCGCACACCGCGAAGCGATCGAGACCCTGCCGCAAGGCGACCGCCGCTTGGCGGTGGTGATTGAGCAACTCGCGGAGTCGAGCCATCCTGACGCGCACAGCGTGCTGGTGGCGGGGGCGACGCGGTTTCTCGACGAGCTCGATCAGCTCCGAGCCGTGCGCAGCCAGCCGGACAAGGAGTGGCCCACGCTGCAGGAGATGTTTCGCGTGGACGACTACTTGATCCGTGCGCTGCTTCACGCGATGAAGCCGTCGGACGACGAACAGAAAAGCGCCGACGCGCAGATGCTCGCCCGCCGAACGCTCAGCCGTGGCGACGCGCTTGGGACCCTCGGGCTCGCCTGGGCCGCGGCGATGCAGGTGGTCGCGCACTACGAACTCGATGATCTGGTCTACCTCGCGCACGGCTTTCTCGACGCGTTCCGCGAGTCCGGCGCGCCGCTGCGCGACGACACGATCATCAATCTCGCCGAGTCCGCGCGAAGCATGGCGCTCATGGATCCGGCACGCGGCAACACGATCCTGCGGTCGCTCTTCGAAGCATCGTACGAGCAGCCCGCAGTTCGGGCGGACGTGATCGGGGCGGTGCTCGCGGGGCTGTTGATCTTGGAGCCCGACGCCGAAGATGTGCAGCAGTGGACGGA
>JBFIHF010000128.1:0-15808 GCA_041601915.1 Bradymonadaceae bacterium
GCGCCGTGGCACACCGAGGGTCGGCTCGACGTCGTCGGGTTGGGGTCCGCGGGGACGCCGCAGTACGTCGCCGTCGTGGCGATGGCCGGCGCGGGCTGCGGCGGGTTCATCGGCGAGTTCTGGGCGCTGTTCGAGGTCGCCCACGGCGGAGCGCTGGTCCTGCTGACGGACCCGAAGGCGCCGGGGGCATTCTTCGAACCGAGCGGCGCCGTGATCTGGGGAGGCATCGTGTCGTTCTTCTCCGCGACGACGATCGTCCAAAAGGTCGGCCCGATCTGGCGTCAGACGCACGACGTCACCGTGCCGTTCTACGGCTGCCCCTGCTGACAGCGGGAGCGACGAGCGGCGAGCGACGAGCGACGAGGCGGTGGGCCTCGGCCCTAGCGTTCAGGGGCTCAAACAGGGCGGGCGTCGCGCCGACTCGTTCGGAAACCCCGCAGGTTCCTCGGCACCGGTTCAACGTGCTCTAGCTATTGGGGGCAGCCGGTGGGCGACATCGCACGGATCCACTCGCTGATCAGCTGCACGCCGAAATCGTCGGCAAGCTGAGTCGGCAGCTCCGGCATCTTGATCTCGGGGTCGGTCGACGCCATCCGGAAAACCATGATCGACTCTTCGGGGGTGCCGGGGACGATGTCGAAGAAGAACCCGCCGGAGCCCGCGCCAGCCGCGACCGGTCGGCGGCAGACGCCGAGTTCGCCGGGCTCGGTCACCGACACCGAGAGCCGCAACCCCGAGGAGTCGGCGGCACCACCGTCGCTGTGGCAATGGGCGCAGTTCACCTCGAGGTAGCTGCGCGCCCGCGCCGTCAGGTCCGCCGCGCCGTCGATGTAGTCGCTGAGGGCAAACTGTGCGGCGAGGTCGGCGGGAACACCGCTCAGAATGCCGAGCTCCGCCCAGTACTCAAGCTGGTTGCGCCGCCCGGTCGCGCCACCGTAGTCGTACTCGGAGTGCAGTTGAAACGCGCGCGGGCCCAACGGCACGACGACATCGCTCTGTTCGTGGCAGCTGCTGCACTGGTTCTTGTTCGGCACTCGGTACCGTGTCGCGACTGTCGCTCCAGACTCGTTGATGCGATCGAGCTCCACCCACGCCCCGAGGCGCTCGAATCGGGCCTCGGTCTGTGACTCGTTCCAGACGTAGATGTAGGACTCCCACCCCGTCTCGCGGTTCACGAGCAACCGCGTCTCCAGCAGACGCTGGCCCGCCGACGGGTCGCGCGCGTCGTCGTAGAAGTAGAACGTCTTGATGAGCGTCGTGCCCAGCGGAAACGTCCAGCGCTCCGTCGGATCGAACGTGATCGACGCGCCATCGGGCACCGCGATGTAGCGCGCCTTGAGTGACTCGTCGGCGTACAGCACCGCGATCGGTTCGAACGGGATCACGCCGTCGGACGGGACCTGGCGCACGGGATCCGCGAACAGACAGTACTCATCGAGCGTATCGAACGGCTCGTCATCGGCGGCCAGGAACACCGGCGAACACGCGGGCGGCATGTCCGGCGCGACGTCGTGCGTCACGTCATCGGCCGCATCGGCGGCGTCCGGCGAGGCGAGGTCAGGCTCTGCGCCCAGGTCGGGGGCGTCTGGGGTCTTCGTTCCGCAGGCGGCGAGGCACATCACCGCGACGACGCAGGTCCAACGCATCAATCGAGCACCGTCGCGGGCAGGGCCATGTGCTGGCAATCGTTGGCACCGATGTCCGTGCTCTGGTTCGTCCAGCCTTCATCGGTGTTGAAGTTCCGGAACCCTGCCGCCGCGCCGCCGTCCGTGTTGCCGGAGAAGCAGTTCGTCAGCGAGCCGTCGGTGTTGTCTTTGGTCACATCCACGACGCCATCCCACGCCAGCGGCTCCAACATCGTGATCCCGCCCTCGTCGGCGATGAGCTTCACGAACCCCTTCGGGGCGGTGCCGTTGTTGCTGAACGTGTTGTCATGCACCCAGTTGCCCTCGGCGTACGGGTCGAAGTCGGGATTGAAGTCGAACGGCTGACCGGAGGTCTGGAACGAGATCACCGCGATCCCGGCGGACTGATTGCCGCTGATCGTGTTGTCGTGAAACTCGTTGCGGTCCGACGACAGCACCAGGATCCCGGTTCCGGCCGGAACGAGCCCCACGATGTTGCCGGGCTCCGCGAAGTTCGGCTCGTTGTTGTTCTCGATGATGTTGTTGTGAATCTTGTTCGAATTGCCGCCCTGGATCGGCGGTCCGGGCAGGTCGAACACCAACACACCGCCGGTGTTCTCGTAGCTGTGGTTGTTGTAGACGTCGGCGCCGGTGGTGTTCTCGATCTCGATCCCCGCCACGTTGCCGAACGCCTCGCTGTCCCGCACGATCACGTTCATCGACTGCCCGACGTAGATGCCGGCATCCGAGGCGTAGCTGACGGAACAGTTCTCGATCAGCACGTTCTGACACTGCACCGGATAGAAGCCGTAGGCGCCGTTTTCGCGCTGCGGTCCGCCAGACCACGTCACGACCATGTCCCGGAACGTGACGCCGTTGGCGCCGGTGACCCGGATCGCGTCGCCGGGGGTGTTCTTGACGGTGAACGAGTTGAACAGGACCCCGTCACTCGTGGCGGACACGCCGTTTGCGCCCTCGGTCTGGCCACTGAAGTCGAGCACGGTCCCTTCCCGCGATTGCCCGCGGATCTCGACGTTCGCCGTGTTCAGGGAGACCTCTTCGACCAACGGGTACGTCCCGTCCGCGATGCAGACGATCCCGCCATCGGCGACGTCGAGCAGCGCGTTCTGCAGCGCCTCGAAGTTCGTCCGCGCGTCGGCGGTCGCAAACACCGTGAAGTCGCAGTCCTCGGCGAACGGTTCCTGGACGACGTTCATGTCCGCGTCGTCACCGCCCGTCATGTCGTTGCCGTCGCCCATGTCGGGTTCGGGCTGCGTCATGTCCGCCTCGTTGTTCGCGAGATTCGACGGATCGTTGTTCTCCTTCTTCCCGCACCCCAGACCAAGCGGTGCGATGAGGGCGAGCATGCAGAGGTGCTGAACATTCATGGGGACCTCAGTCCAAAATGAGTCACGACCGGATGGTATCGGAAAGCGATCCGCACGCCAAAAAGAGGCGCCACCGGTTCTTTCTGCAATCGTGGTCGATGAAGTTTGATCAAGTGCCATTGGGTGGGTACTATTGTCCACAGGTCTTTCCTACAAATTTTACAAGCGTCCCGAACGGCTCCCGCCGCTCGCGGTTCGTTTGCGCATAACATGGGCGCAGGAGTGAACATGAGAGCACTAAAGCCGAGTTGGTGGGTGCTGGCCGTCTGCGGCCTCGCGATCGGAGCGTCGGCCTGTAAGGGCGGCGACACCGAGGACGGGGTCTGCGTCGACGACCGCACATTCTTCCAGCAGAAGATCTGGACGATCGTCAAGGAGGCCAACTGCGCGGGATGTCACAACGCGGGCGGCGAAGCCAAGAACACCAAGTTCTTGCTGACTCCCGAGACGGTGACGGGTTTCATCGATGCGAACATGACGATCATGCGCGACGTCGCGGCGTACGAGAAGGACGGGGTCTCGATCCTGCTCCTCAAGCCGACGATGACGGTCCCGCATGACGGTGGTCGCCTGATCCAGGCCGACAGCCCGGAGTACGAAGCGCTGGCCGAGATGGTCGACCGCTTCCGGACCCCCGTGACATGCGGTGAAGCGACGCGTTCACAGGAGCACTTCGGTGGCGTCGTCCTCATGACGCCCGAAGAGACGCTGCGCAAGGCGACCATCAACCTCGCCGGACGCCTGCCGACGGCCTCCGAAGAGTTCCGCGTCGCCACCGGCGGCATGGAAGCACTCGACGTCGAACTCGACCGCATCATGCTCGAAGACAGCTTCTACAGCCGCCTCGAGCAGATCTGGAACGACCAGTTCCTCGTCGAGCGCTACGTGGGCCGCGATGAAGCGGTCGACCTGCTCGACACCGACTTCTACCCCAACGCGCGCTGGTACATGCCGGGCGACGAGGACAATCCTCGTGACTTCTCCGGCGAGAACCAGGACTTCCTGGAAGGCGCGCGGATGTACACCAACGACGCCGTGGCGCGTGCACCGCTGAAGCTCGCCAGCCACATCGTGCGCAACAATCTGCCGTTCACCGAGATCGTGACGGCGGACTACATGCTCGTGAACCCCTACTCGGCACGCGCCTACGGCATCACGGGGCTGCAGTGGGAAGACCCGCTCGACCCCACCGAGTTCCAGCCCGGCCAGATCCCGAACCACCCGCACTCTGGGGTGATGACGGACCCGATGTGGCTCAACCGCTTCCCGACGACGGAGACGAACCGCAACCGCCACCGCTCGCGGATGGTGTACTGGTTCTTCCTCGCCACCGACGTGCTCAAGCTCGCCGAGCGACCGCTCGATGTGGCCTCGATCAACGACCACAACCCGACGGTGAACAACTCGAACTGCTCGGTCTGTCACGCCACGATCGACCCGATCGCGGGCATGCTCCAGAACTGGGACGCGGACGGAAACTTCAACCCCCGCGACGAGGGCTGGTACGCCGAGATGGTCAAGCCGGGCTACGGCGATTGGGACATGCCCTACGCGGCACGCGCCACCGGCGCGACGCTGCTCGGCGCGCAGATCGCCGCCGACCGTCGGTTTGCCACCGCGATGGTGCACCACACCTACCGCGGCCTGACCGGCCAGGAGCCGCTGTTGTTCCCGACGAACCCGACCTCGGCGGACTTCTCCGCGCGCCTGGTTCAGTACGAAGTTCAGGACCGTCAGTTCGATGCGATGGCGCAGCTGTTCATCGACACCAACTACAACCTCAAAGCGATCTTCAAAGAGCTCGTCAAATCGCCGTACTTCCGCGCCAAGGGTCACGATGACGCCAGCGACGAAGTGCTGGAGCAAGTCGGGGAGCTCGGCCAGGGACGCATGCTGACTCCGGAGATCCTCGACAAGAAGATCACCGCGGTGACCGGCTTGCGCTGGACCGACCGAGACGGCGACCCCTACCTGTTGCAGGAGAACGAGTATCTGATCCTGTACGGCGGGATCGACTCCGACGACGTCACGATTCGCATCGCCGATCCGAACGGCATCATGTCCGGCATTCAGTACCGGATGGGCAACGAGATGGCCTGTCGCACGGTGGCACGCGACTTCACGCAGACCCCCGAGAAGCGACGCTACTTCCCGTTCGTCGAGCCGGCCTTCGTGCCGCGTGACGCCAGCGGATTCGCCGTCGCCGAAGCGGAGGCCGCGATCAAGAAGAACGTGAAATACCTGCACTGGCACGTGCTCGGGGAGCGCCTCGAAGACGGTGACCCGCAGCTCGAGGCCACCTACCAACTCTTCCTCGCAACGTGGGAAGAGCTGCGCACCAGTGGTGCGGCCCCCGGCCTCGGCGAGTGCCGAGCCGAGCGCGACTTCAACGGTGTCGACCTCGCCGAAGAGCAGCGCGTCACCGAAGACCCGTCCTTCGCTATCCGATCCTGGATGGCCGTCGTGACGTACCTGCTGTCTGACTATCAGTTCCTCTACGAATAGAAGCGCTAAGCGACCTAAGGAGTAGGCAACATGAAACGCCGAGACTTCATCAAACTTGCCGGTGCCTCTGGGCTGGCGCTCGCTTCGCCACTTCCTCTCGCGGGAACTGCTGAAGCGCAAGAGCTCTACACGGGCAAATTCGTCATCTTCGTCGGTGCATCCGGCGGATGGGATCCAACATCGTTCTGTGACCCGAAGGGGTACCTGGGGGCGGAGCCAACGGCTACCGACATGAACCAGAGTTTCGCCGCGGCGGACATCGGAACGGTTGGCAACATCCGGTTTGCGCCCGTCACGTACTATCAAACCTTCGCCGAGAAGCATTATCAGAAGATGCTGGTTCTCAACGGCGTCAACGCCCTGACCAACGGGCACGACTCCGGGCGGCGTCACACCGGCTCCGGCAAGCTCGACGAGGGCTTCCCAGCCTTCGGCGCGCTGATGGCCGCCGAGTTCGGTCGCGGACTGCCGATGGCGTTCGTCACGAACGGCTTCTACGACGACACCGCGGGAACCGCGCCACGCACACGCGTCGGCAACGTGAACGCGTTCCGTCGCATCGCCGACTACAACCGGATCAACCCGGACGGTGACACCTTCTACCACACCCCCGAGACGATGCTTCGCATCGAGGAGGCCTCGCGGTCACGCCTCGCGGCGCTGGGGGAAGTGCAGAAGCTGCCCAAGCTCGACAAGTCGATCGGCACCCTGCACCTCGCGCGGTCGTCCGAGAACATCCTGTCGCGCCTGCTCGATATCCTCGACCAGGACAACACGCCGCAGGGACAAATCGAGCGCCAGGCGCAGCTCGCCATCGCCGCCTACAAAGCCGGTGCGTGCGTATCGGCGACGCTGTCGATGGGCGGCTTCGACACCCATGGTAACCACGACAACAACCACCTGCCGCGACTCAATCAGCTGTGGCAGGGCGTGGACTACATCATGGAAGAGGCCGAGCGCATGGACGTCGCCGATGACGTCATCGTCGTCGTCGGCTCGGACTTCGGCCGCACCCCGCGCTACAACGACGGCAACGGCAAGGACCATTGGTCGATCACGTCGATGGTCCTGATGGGCAACGGCATCACCGGCAACCGCACGTTGGGCGAAACCGACTACGAGCATCGCTCCGTCGGCGTCGACCCCAACACGCTGGCGCCCGGTGGCGCGGTGGACATCGAGCCGGGCCACGTTCACGCCGAGCTGCGCAAGCTCGTCGGGATCGAAGGCAGCGAAGCTGCCCTGCGCTTCCCGCTCGGGATCTCGCAGGCGCTCAAGCTGTTCAGCTGAGCCTGCCGCGTTGAAGACTTTAGCCGGCGTCGTTCGCGACGCCGGTTTTCTTTTGTTTGGCGCCGGGTCACAATAGACGCGTGGACGAACAACCAAGCGAAATCCCCCTGATCGACGAAGTCGCCCGGCGACTCGATCTGATCACCGCGACCCCGGGCGCCGTGCTCAAGTACGACGCCAACGGCGACGGCGTGCTCGACAAGTACGAGTGGGAGGTGCTGCGCAGCCTCGTCGAGGCCGAAGTCGTGCGAGAGCGGTCCGGTGAGGACCCCGAGGAGGACGATTGGTCGGTCGAAGAGATGGTCGAAGACCCTCACGTCGATCTCCCCGTCATGGAGGTGCTCGACGCGCGGTACGAAGTGTTGCGCTTGATCGGGCGCGGCTCGCAGGGCAAGACGCTGCTCGCGCGGACGCGCGACGACCAGGAGTACGTCGCGATCAAGGAGCTCGCGTTCGCGAACCTCGAGAACTGGAAGTCGCTGGAGCTGTTCGAGCGTGAGGTCGAGGTACTGCGCGGGCTGGACCACGAACGCATCCCATCGTTCGTCGACTCGTTCCGCGTCGACGTCGAACACGAGCCGCCCCGCTTCTTCCTCGTGCAGAGCTTCATCCCCGGCTCGACCCTCGACGCGCTGCTCGCCAGTCGAGAGCGGATCAGCGAGCAGCAGGTCGTCGAGTTTGCGCTCGGCGTCCTCGAGATTCTCGACTACCTGCACACGCAAGTGCCCCCGATCATTCACCGGGACGTCAAGCCGTCGAACCTGATCAAGACATCCGACGGGTTGTACACGCTCGTGGACTTCGGCGGCGCGCAGGTCGTGGTCGCGAGCGATGTCGGTGGTTCCACGATCATCGGTACGACCGGCTACATGCCTCCCGAGCAGTTGACGGGCCGGGCCTGTCCGCAATCCGACCTCTACGCGCTGGGCGCGACGATGGTGCACCTCGTCACGCACATCGCGCCGAGCGACCTGCCGACGAGCCGACTCAAGCTCGCCTGGAAGGATCGCGCGTCGCTGGCTCCGCCGCTGCTCGGCTTCATCGACCGCTTGATCGAGCCGGTCGTCGAAGACCGCTTTCTGAGTGCGAAAGACGCGATCCGCGAACTGCGGATGGTCGCTCAGGGGCCAACTGCCCTCGCCATCGCACAACCCGAAGCGATCGACTCGCTGGCGAAGCGTCGTGCGGACTTCCTCATCGGGGTGCAGCTTCCGCCGGAGATTCGCGGTCGCAAGTCGATTGAAGACGACATGATCGTCTTCGACCTGTCGGGGCGGACGGCACAGGCTGTCTGGATCACGGGTGTGTTCATCACACTCGCGTCGCTGCCGCTGCTCGCCTACGTGACGATCCCGGCGTTGATCGTGGCGATGTGCGGACTGGCGGTCGTCGTGGTCGGTCGCAACGTCTCCCATGAGGAGCTCCGCGTCGCGACGAACGGCGCGTTCGAGGTCCGGCGAGGCGACCCGCTGAAGCTCGTCACGGAAGGGACGATTCAGGACATCGCAAGCGGGGGCAACCACATCCGACTGAAGACCAGCAACGGCGAACACCTCGTCGGAGAATTCGTGGAACCGAGCGTGCGCGCATGGCTCCAGCAGGAGTTGGTCCGCGACCTCGCACCAGCGCGAGCGTTGACCTAGCGTGGCGTCGTGAGCGCAAACGATTCAGCGGACGACCTGCGCCAGCGCGTGCAACTCGAGGTGGCGCGGCGGCTCGAACAGATCATGGAGACGCCCGACGCGTTGAAGCGGTACGACCGCGACGGCGATGGCGAACTCGACGATGAGGAGTGGGCGGTGATGCGCGCGATCCTCGAAGCCGAGGTCGTGCACGACCTCGATGACGCCCCGACGACAGCGAATCCCGAGCAGCCAAGGGCCGCCGTCGCGGCGGAGTGGACGATCGATGACGAGGTCGATGACCCGAGCATCGAGATGCCGGTGCTCGAGCTCATCGACGCGCGCTACGAAGTGCTCAAGGAGATCGGCCGTGGGGCGCAGGGAAAGACGTATCTGTCGCGACGACGGCGCGACGCCCGGTACGTGATCGTCAAGGAGCTCCCGTTCGAGCAGATGGGATCCTGGAAGGAACTCGAACTCTTCGAGCGCGAGGCGATGGCGCTGCGGGCGATCGATCATCGCGCGATTCCGCGGTTCCTCGACTCGTTCCACCTCGAGGTCGACGACGGTCCACCCCGGTTCTTCCTGGTTCAGGACTTCGTGAGCGGCGATCCACTCGATGTGGTGATCGCGCGTGGGACACGGCTCGGCGAGAACGAGATCGTCGCGTTCGCGCGACATATGCTCGACACGCTGCACTACCTGCACTCGATGAGCCCGCCGATCATTCATCGCGATATCAAGCCGTCGAACATCATCAAGACCGGGGCCGGCTACGCGCTGGTCGATTTTGGGGCCGTACAGCTGATCGCCCACGACGAGACGGGCGGATCGACGGTCGTGGGGACGTCGGGCTACATGCCGCCCGAACAGTTCGGTGGCCGCGCGGAACCGGCCTCGGACCTGTACGCGCTGGGCGCGGCGATGGTGCACATCCTCACCCACACCCATCCGTCGAAGTTGCCGCAGAAGCGCCTCAAGCTCATCTGGCGTGATCGAGCGAAGAACGTCACGGCGCCGCTTGCGGCCTTTGTCGACAAGCTCATCGAGCCGATGCTGGAGGACCGCTTCGAGAGTGCCGCCCAGGCCCGCGCGGCGCTCGACAACCTCGGTGGCGCGATGGTCCTCGAACGCCAGACGAGGCGTAGCGAACAGGACGTGCGAGCGCTGGACTTCGGACGACCGGCGCATGCCGACGCCACGATTCGGCACGTCGGGCCGGGGCTGATGGTGGACATGTCCCAGTCGATGGTCGCGCCGCGGCTGATCTGTTCCGGGCTCGGGTTCATCGTCGGCGTGACGCTGTCGATCATCCTGATCGACTGGACCTGGATGTTCATCATGATGGCCCTCGGCCTCGCGATCTCGGAGTCGTGGTCCGGGGGCCCCGACGAAACGCTGCAGATGTCGCGGGGCGGCCAGTTCCTGTTCGTGCGACAGGACAAGACCTCGCGACGTGAGACCAGCGGCCAGGTGCGCCGGCTGGCGCTGGACGGATCGCGGTTGCACATCCAGACCGACAGCGGCGCGATCGTCTCCGTCGGCCAACATTGCTCGCCGGCGACGCGGCGGTGGGTATTCGCGAAGGTCGACGACTTCCTACGGGACAAGTAAGCGGGGGAACATGACGGCACTGGGTACAGTCGACGGGCGGTACGAACTGCTGCGCGAGCTCGGCGAGGGCTCGCAGGGCAAGACGTACGCCGCGCGCGCGCCGGACGGCGCCACGGTCGCGGTGAAGCAGCTGGCGTTTGACGCCGCACAGGATTGGAAGGCGCTGGAGCTGTTCGAGCGTGAAATCGCGACGCTGCGCACGCTCGATCACGTCGCGATCCCCTCGTTCGTCGACGCCGTGCAGACCGACGACGGCTACTTCCTCGTCCAAGAGTTCATCGACGGCGAGGCGCTGGACGAGGTGGTTGCGGCTGGTCCCTTGAGCGGCGACGAACTCGACCGCTGCGCGCACAACCTGCTCGATGTGTTGGAGTACCTCCACACGCTCGTGCCGCCCGTCATTCACCGCGACATCAAGCCCGCGAACATTATCCGCCGCGCAGACGGGTCGCACGCGCTGGTCGACTTCGGCGGGGTGCAAACGATCGTGGCCAGCGACGTCGGGGGCTCGACGGTCATCGGGACCACCGGCTACATGCCGTCCGAACAGCTGATCGGACGCGCGGTCCAGCAGTCGGACCTCTACTCCCTCGGCGCGACACTCGTGCACCTCGGCACGGGCGTGCACCCAGCCGACCTTCCGGCGGTCCGCCTCAAGATCGACTGGCAGGGACATGCTGCGCTGTCCGAGGGGCTGACGACCTTGATCGACCTGCTCCTGGAACCCGCGCCGGAGGATCGACCGGCGACGGCCGCCGACGCGCGTCGCATTCTGGCCGGAGGTGCGCTCGTCCCAGCCGTCGCGAGCACCGCCCTCGCACGAGTCGGTCGACCCGAGCGCATCCGCGCCATCGAGCGCCCGAAGCGGAAGTGTCCGGCCCGCGTGAGGCGGCGATTCTCGATGCGTGACGGCACGCTGCGAATCAAGTTGGGGAGCCGGATCGGTCTCTCGGATCTGGCGACGGTATTGGTGCTCGTGGCCGTCGGGGCCCTCGGAACCCATTTCCACGGCTCAGGCATGGCGCTTGGGTTTGGGGTTGTCTGCGCTGTGTTTTGGTTGCTGAGCGCGGCCCTCGGCGGCGTGTTCCAGCGATTCTCGATCGACCCGTCGGGACGCTACGTGTGGTCGGCGAGCTCCATGTACGCACTGGTGGAGAAACGGGACGCCACGCTGCAGCGCCTTGAACTGACGGACAAGTCCCTCTACGTCTGCAACGATCGCGGGGAACGGCAAGACCTGACCGAGTGGGCCGAGCCGTTCGAACGACCCTGGATCGCCTGGATCCTGCAGCGATACTGCCAAGACGGCACACTCGAGGACCTCGACGGATGATCATCGACGGCTACGACATCACCCGTCAGATCGGTCGGGGTTCGCAGGGTGAAACAGTGCTGGCGACGGGGGCCGACGGTGAGCCGGTCGCGATCAAGCGGTTGTCGTTTGCCAACATGAGCGACTGGAAGTCGCTCGAGCTGTTCGAGCGTGAGATCGCCGCGCTGCGCCAGGCAGACCACGCCGGTATCCCGCGCTTCATCGATGCGATCCGCGATGAGGACGCATGGTATCTCGTGCAGGAGTTCGTCGACGGCGACGACCTGTCGAAGCGCTCGGAAGTGCTCCCTGAACCCGAACTGACGCGCCTCGCGAACGACATGCTCGACGTGCTGGAGTACCTGCATGGGCTGGTGCCGCCGCTGATCCACCGCGACATCAAGCCATCGAACATCGTCCAGCGCGCGGAGGGCTCGTTCGTACTCGTCGACTTTGGAGGCGTTCAGCGCCATGCCGCGTCCGATGTTGGCGGATCGACCGTCATCGGCACCACCGGCTACATGCCGGCAGAGCAGCTCGTCGGGCGCGCGGTCCCGCAGTCGGACCTCTACGCGCTGGGCGCCACGCTCGTGCACCTCGCGACCAGCATCCATCCTGCGGAGCTGCCCACCGTCCGTCTCAAGTTGGACTGGCGCGACCAGTCGGAGCTATCCGGGCCGCTCGCCGCCGCGATCGACGCGATGCTCGCCCCGGCGCCCGAAGATCGGCCAGCATCTGCCGCTGAGGCGCGAGCGATGATCGCTGGACTGCCCGCGGTGGTCCAATCCGCGGCGATCGTCGCGCAGGGCCCGTGCCCGAGTCACATCATGCGGCGATTTCGATTCGAGCAGGACCTCCTGATCATCGCGCTCGACAATCGCGACGATGAGCCCTTCGCGATCTCACCGTGGCTGGTGGCGCTGATGGCTTGTGCGATGGGCCTCATCGCGTCGAGCATCTTGGTCATGTTTCTCGTGGGCCTCTTCGGGATGGCCGTGCTCGTGGTGGCCGAGTTCGCGCCCAAGCACGCGAGGGAGAAACTGTCGCTGCGACGGGATGGGACCTACCAGTATCAGCGGCTGGGTGGCGCCAACACACGGCGACTGTCGGGTGCGGTGACGCAAGCAGTGGAGGTCACTTCAAACGTCGTGACCTTCGGAGACGACCTCGCGTTCGGCGAAGGGCTACGGGCCGACGAGCGCGCATGGATCGGCGCCCAGATCACTCGCTGGCTCGACGGCGAATGACAGCCGCTGCACGAAAACAGCTCCCAGACGTCACCCACGACGCGGCGGTGATGTGCGAGGATCAGCACTCATCCACACAGCGGAGCGACCATGCAGCAGGAACTCATTGACCGAATCAAGAACATCGCGGGCGTCGGCGACGAGACCGCCCAACAAGCGGCGGCCGCGGTACTCGGTTTCCTGACCGAGAAATTGCCGGATTCGATTGCGCCGCATGTCACCGCCGTCATGAAGGGCGGATCGATCAAAGACACCATCCAGGACAGCGTCACGGGCGCAATGGGGGACAAGCTCGGTGGCCTCGGCAGCATGTTTGGCGGCGGCGACTGACGAGGTCACGCGGTTGCGCTGCGCGGCGTGACCGCGTAAATGAGGCCCCATGAACAATTGGGTGATCTTGAAATTTGGCGGCACGAGCGTCTCCTCGCGTGAGCGATGGGAGACGATCGCCGAGCAAGCGCGTCGCACGCTGCAACGCGGCGCGCGCCCCGTCATCGTCTGTTCCGCGATCAGCGGAATCTCCAACTCGCTCGAAGCGCTGCTGCGGACCGCCGTGAGCGGCGACCACACCAGCACCCTCGAGCGCATCGTCGCGCGGCACGAGCTGCTCGCCGAACAGCTCGAAGTCGACGTGCGTGCGGCCGTCGGAGACGAGCTCGATGACCTTGCGCGAATCGCGCTTGGCGCCTCGCTGACACGCGAAGTCAGTGCGCGGCTCCAGGCCCGCACGATGGCGTTGGGTGAGCTCATGTCGACGAAGCTCGGCGTGGCATTCATGAACAGGATCGGCGTGTCGACCGCGTGGGAAGACGCCCGCGACGCGCTCTGCTCCGAACACGAGATCGGCGTCAACGAGCAGCGACACTACCTCTCGGCGACCTGCGCCTTTGATCCCGACGAGGCGCTGCAAGCGCGCTGGGGCGCGCTCCCGGCCGACGTCGTGCTCACCCAGGGGTTCATCGCCGCCGACGACCAGGAGGTCACGGTGCTGCTCGGGCGCGGCGGCTCGGACACCTCGGCCGCGTACTTCGCCGCGAAGCTCCAAGCATCGCTGCTGGAGATCTGGACCGACGTCCCCGGCATGTACACGGCAAACCCGCGCGCCGTCCCCACGGCGAGGTTGCTCAAGCACCTCGGCTATGACGAAGCGCAGGAGATCGCCACGATGGGCGCGAAGGTGCTTCACCCGCGCTGCATCGACCCGATCCGACGCTTCAACATCCCGCTGCAGATCCGGAGCACCGAAGCGCCGGACGTCGAAGGCACGCGCATCTCCGCCGACATCCCCGACTTCGGCGCGCAGGTCAAAGCGATCTCGGCGAAGAACGGCGTCGTCCTCGTCTCGATGGACACGATCGGGATGTGGCAGCAGGTGGGCTTCCTCGCCGACTCGTTCGCGGCGTTCAAGGCCAACGGACTGTCCGTAGACCTCGTCGCGACCTCGGAGACCAACGTCACCGTGTCGCTCGACCCCGGCGCCAACGCGCTGGACCCGTCGACGATGAAGGCATTGCTGCGTGATCTCGCGCCGTACTGCCACGCGCGCCAGATCGGTCCGTGCGCTGCTGTAAGCCTCGTGGGCCACAACATCCGGGCGATCCTCCACCAGCTCGGGCCGGCGCTCGAGGCGTTCGAAGAGCAGCGCATCTACATGGTGTCGCAGGCCGCGAGCGACCTGAACATCACGTTCGTGGTCGACGAAGAGCAGGCCGACAAGCTCGTCAACAAGCTACACACGTTGCTGTTTCACGAGCGCGTCACCGATGCGTTGCTCGGACCGACATGGAAAGAGACGTTCGAGGGCGAGCGCCATGAGTCACACGCCCCGAAGGGCGCGTGGTGGGTCGCGAAGCGCGACGAGCTTCTCGCGGTGTGCGAGGAGCACGAAGCCGCGTACGTCTACGACGCCGCGACACTCGAGGCGCGAGCGCACAGCGCGCTGAGCCTCGGCGCGAACCGCGTCTTCTACGCCACGAAGGCCAACTCCAATCCCGGCATTCTGCGGCGCTTCGAAGCGCTGGGACTCGGGTTCGAATGCGTCTCCACCGGTGAACTCGACCACGTGCGGGAGTCGATGCCCAAACTTGATCCAGACCGGATCTTGTTCACCCCGAACTTCGCGCCCCGGCACGAATACGTCGAGGCCTTTGAGATTGGCGCCCACGTCACCCTCGACAACCTGTATCCCTTGGAGCACTGGGGCGAGGTCTTCCGTGGCCGGTCGATCCTGGTCCGCGTGGATCCAGGGCGCGGCAAAGGGCACCACAAGTACGTCAAGACCGCGGGACCGAAGTCGAAGTTCGGGATCGCACCCGCGGAGATGGCCCGCCTGGCGGACCTCGTCGCGAAGTACGAGGTCGACGTCGTCGGACTGCACGTGCACGTGGGCAGCGGAATTCGCACCCCCGACACCTGGGCCGAGAACGCCGCGTTCCTCGCCGAGGTCGCGCGAGATTTCGAATCCGTCCGCGTGCTCAACCTGGGCGGCGGGCTCGGGGTCCCTGAAAAGCCCGGCCAGCGACCACTCGATCCGGCTGCCGTGGCCACGGCGCTCGGCCGCTTCCGCGACGCCAACCCCCAGTTCGAGATCTGGATGGAGCCCGGTCGCTACCTCGTCGCCGAAGCCGGCGTCCTCGTGGCGCAGGTGACGCAGACCAAGAGCAAGGGCGACATCCGCTACGTCGGCATCGCCACGGGGATGAACTCGCTGATCCGACCCGCATTGTACGGGGCGTATCACCGCATCGTGAACCTCACGCGCATCAACGACCGAACCACGATGGTCGCCGATATCGTGGGCCCGATCTGCGAGACGGGCGACGTGTTGGGCCATCGGCGACGGTTGCCCGAAACACACGGGGGCGACGTCATGCTCATCGCGACGACCGGGGCCTACGGCCGGTCGATGAGCTCCGAGTACAACCTGCGCGAGCCGGCCGAAGAAGTCATTCTCTAGCCCGCGCACAGTTTCCGACGCGCGATCGTCCCGCCACCAAAGGCTGAGCGGCGAGTCACCCCACAAATTCTGCAACGATCGCGACGTGCTGCCGATAACGCTCTCCCTAGGAGGCGTTATGACGGCACCCAATCCCGTATACCCCGACTCGACCCTGTTCCTGACCCGTCGCACCCACGACGGCAGCTTCCGGTTCACCCCGACCGAGGAGATCCTGAACATCTTCAAGTACCTCGCGATCCACTACGC
>JBFIHF010000129.1:0-15739 GCA_041601915.1 Bradymonadaceae bacterium
GAACAAACGGATGGGGGGTGTTCGGATCGTAGGTCGATGGCACGTAGACTTGGATGTTGTCCTCGTCGAGCCCCGTGACGACGGAGATCGTCTGCAATCCGGTCGGCCGATTCGCGCCTCCGCACCCCGCCGACAGGCCGCGAGACGCGTTCGCGTCGGCACGGCCGGCGTCGGAGGCCGGCGCGACCGCCGCGGTTGGTGGGGGGACCTCAGCGGTGCGCAAGGCTGCGGCGATCCGGGTTGGCGACGGTGGCACCGGCGCGTCGGGCTCGGCCGGCGCGAAGACGAAGTACGCGAAGGTGGCGAGCACCAGGACGACCGCAGCGATCGTCCATCCGACGGTCGTGGTGGGCGGGTCCTCGACCACGATCGGGCGCGGCGGTTGGCGAATGGGCTCGGGCTCGGTGGGCCGGGGCGTGAGGAAGGCCGCGGGGGGTAGCGGCAACGGGGCCGGCGGAAGCGGCGCGGACTGTCGAGCGATGGGCAGGTCGCGGAGCGCCGCCTGCACCGCGCGCGCGCTAGGAAACCGAGCATCCGGGTCCTTCTCGAGCAGTCGCGCGACGATGACGCGCAGCCCGTCGGGGACCTCCCGCTCGAGCGCTGGCGCCTCGTGGGTGAGGTGCTTGAGGGCGGCCTCGATCTGCGTCTTGGCGACGAACGGCGCCTTGCGCTCGATGAGATAGAACAGAATGACGCCGAGCGAGTACAGGTCCGACCGGGCGCCGACGTTCTCGCCGGTGAGCTGCTCTGGACTCATGTAGCCAGGGGTGCCGAACAACTCGCCGGTCTTTGTGATGTCGCCGCGCTTCTCTCCGACCACGCTGGAGATGCCGAAGTCGAGCACTTTGACGCACAGTGCGTCGTCGAGATCGCGCGTGAGCAGGACATTCCCGGGCTTGAGGTCGCGATGGATCACGCTCATCTGATGGGCGTGAACCAACGCGTCGAGGAGCTGATAGATCACGTCGAGGATTTCGACGAGGTCTTGCTCGCGCTGAGCCCACGTGTGCAGCGTCTCCCCGTCGACAAACTCCGTGACGAGAAACGCTTGGTCCTCATGATGCCCGTAGTCGTAGAGCACCACGCAGTTTCGATGGTCGAGTCGACCTAAGGCTTTCGCCTCCCGCTCGAAACGGCGATCGGCATCGGCCTCCAGCACGGAACTCTTGAGGAACTTGATCGCGACGGAACGGCGCAGCTTCTGGTAGTTCGCTTTCCACACCGCCCCGTAAGCGCCTTCGCCGAGCGGACGCTCGAGGCGATACTTCTGGGCGATCAAGTCCCCGAGTTTGAACTGACCATCCATGCGTCGTACCGACGATTCCGCGGATCTGTTGACCGCAATGTACCACACACCGCGCTCCGGCGGCCGGTGCTGTTCTAGTCGTGGCCCGCGACGAGGGGCAACGTGATTGTGAACGTCGCGCCACGACCCGGATCAGACTTCGCGGTGATCCACCCCTCGTGCTCTCGCACAATCGCGAACGCGGTCGCGAGTCCGAGTCCCGCGCGTTGAGCGCGAGCGGTCGTGAAGAACGGCTCGAAGATGCGGGCGTGTACTTCCTCGGTCATCCCGGGACCGTTGTCCTGGACGACGACGCGCACGGCGGGCTCCAGCGACTCGTTCTCGATGGGCACGACGCGGACCGTAATGTGCGGCTGCTCGGTGGACGCATCGACCAACGCGTCGCGCGCGTTGTGCAGGACATTGAGAAACACCTGTCCGATCTCGTCGGCGTTCGCGAGCACGAACGGCTCGTCGGGTGGAAGTACGAGTTCCATGCGGATCGGCTCCGTCAGCGATCCCTGACAGTCTTCAAACGCGTCCTGAACCACGGCGTTGATCGGTACTGGGGCCTTGGACGACGAGCCGCGCTGCCCGGCGAACGTCATGAGTTGCCGGACCATGTCTGCGGCGCGGTCACCGACGACACGTGCATCCTCGACGATCGGTTGATAGGCCGGGGGCACGACCTCCGACACGATCTCGAGCGTCGGGAGTAGGACCATCAACATGTTGTTGAAATTGTGGGCGACGCCGGCCGTCAGGCTGCCGATCGATTCCATCTTTTGCACCGACCGAAAGCGCTCCTCCATCGACTGGCGTTCGGTGACATCGAGGGTGCCACCGGCGATCCGGATCGGGGTGCCCGCCGCATCGTTCTCGATTCGGCCGTTGGACAGCACATAGCGGACGTCACCGTCCGGCCGCACGACGCGGTACAGGCTTTCCTCGTAAACGCCACGGGCCAGCGACCGCTCGGAGCGGTCCCGAAGCTGTGCACGATCATCGGGGTGCACGACCTCGTCGAGGTACCGGTCGAGCGGCAGCGGTTCGGAGACCCCGTGAATCTGGTACATCTGCTCGTTCCAGAGGACATCGCCGGTGTCGAGATTCCAGCTCCAGAGACCGATACCCGTCGCCTCGATCGCAAGCTTCAGCTGCTCGTCCGTCGCGCGGGCTCGCGCTTCCTGAAGCCGCCGTGCCGTGACGTCGACAGCGACGACGCACAGCCCGACGCGACCGTCTGGTTCCCGAACCGCGGACACATAGTTGGAGTAGTATGCGACTTCCCCGCGTGGGCCCGCGGCCTCGACGTCGTAGCTGGCCGGTTGTCCGGTGCGCTGCACGGACTCCATGCATTCCTTGGCGTGGGCTTGATCGCGCTCGGCGATGAAGTCGAGGATGCGTGCTCCGATGACATCCTGGGCGTTGTACCCCTCCTGAGTGCGGCTGAGATATCGAATGCGCAGGTCCGGGGTGACCCGGCTGATGTAGGCGGGCATCGCCTGCAGCAATGAGCCGAGGAACTGGAGCGGATCTTCATCGGGATCCAGGCCGTACCCGCGCGGATTCAAGGCGGAACGGTCGTCGCTACTGTCGCTCACTCAGAAACTCAGTCGGTGCAGTGGACGCGAGCCACTGACCATACTCGGGGCCGCCAGTTTCGACAAACGCCCCGGCACTGACCGGGGTCATCGACAGTTCGCAGTGCGTATGCGAGGCTTCGGATGTCCCCGACATCGAGCTCCAATGGACACTCACGACAGCGCGCGCGCCGCGGCACCCGTCGCGCTCGGACTTGCCGCCGAACAGCCGGACCGGTCCTTCCCTTGTCCATGGTGCGGCGCCGACGTGGGTGCGAGCAATCTGGCCAAGCACTTTCGCAAGGTCCACGAATGGGGCGACGCCAACGTTGGCGACGCGACTCTGGTGGTGGTCGACCGTCGGATGGTCCTCCTGGCGATCGTTCCAGTCGTCCTGGTCGTGCTGGGCTTCTGGCCGTTCGTTGTCGAGCTGGCGGGCGGCGAGCTGGACCGGTTCCTGCTCCTCGTGTGGATGGGGGCGTTCTGCCTGGTGAGTCTCCCGCTCATCGCTGCCCTCAACGACAAGTTCAAAGCGCAGCTCGAGGTGGGTCCGGACAGCGTGCGCCTGCGTTACGCGCTGGGGATGGCCTGGACCGCCGCGACGTTTCCGCTGCGGTTCGAGACAGGCTCGCTCATCAAGCGGGAGGAACAGGGAATGGCGAAGGACGGTCACGGCTACTACGGTCCGTCCGAGGACGTACACGCCGGCTCGTACATCCGGTGCACTGGGGCGAACGGCACCTCACTGATCCTCGGGTCGAAGTCCGGCACGCAACTGCGGAAGTACTGGCGAGACGACGAGATCGCCGCCACCAAGAATCGACGGCGCCGAGACGTCGACCTCACCGCCGTCCAGATGATCCAGATTCAGTATCACCTGGCGGCGCGCGGCCAGCTCAGTCCTCGCCCATGACGTCCCGCATCCAGGGCTGCGCGCGGTAGCGGTCCCATCCGTCGGGCAGCACGGTGACGACGGGCCCGTCGAGTCCGCCCGCCACCGCGATCCGTAGCGCCGCGACGACGTTGGTGCCCGAGGATCCGCCGACGAGCAGTCCCTCCTCTCGCACGAGCCGCTTGACCATCTCGAAGCTGTCCTCATCGCTCACCGATTCGGCGGCGTCCAAGGCGTCGCGGTGCAGGTTTACCGGGACTTTGCTCGACCCGATCCCCTCGATGGCGTACGGACCGTCGGACCCCATTTCGCCGCTCTCAATCCAGCCCGCAAGTCCCGAACCGACGGGGTCGGCGACGACGATGCGGACCGTCGGAAGCAGCTCCTTGAGCCGGCGGCCGACGCCCGTGAGTGTGCCTCCGGTCCCCACTCCCGCGACAAAGGCTCCGATCCTTCCGCCGGTCTGTTCGATGATTTCCGCCGCAGTCGTTTCGTAGTGCGCGCGGATGTTCGACGGATTGTCGAACTGATCGGTGAGGTACCAGCCGTTGTCGTGGGCGAGGCGCCGCGCGACGTTCTGAAAGTTCTCCGGACTCGCGGGCGGCGCGTTCTGCGTCACGATGACCTTTGCCCCAAGTGCTGTGAGGGCGAGCCGCTTGTCGACGGACATCTTCTCCGGCATTACGCAGACGAGGCGATAGCCGCGTACCGCCGCGAGGAGCGCGAGGCCGACACCGGTGTTGCCAGCGGTGGCTTCGATGAGCGTCATTCCGGGGCGGAGCTCCCCACTCGATTCGGCGTCGTCGACGATGGCGAGGGCGATGCGGTCCTTGATCGAGCCGCCGGGGTTGAGGTGCTCGCACTTCGCGAGCACCGGCGTCTCGAGTCCGGCACAGATCCGGGTCAAGGCGACGAGCGGTGTGTTTCCAATGTGGTCGAGGATGCTCAAACTGCGATCTCCGCGAATTCGGTCGATGGATGGTGTGATCGAGTGTCGACGAACTCTGCCACGAAATCGTTCGCAGGCGCAGCGGCGAGCGCCGCGAGGTCCCCGCACTGCACAATCTGCCCGGCGTCGATCACCCAGATCGTGGCGGCGAGCGCGACGACGTCTCGCACATCGTGTGTGACGACGATCGAAGGACGCTGGAGCGCCTGGAGCCGTCGACCTAGAAACGCGCGGACCGAACGACGCGACGACACGTCCAGCGCCGCCAGCGGTTCATCGAGCAGCAGCATCTGCGGCGCCGTGACGAGCGCGCGCGCCAGCGAGACCCGTTGCTGCTCGCCGCCGGACAGCTTCGCCGGCAGTCGCTGGGCGAGGTGACCGCAGTCGAGTTCTTCGAGCGCCTGGATCGCGAGCGCGCGGCGCGCGGATCGAGTTCGGCGCCCCGATCCCGTCGAGAGCCCGAACGCCACGTTGTCGACGACACGTAGATGCGGGAACAGCCCGTAGCCCTGCGGCACGTAGGCGAGGCGCCGCTGCTCGGTCGGCACATCGACAGACCGGGCGGTGCTGAACAGGACGTGGTCACCCACGACCACCTCGCCGGTCATCGGCCGGTGAGCGCCGGCGATAGCACGCAGTAACGTGGTCTTGCCGCTGCCGTTGGGACCGACCAACGCGATGGGGCGCTCGTCGCCGGCGAGCTCGACATCGATCGACAGCGCCCCCGCGCATACTTGGACGTTCGCGGTCCACTTCATGAGCGCCCCCACACGATCGGCACGAGGCGCAAGGCGAGGAGCAACGCCCCGCCCAGCGCGGCGAGGACGAGCGAGAAGACGATCGCGACCTGCACGTTGGACTCCAGAGCGGCGAAGATGGCCAGCGGCATCGTCTGCGTTTTGCCCGGCAGGCTGCCGGCGAACAAGAGCGTCGCGCCGAACTCACCCAGGGCGCGGGCCCAGGCCAGTGACGCGCCAACGATCAGTCCGGGGAGTGCTACGGGGATCGCGATGCGAAAGAACGCGGCGCTGCTCGACGCACCGAGGGTGCGCGCCACGATCAGCAGGTCCGGCTCGACCTTGCGAAACGCGTTCGCCCCGGCTTGCACGAAGAACGGGGCGGACACGACGACCTGGGCGATGACGACCGCGCTCTCGGTGAACGGGACGCCGATCCCGACCGTGTCCAGCGCCGGCCCGAGCAATCCGCGCCGGCCGAACGTCTGCAACAGCGCGACGCCGACCACGGCCGGCGGGATGACGATCGGCAGGTCGACGACCAACTCGATGGCCCGCGTGAAACGCGACGTCGACGTCGCGAACCACCAGGCGAGCGGCGTCCCGCACAGGATCGTGATGAGCAAGCTGAGCGCGGTGGTGCGAAGGCTCAACCACAGCGCCGGCACGAACAGCGGACTGCTGATGCCGGCCTGCACGTCGGCGAGCGACGCGGACAGAAACAGCGCCGCCAGGGGCAGCGCGAGGAGCGCGACGAGCGCCGCCCCGAGCAGCGCGCCGGTGCCTCTCACGGCTCCTCCATCGTGAAGCCGTGACGCCGCAGGACGTCCCGCCCCTGCTCGCCGAGGACGAACTGCACGAAGTCGATCGACCGCGTGCTGTCCGCCTGGGTCACGACGATGCCGATCGGATATCGAGCGCGGACGTTGATGGGAGGCGGGATCGGGATGACACGCAGCGACCCCGACGCCATCGCGTCGGTGCGATAGACGATCGCGGCGTCGGCCTCACCCAGCTCGACCTTGGTCCGGACCAGCCGGGCGTTGACCTCTTCGGAGACGACGTGAGCGCGAACCGCCGCCGCAAACTCGCCGCCGTAGGCGCTGGATGCGCGGTCGATGACCTCTCGGGCGTAGCGACCGACGGGAACGCTCTCCGTCCCGACAACGATACGCGTCGCGCGCCACAAGTCCGCGAACGATTCCAGTGCGGCCGGATTGTCCTCAGGCACGATAACGACGAGCTCATTGGTCGCGAACGTCTGGCTAGGCTGGACGAGACGCGCCTCGACGAGCTCCGCCATATGCGACTCGTTCGCCGACGCGAAGACGTCGGCACGCGCGCCCTGCTCGATCTGCAGGCGGAGGACCTGGCTACCGGCGAAGCTGAGTTGAACGTCGACCTCGGGATGGGCCCGCTCGAACTCCTGTTCGAGTTCCAGAAAGCTCTCGGTCAGGGACGACGCCGCGAAGACCGAGAGCCGAACCCGGTCATCCGCCGCGTTGCAGCCGGCGGACACGATCGCAGCGATGACGAGCAGGACGCGTACCGAGATCGGGAGGCTATCGCGCATCGACGTTCACGGCATGACCCGACGTACCGAGGTCGTAACCAGGCACTCGGGCGGCCTCGGCGCGGAACGAGCGTTGGTCGATGAGGTCGAGCAGTCGCGCGACTGGCGCGAGTTCGAGCCGCGCCGTGGGCAGGATCAAGTCGAAGCGCTCCTCGGCCAGCGCGATGAAGTCGAGGCCTTCGGCCAGCGCGGCGGCCTCGATCGCGACACCGACATCGGCGACACCCCACCGAACCAGACGGGCGACGTCCGCGTGCCCTGCTGCGACGACGGCGTGCGTCGCCGTCGTCCCGAGCAGCGTGAGGACGAGGTTGTTTGCGCCCGACCCCGCTTCGCGACCTGCGAATCGGACGTCGGGCCTCGCGATGTCCTCAATCGTGCGAATGCCCAGCGGATTGCCGGCGGCGACCACGAGCCCCTGCCGCCATCGTGTGAGGCCGATGATCGTCGTGGCCTGGCCGGGGAACTGCGCGCGTACGAGGTCCGCGTGCCCGCCCACGGTGTCAGTGTCGACGAGATGTAGCCCCGCCACGTGGACGTGGCCGGCGGCGAGCAGCTTCAGTGCCTGGGCGCTGTTCGCGGGCAACCAGGTCGCCCGCGCGTCACCGTAGCGGCGACCGAGCCGACCAGCGAGCAAACCGAGCAGCGGTGCACATCCGGCGACGAGGACGTTGTTTTCGAGTTCGGCAATGTCGGCGAGGGGCTCCACACGGACATCGCCGCCGTCAGCGACCTCCCCCACGATGAGCCCATCGCCGGGGCGAGCGGGATTCGACGCAGCGTGTGCCGTCCAGGCGCCGTCAACTCTACCGAGCGCGACACGCCTGCCGGAGTTTTCTGCCGAGCCGACCAACGCGGCATGAATCAGCGCCGGGGCTTCGAGCGCGAAGAGGTCCTCGACGCCGCAGCCGAGGGCGCGCGCGAGTTGTAGGGAGAGCGTCGTCGACGGCACCTGCCGCCCCGCCTCGATCGCGCTGAGGGCCTGACGGGACACGCCGACTCGTTCCGCGAGTTGGGCTTGCGAGAGCCCTGCGTCGGTTCGGCGCTCGCGCAACGCGCTGATGAGGGAAGAATCGGCCACAGCCGAGCGTAATGTCGACGCGACACGATGTAAAGCCGGCCTTACCTACGGCAACGCGCAGACACTGACCCGACGGTCCGCGTCGTCGAGCAACGCGAGGCGCTGCTTCGTGAGCGGCGCCGGGTAGCTGCGGCAGTCGTTGTTCGTCTTGCCGTTGCCTTCGACGACGCAGTACCCATCGCCATCGACGACACCCTTCGTGTCCGCGACGCAGAAACTGAGGACGCCGATGCTGCCAACGATCTCGTTGGGCCGGATCGGGCACTCCGAGTTCTGGGCGCAAGGCGCGGTGCAAAAGCTGAACTCGCTGGTCGGGTGCGTGGCGCAGACGGCGCCGGGGTCCGCACAGTCGGCGTCCTGCATGCAATGCGCGCCCATGAAGCGGTCGGAATCGATCGACAGGCCGGCCTCGTCAAACTCGATGGCGGTCTGAACGCGGACCGGCGTCTCGGTTCCGCGGATGCGGCCGTACACTTCGACGAGGTCGTCGGGATCCATCCGGGTACAGCCACCGGAGACGTAGCCGCGATAGAGCTCGCCGCCATTCTCGCGCCAGTAGTTGTCGATGGGACCGTGCATGCCGTAGACGGGGCTGTTGGGGCCCTCGAAGCGCAGGAACGGGAGACCCGCGAAGTAGCTTCGAAACTCTTCGCGCTGCGAGGCGGGGTTGTAGTACTTGGTCCCGCTCCAGTGCCGGCAGCTGTAGTTCCACGCCCACTTGCGACGGTCGACGGTGGCTCCGTCGACGAGTGCGTTGTCGGCTCGCACGACCCACAGTCCGTCGCGGGTGTTCGTGCTGACCGGCGAGAGGCTCTCGCCGGACGAGCCGATCTTGCCGAGGCCGACGGGAAACACCCGATCGTAGTCACTGGCCCGGTCGCGCAGGTGGAGGGTACGTCCGTCGATACTCACGATGATCTCGGGGTCTTCGAGCGCCTCGACCTCGGGAATCGGTTTGCAGTTCTCGGAGAAGTCTTCCTCGCCGTTGTGCCTGAAGTCGTCGTCCTTCCCCGCGTTCGGCTCGTTCGTCTCGCCGACCGACAGTTCTTCGGACAGTCGCGGGTCCGCGACGACGTCGACGCCATCTTCGGTGGGTGTGCCGCAGGCGGGCACGAGAACGAGAGCGATCAGCAGGGCGTGGAGTTTCATCGATGATTTCCGCAATGCAAAGTCGGCCGACTCTACCAGAAAGTACCGTCGGGTCACGCACATTGGCGCGCACGAGCGATAGCGAGGTGCGGCACGACCGGCTATACAGTGCGCGCCAAGACCGGCAGCCGGAGGACGGATGAGCGCAGCGGGCACCCCTGAGATGAGCCGTGTGGTGGGCCTGTGGGGGGCTGTCTGGATGGGGCTCGGCTCGATCCTGGGCACCGGCGTGTTCGTCAGCATCGGCATCGCGGCAGGGGTCGTCGGTCCCGGGGTGGTGCTCGCCACGCTGCTCGCGGCGCTGCTCGCGACGGCGAACGGACTATCGAGCGCGCAACTGGCCGCCGCGCACCCGGTCAGCGGAGGCACCTACGAGTACGGGCACCGGTACATCCATCCGGTGGCGGGGTTTGCGGCGGGTTGGATGTTCCTGGCCGCAAAGAGCGCTTCGGCGGCCACAGCGGCCCTCGGTTGCGCGGGCTACCTGCTGCACACGCTGGGGCTTACGTCCGGCGGAACATCCCGCGTCGCGCTGGCGGTGAGCATCGTCGCGCTCTTGACGGTGCTGGTTGCGGGCGGCGTGAAGCGTTCGAACACGGCGAACATCGCGATCGTGACGATCACGCTCGGTGCGCTGGCGTGCTTTGTGGTGTTCGGCTTGCTCAGCGTGGACGTCTCCCGGGTTGCGCTCCACCTGGGCGGTGTCACGGACGCGTTCGGTTCACCCACTTCCCTCCTCCACGCGACGGCGCTGATGTTCGTCGCGTACACGGGATACGGCCGCATCGCGACGCTGGGCGAGGAGGTCAAGGACCCGGCACGCACGATTCCGCGTGCGATCATCGCCACGCTGGTGGTGTCGGCCGTGCTGTACACATCGGTGACCGTGACGGCCGTCGCGGTGATCGGCGCCGATGCGTTCGCACGTGCGACACAGGACGTCGCCGCGCCGCTGGAAGTTGTCGCGCGTACCTTCACTCATCCCTGGGTCGCACCGGTGGTGGCCGTGGGTGCCGTGACGGCGATGGCCGGGGTGCTGCTGAACCTGTTGCTCGGTCTCAGCCGGGTGTTGTTGGCGATGGCACGGCGACGCGAGATGCCGACGACGTTCGACCACGTCAGCGAAGCGACGAGCAGCCCGACTCACGCGGTCTGGGCGATCGGCGCGCTGATCGCGGGGCTCGTGCTGATCGGCGACGTCAGGACGACATGGTCGCTGAGCGCGTTCACGGTGCTCGTGTACTACGGAATCACCAACCTCGCCGCGCTGCGGTTGCCGGTCGCGGATCGGCGCTTCCCCCGGTGGATTGCGGTCGCGGGGCTCGTCAGCTGCCTCGGACTCGCCTTCTTTGTCGACTGGCCGATCTGGCTTGCCGGTACCGCGCTGCTCGCTGCAGGCTTGGTGTGGCGCACCCTCTTCGTACGCTAGGTCCCTTCGAATCTCGCCTTCTCGGCGATGAGGCGCGGCACGAGAAAGTCGACCAGCGCGCGCACCCTTGCCGCGCGCCGCAGGTCGGCGTGAATGAGCAGCCAGAGCCGGTTCTCAGCCGGGATCCGCGTCCCGACGCGTCGCAGTCGTGGGTCCACGTCGCCCAGAAAACAGGGGAGGAGCCCCTGGCAGCCAGAGTCAGCCAGAACGGCGTGCATTCCCACGACGCCTTGGACGAGCATCATCGGCTTCGATGACGGGAAAACCTGCTTGCGCCATTGAACAGCATGCGACTGATCCAAATCGACGTAGTGGAGCCACGGCAGCTCATCGCCCCGACTGAGATGGGATGCGTATCGGCACCAAAACAGCCCGCAGAGATTCCGCCCGATAGCGGTTGCGAGGGGTTGCGCGGTCGCGCGAAGCGCGACGTCCGCGCTGCGACCGAGGTCGAAGACGACGTCATCAGCCAGCACTGCGGGGCAAATGCCGTCGTGCTCGGCGCAGAACGCCGTCAGGTGAGGTGAGATGACGGGAAGCAGTGCGACCGGCACGGTGATTCGCACCTCGCCGGTGGCCTGCTGATCGTGACCGATGACCGACCGCGTCGCGGCGTACATCGCCTCCTCGACCTCCTCCGCGCGGGGGAGCAGCGACTCTCCGGCGTGGGTCAGCCCATATCCGCGCGGTCCCTTCTCGAACAGCTGCAGTCCGAGCTCGACCTCGAACGCCCCGAGGCGACGGTGAACGGTCGAGGCGTTGACGCCGAGCTCCGCTGCGGCCGCGGTCAGCGTCCCCTTTCGCGCAACGGTGAGAAACAGTCGTAGATCGTCCCAACGCTCCATTTTGCACTCACGCAAAGCAATACTGAGAAAGTACCGCTTTTGAGCACTGCCTTGCAAACCTAGGGTGAGGAATGTCCACCCCGGGCCACGCCCGAACACCAGGAGTTCACTCATGATTACGTCACGCATTCACCACATCGCCCTCGCCGCCGTCGCAGCACTCGCGGGGTGCGCACAGGAAGCAGAGACGCCACCTACGGCCGACGTGCAACAGTTTGAAGCATGCGCCGGCGAGCGCGCGTTGACGGAGGCGAATCCCAACCTCGTCTGGACGCCGAACGCCGTGCGACTCGTCTCAGAAGAGGTGTCGCCCGGCGTTTTTGCGGTCTACGACTCGAACGCCGCGGACTTCGGCCCGCAAGGGTATCCACTCGCAACGTCGGGCGGGTTCGTCATCGGCGACAAGGGAGTCGCGCTGGTCGAGACGATGATCAACCGGCAGCTGTTCTGTCAGGTCGTCGAGCTGGTTCGGAAAGAGACGGACAAGCCGGTGCTCTACGCCGTAAACACCAGCTACCACGGCGATCACAGCTACGGGAACGCGTTCCTGCCACCCGAGGTCGAGGTCGTGCAGCACGAACGCACCGCGAGTTACATCGCCGAGCATTTCGCGGCGGACGTCGAGTTCATGGAATCCAACTTCGGTACCGACCAGGGCCTCGATGAGATCACGGCCATCGTCCCCGACATCGCGGTGTCCGACGAGGGCTGGAGCGCCGACCTCGGCGGCATCACCATCGAGGCTCGGTTCTTCGGCTTTGGGCAGACGGTCGGCGACCTCTTCGTCTACGTGCCCGACGCCAAGGTGATGTGGACCGGCAATCCGCTGATCGCCGAAGCACCGGCGATCCCGTGGCTGCTCGACGGCCGCGGTGGTGACGTGTCTGCGACGCTCGCCGCGGTCCGCGATTCCCTGCCGGACGCCGCGGTCGTGGTGCCTGGACACGGGCGACCGGTGAGCATTGAAACGTTCAACTTCTCCATCGGCTACCTCGACGCGCTACGCGCCGGGGTCGAGGCGGCGGTTGCGTCCGACATGGACGAAGCGGCGACAGTCGAGGCGGTCGCGCTGCCCGACTTTCAGGGGTACGCGCTGTGGGACTGGATCCACAAAGCGGTGAACATCCCGAACACCCGCGCCGAAGTCGCCGCCGACTAGACGATATGGAGCGACCGGCTCCCACACGCACCGCGTGTAGCTGCACGCGTTGGGCTGACTGACCTTGCTGGCGAAGGCGCAAAGTCAAAGACCGGCCGCGCTTTCGGGACGCGCCGGCAACGTTTCCCGCATGCGGAGGGCGACGACGATGCCGGAGACGAACGTCAGCGCGGCGATCGCGAGCGTCGCGGCGGAGAGTCCGAACGCGTCTGCGATGACGCCCGCGAGCAGGGCACCCACCGCGTAGCCCATGTCGCGCCACAGCCGATACACGCCGACCGCCGACGCGCGCCAGCTCGGGTGGGCGACGTCGCCGATCGCGGCGAGCAGTGTCGGGTAAACCATCGCGGTGCCCAGCCCGAGGAGCACCGCGCCCGCTGCGAACCAGGCGAAGGTGTCGCCGAGCGCGATGCCGACGATACCCAGCGCCTGGACCCACATTCCGGCGACGATCAGCGCCTTGCGGCCGATTCGATCCGACCACGCGCCGGTGACAAGTTGACCGAGTCCCCAGACCGCCGGGTAGAGGGCGGCGAGGATTCCGATCTGGGCGAGCGACATGTGGGCGGCGGCGAAGATGAGCGGGAACAGGCCCCACGCCATGCCGTCGTTGAGGTTGTTCACCAGACCCGCCTGACTCACCGAGGAGAGGTCCCGGTCGGTGAAGCTGGTGCGGATGATCACCTCGCGCGGCGACAGAACATCCGCCTCCGAGCTGCCCTCCATCTGAGCCTCATGGGCGACGTGGTGCTTGGTCTCCCGGACGGCGAACACCGACAGCGCGGCGCCGAGCACCACGAACCCGATCCCGAGGTAGAACGGCTCGGGCCGCAGGCCGTACTCCGCCGCGATCAACCCTGTCGCGAGCGCGGAGAGCGCCACCGCGAAGTAGCCGGCGAACTCGTTGAGACCCATCGCGAGCCCGCGGTTTTCGGGCCCCGCGAGGTCGATCTTCATGATGACCGTCGTGGACCACGTCAGACCCTGACTCACACCCAACAGCGCGTTGGCGGCGAGGATCCAGGACCAGGACGGCGCCCACATCAACAGAAACGGCACCGGCGACGCGACAACCCAACCGGCGATGAGCACCCCTTTGCGCCCAAAGCGGTCCGACCAGCGCCCGGCGAAGTAGTTCGTCAGCGCCTTGGTGATCCCGAACACGACGATGAACGACAGGATCGCGCTGCGTGCCGCGAGCTGAAACTCACCCTCCGCGATCGCTGGCAGGATGCTGCGCTCCATCCCGACCATCGCGCCCACGAACGCATTCACGACGATGAGCAGCGAAAACTGCGCGAGGTTCTCGCGCACACCGAGTTTGATCGACGGCGCGCTCATGGCCGGCCGTGGTCGTTGCCGAGCTCCGTACCGGTGCGAAGTCGGTCGAGGTAGCTCTGGTAGGCATAGACGCGATCGCGTTTGCGACCGCTGGTCTCCACGAGGACCCCCGAGGCCTGCAGAGCCTCGATGGCGCGACCGGCGGTCGGCTTGGTGCTGGCGAACGCCTCGACGACCCAGGGCGCGGTGATGATGGGATGCCCGGGCAGGCGCTCGAACAGTTGCACGGCGAGCAGGTTGACGCCGTCCTGGTGGATGAGGCGCTGACGATCGGCGGTGACGAGGCTGAAGAGGTCGCGCGAGGTCGCGACGCCCTCATCCGCAATCGTCGCCACGCCATCGAGGAAGAAGTCGAGCCACCCTTCCCAATCGCCGTCGACCCGCACGGCGTTGAGGCGCCGGTAGTACTCTTGCCGATGTCGTTTGAAGAACAAGCTCAAGTACAGCAGCGGTCGGGTGAGCAATCCCCAATGCTCGAGCAGCAGCGTGACGAGCAACCGACCGATGCGGCCGTTGCCGTCGAGGTACGGGTGGATCGTCTCGAACTGCACGTGAAGCAGCCCGGCGCGAACCACCGCGGGGAGCTCGGGCTCGGCGTGGATGAACCGTTCGAAGTCGGACAGGACGTCGGGCAGTGCATTGGGCGGCGGCGGGACATACACCGCATCGCCAGGCCGCGTACCTCCGACCCAGTTCTGGCTGCGGCGTACTTCCCCCGGGCCTTTGTTCTCGCCGCGCACCCCGCGCATCAGCAGCCCGTGGGTGTCGTTGAGCAACCGCATCGAGAGGGGCAAACCGGCGGGGTCGCTGAGCTGGCCGCGGGCGAACGTCAACGCGTCGAGGTAGTTGCAGACCTCTTCGACGTCCGCGTTGGGTGGGGGGGCGTCGGACGACGCCTCGTGGGTGAGCAGGTCCATCAGCGTCGCTTGCGTCCCCTCGATCTGCGACGAGAGCACGGCTTCTTTGCGCACAAATGCGTAGATGAACCAGTCCAACGACGGCACCATCTCGCCAGCGAGTTCGAGGCGCAGGAGCGCTTGGTCGGCGGCGCGGACGCGCTCGGCGAGCGCGCCATCGACGACGAGCGGCGGCGCCGTGGGTGGAAGCGCGTGCGGTACGAACGCCCGCACCTCCTCGCCGCCCGCCGTCGTGACCTGATAGGTTCCCGTGTCGCGTTTCGACATGTTGCCCGTTGGTAAAGGAGTCGTGCTCAGAGACACCAGCTAAGAACGAATTCTTTACCAGAGGCGACGGAAAGTCAAGACGACGTTACTAGACGCGCGAGAGCGACGTCTCAAACGCTCCAGATGAGGGTCGCCATGTACGCGGTGAAGACCGCGAAGAGCAGCGCGCCTTCGCTTCGGGTCACGCGCATGCCGGACTTCATCAAGGGAAACAGCAGCAGGGACGCGCCGAGCATCCACCAGTTGTCGCGGGCGAGGATCTCGGCGGGGACCGCCAGCGGGTGGATCAGCGCGGTCGCCCCAACAATCCCGAGGACGTTGAAGATGTTGGAACCGACAATGTTACCGACCGCGATGTCCGCCTGGCCTCGCCGCGCTGCCACCAGGGAGGTGACCAGCTCGGGCGTACTGGTTCCGGCCGCAACGATGGTCAACCCGATGATCGCATCGGAAATCCCCAGCGAGCCTGCGATCCCCACCGCCCCGTGAACGAGGGCCGTCGATCCGGCGGCGAGCAAGCCGGCCCCAGCCA
>JBFIHF010000130.1:0-15695 GCA_041601915.1 Bradymonadaceae bacterium
CTCAAACTGGACCCACGCTCCGTCCACGGCCCCACCACGCGAAGCGCGAGTCGCCCGGCTCCGCGGCCAGCGAGCCCTGCTCCACGCTTCGCGTGGTGGCTCCATAGCCGGAGCGCGGGTCCAGTTTGAGTTTGATCGGAGACCAGCGGACCAGCGGACCAGCAGACCAGCGGACCAGCAGACCAGCAGAGCAGCAGAACGAAACGAGGCAGTAGCGACGGTTGGGGCGAGGGGTGTTAGGATCGCGTTTTGAGGAGATCCTCGTGTCGCTCCTGTACGGCGCTCTGCGCCGGCTTCTGAGCGTTGCCGTCGACATCTACTTTGTCGACATCCAGTCCGTCGGGCGCGCCAACGTGCCCGCAGAGGGACCGGTGATCTTTGCGGCGAACCATCCCAACAGCATCATGGACACGTTCATCCTCGGCACGAAGACGAATCGAAAGATCTCGTACATGGCGAAGAGCGGGCTGTTCAAGAATCCGATCGTGTCCTGGATCTTCACCGAATGCGGCGTGATTCCGGTGCACAAGAGCGGAGGCGGCGCGAACATGGATGCGTTCGTGCGGGCGTTCGAAGTGCTGGAGGAAGGCGGCACGATCGGTATCTTTCCCGAAGGGCGAAACTCGATGGAGCGCGAGCTCTACGAGATCAAGACCGGCACCGCTCGCATCGCGCTGGGGGCCGAGGCGCGCACGGATTACACGCTCGGCGTGCAGATCGTGCCGGTGGGGCTCAACTTCCAGAACCGCGACCGCTTCCTGTCCAGCGTGCTGGTCCGCTTCGGCAAACCCCTCGATGTGCGGGCGTGGGCCGCGGCGCACAAGAAGGACGAGCGCGAAGCGGTGCGCTCGCTGACCGATGAGATTCAGGCGCAGATTCGCAGCCTCGCGACCCATATCGAAGGCGAGCGGGTCCAGGATCTGGTCCGGGACATCCACTCGATCTACGGCAGCCATCTGCTGGAAGTGATCCTCGCGGAGCGCGCCGAGGAGAAGCGCAGCGCGGCGTTCCTGTTCGACGATCTGCGCGACGGCGACTTTGATGACTCGCCGCTGATGGCCGACGTCATCGGCAATGACGATGCGCGAGGGATCGGCGGCCGGATGCTCGACGCCGTCAAGAAGAGCGCTGACGACGCCGACCAGCTCGACGACCAGTTCTTCCTCAAGCAGCGCATCGCGACTGCGATTGCTTACTACGACGTGCATGAGCCGGAGATGGTCCGGGACATGAAGATCCGGGTCTGGCGGTACAAGGACCACCTTCGTCAGGTCCAGCTCAAGAGTCACTTCTTCGATCGTCCGCCCGAGACGCTGTCGTTCCGCAAGGAGGCGATTCGCTTCACGGTCTACATGATCGTGTTCGCGATTCCGGCGCTGTGGGGCTTCCTGCACAACGTGGGGCCGTACGTGGTGACCCGCCAGGTCGCGCTCCGCGCGCCCGATGAGGCGCAGCGCGCGATTACGGGCTTACTCGCCGGTACCGCCGCCTATCCGATCTTCTATGCGCCGTGGGTGATCGGGGTTTGGCTGTCCACTGGCTCGTGGATCTGGGCACTGGCGTACCTCATCTCGCTACCGCTCGCGGGGCTCTTCTTTCTACGCTATCGGCGTCAGCTTGCCCGCTACCGGGGGCGTATCCTCACGCGCACGCTGTTCCAGACCGAGAACAACCTCATTCGCTCGTTGCAACGTGAGCGCGAGAAGCTCCTCGAGGAGTTCGATGGTTTGCGGGAGCGATTCCTTGCCGCGGAGCTCGAGATGCAGAGTCTCGGCGAGATGCCGGCACCGTCGTTCCACGGCGTCGCCAGCGACGAACCTACGGCACCGTGAACGCGAAGAACGCGCCGGTGCCAGCCGCGGCGATCGTCGCGATCACCACCAAGGCGTAGATCGACCATCGACGCGCCCGCAGCGGGTCGTAGTCGGCGGACACGGTGTCGATCGTGGGCTCATAGGCTCGTGGCGCCGTGATCGGTTCCTCGATCGCGATGCGCGACAACTGCTCGGCGACGGATCGGGGTGAGCCGAGGCGTTTGGTGGGACCCGTCGGACGATCGCGGGGGCGTGGAGCTGATGGCGCACCCGCGCGCGGCGTGGCCCGGCCGGCAGCCTTGGCCCCGCCGTGCATTGGTTGCGTCGCACCGAGTTTCAGCGTGGAGACGCCGAGGCGCGGCGTGGGCACGTGCTGCCCGGGTGCGGCGGTCGACACGGAGCTCGGGTCGATCGCGGCGAGCGCCTCGGCGAACTCTCGGGCCGACGGATATCGGTCCGCGGCGTTGCGAGCGACCGCGCGAGCGATGACTTCGCCGACCGGTCCGACGCGCAGGCCATCCGGAATCGCGAGGGAGCCGTCGACGTGGCGCTGACAGCACGTCACGAGGTCCAGCCGCCGTGGCACACACGGCATCGCGCTGAGCACTTCCACGAGGATCAGCCCCATTTGGTAGACGTCGAGGGCCGGGGTGACCTCGAAGTGTTCGATGTACTCGGGAGCGAGGTACCGTGGGGTGCCGACGAGTTTTCCGGTCGCGGTCAGTTTCGCTTCGTGCAGCAGTCGCGCGACCCCGAAGTCGATGATGCGGATCAGCGCTCCATCTGAGTCCGCACGGTCGAGGAAGAGGTTCTGGGGTTTGAGGTCCTTGTGCACGATCCCTGCGTCGTGGCCGACCGCGAGGCCTTCGAGCGCCCCCATGAACAGCGGCAGTGCGCGATGGGCGGGCATTCCGGTCGGCCAGCGCTCGAGCTCGACGTCCAACGGGCGTCCCAGCAGCAACTCCATGACGATATAGACCTCGTCGCCGTCGACCCCGACGTCGTAGAACGTCACGACGTTGGGGTGAGTCACCGCTGCCGTCGCCACGGCTTCGCGATGAAATCGATCACGGAGCTGGTGGACCTGCTTGGGGGACTGCGCAGCCTTCGCCGGGTCGAGGATTTTGATCGCGACGCGGCGATCGAGCTCGCGGTCGTGCGCCTCGAACACCACCCCGAAGCCGCCCTCGCCGAGGCGCTGGTCGATGCGATAGCGCCCACCCAGCACGCGAGCCGAGGGCGGGGTCACGGGCCGTCTGCCGCGCGGGGGAGCGGCGCCTCGAACACGCGATAGGTCTTGTCCCGACGCACTCCGAGCGCCGTGAAGCCTCCGACGAGGTGGCCCTCGATTTTCGAGGTCCATGCGGCCTCGCCGCGCTCCAGCTGCTCTTCGGCCGCGCGATGCCGGATCGTGACGTACATCGCGGTGCCCAGGTGTCCGAATCTTCGGTCGCGAAACGGTGGAGCGACTCCAAACAACCACTGACGGAAGCTGGTCGGCCGTCGCGTCGCGCGAGCGACCCGTTGCACGGGCTCCGGCACAACCAGGTCGCCGACGCGCACGGACGACTCCGTGACGTTGCTCAGGGCGACCGCGATGGCCGCGGGCGTACCGTGTACGAAGACCAGAAAACTGATCGCCTCGTCCACGCAGCCACCGGCGACGAGTCTCAGCTCGTCGGCCGACATCGGCGCAAACCACGTCTCGGCGGCGTAACAGCTCGTGTAGAGCTCCTCGGCGAGTTCCCAGTGCTCGACGCTCGATGCGTCGAACGCCCGCAGTGAAATCGCTGGATCGGCGAGCGTTGCCCTGGCGATGCCCTCGGCGGGTGGGGGCACGGCGCGCTCGCCAAACTGCCAACTGTAGATCTCAGAGACGGGGGTCAGCCCGGCCAATTCGAGGGCCGGCGCGTAGGCGGGGTTGCCGTGGTGGAGCGAGAACGTGTTCGGAAGGTCGAATCCCGAGACGGGGACGCCGGCGGAGCAGATTGCCCAGAAGTCGATCGGCCCACGGATTCGCACCCGCCCGCGCGCCCCGCACCATCGCATCGCGGCTTCGGCGAGCAAGCGCCCCGCCTCGAGGTCGTCGACCAAGTCGAAGAAGCCGAAGAAGCCGTGCGTGGGGTCGCGGTCGTCGACCCATGCGACGATGCGGCCGATCGCCAGTCCGTCGCTCAGCGCAACATATCGGATGGCGTCGATGTGACGGAACAGGGGGTTGACGGACTCGTCAAAGAACGCCGCCTCCCAGGCCCGTGGCCCCGGGCGCCAATTCGGTAAGCCGCCCAGCGCGCGCTGGCGTACACGGAAGAATTCCTCCTCCGTCGACGCATCAACTTCCTGGAGTTCGAGCGACAATGGACGTGCTAGCGCGCGAGCCCGGAGAGCGGGCCAGAAGCGAAACGCGGATCGCCGAACGTGGCGTCTTCGATCCCGAACGAATTCTGGATGCTAACGAGCAGGTCGGAGTGCGACGCGTTGTCGTACTTGAGGTAGCGCCCGGTGTCGAAGTAGCCGCCACCTCCGCCCGCCATGACGAACGGCATGTTCTGCACGCTGTGGGTATTGCCCTGCGACAGCTCGTTAATCCAGAGGATCACCGTGTTGTCGAGCATCGTGCCGTCGCCCTCTTGGATGCTGTCGAGCTTCGTGAGCAGGTAGGCAAACTCGCCGGCGAACCAGGTGTCGCGCAGCACGGACTCCTCGTTGGCGCCGGCGTTCGTGGGCCCGGCGTGAGAGAGCTGGTGGCCGTCTTCGAGGCTCTCGATCCAGGGGAATCGGATGTGGTTCTTGGCGTTCGAGTACTGCAGCGAGGCGACGCGGGTCAGGTCGCAGGCGAGCGCCATCACCATCAGGTCGATGTGCAGTCGCGAGATGAGCGGCATGGTGTCTTCGCTCTCCGGCTCCAGATTCGCCGGCTCGGTCGGCGCGTAGCACGCATCGCCGGTGACGCGCTCGTTCTCCAGCCGCACTTCGAGGTCGCGCACCATCGCGAGGTGCGAGTCCATGCGCAGCTTGTCGTCATAGCCGACCCGTTGCTGGACCTGGCGCAACTGGCCGCCCACGGTGTCGAGGATCGACTTGCGCTGCTCACGGGCGACGGCGAGCTCGGTCGGCTCGGTGGAAAAGTCGGAGAACAGATCGCGGAACACCGTCAGCGGCTCATTCTGCGGCGGGACCGGTGCTGCCGGGCCGGTGTAGCTGATGCGGGTGCGGACTTCGGCGGTCGGCGACGACGTGTCGGCGCGCACGCCCAGGTGCAAGCTCTTGAGCGGGTTCGACGCTCCGATGCGGTTCGCGAGGTGCTGATCGAGCGAGATCCCGTCGCCCCAACCGGCGAGCGAGCCGTCGCCGCCCACGAAGGCTCCTTCCTGCAGCGGTCGGCCGGTGAGCACGGTGCCCATGCCACGCTGGTGCGGTTCGCCGGGTCCAAACTCGGCGGCGCCGGAGTCGAGGTTGATCCCCTCCAGCACGAGCAACTTGTCGCGATGGGCCTGAAGTGGCGTCAGGATGCGGCTCAGCGTGAAGTTTCGTTCGGTGGTGCCGGCCGTCGGCCAGAACTGGTCCGGGATCGTGCCATTGGGATGGAAGAAGTAGATGAAGCGCTTGGGGAAGGGGCCCGCCATTGTGCCCGGCATCGCCTGGGCGAAGGCGTGCCGCCCGAGGCCCGACCCCAAGATCGGCAGCGCGACCGCCGCGCCACCGAGCCCGCGTAGAAACATCCTGCGATCGATGAATCGATTCATTCGGGCCCCTGCACGATTCGGTAGCGCATCGCATCGGACATCGCGATCGCGACGAGCAGTTCCTCAAACGAGCCGTCACTCTCCACAAAGCGATCGCGCACGCGGATCGCCGAGCAGAGGTCGGCGATCGTCGGGCGCTGCCCGATCGAGAACGTCATCCACTGATCCGCGATGCACTTGTTCACGGCTTTGGAGTCCGCGAGCATGCCGGCCAGCGCCGCGCCGCCCGTGAACGTGCCGTCGTCGGCCGGATCGCCGGATGCGAACAACTCACCGGAGGCATCGATCTCGAGGCCGTTCTCCGTGGTGCGGTACCTGCCCACGCCGTCATAGTCCTCGAACCCGAACCCGATCGGGTCGATGAGCCGATGGCACCCCGAGCAGGCGTCGTTCGCAGTGTGCTCGGCGAATCGTTCGCGGGTCGTGGCGTTCGGATCGGGGTCCGGGGGCTCGATGATCATGTTGTCCGGCGGTGCGCCTAGCGTCTGGCACAGCATCTTCTCGCGGACGAAAATCCCGCGATGGATGGGTGAGCCCTGGTTCGGATAGGCGAGCAGCGCCATGAGCGCCGGTTGCGTGAGCAGCCCGGATCGGTTGTCCATCTGTGTGGCGACCATGGATGTCGTCGCGTCCATGTCGTACAGCGTCGCCATGTCGGGCGTGATGTAGACGGTCGGCGAGGTCAGCAGCTGATGAAGCGTCCCGCCAGCTTCGAAGTGTACGTATTGGACGAACGCGTCGATGCTCGCGCGCCAGTCCATCGGCAGCCCGTCGGTGACGCCGCTGAACGCCGTGGCGTCCTTGACGGTGTCGTCGAACGAGTCCAGATGCAGCCACTGTCGATAGAAGTGGCCGACGGACGTCGCTGCGCGTGGGTCTCGCAACATGCGGCGCACCTGCGCTTCGATCTGCTCGTCGGATTGCAGGGCGTCCTGCTCGGCGGCCTCAAACAGGGCGTCGTCGGGCATCGACGCCCACAGCATGTACGACAGCCGCGCGGCCATCTCGTAGGAGGTGTTCTTCAGGATCTCGTTGGGGATCTCTTGGCCGATGAGCTCCAGCCGGTACAGGAACTGCGGGGACTGCAGGATGGCGGCGATGACCATCTCGTCGGCTCGGACAGCGCCCCACGTCTCAGTAGCCTGGGTGCGCAACGTCTCGAACGCGGTCAACTCCTCGGTGCTCGGAGGTCGTCGGAACGCGCGATACAGCAGCTGCGGGAGTCCAATGTTGAGGGCGCCACCGGCGACCGCGCGTTCCGCGATCTGCTCGCTGATCTCCAACAACTTGCGGACGTGCAGGGGGCTGACCACGTGTGCGTCGACGTTGTTCTCAAAGCCACCGCCGGCGTTCTCCGACGGCACGTTTTCCCAAGCCAGCGTGGCATCCACGCGCAGGAGATCGCGCACCGTATTGTCGAACTCGTAGCGCGTCATCAGCCGCGCGGGCGCGTCATTGGTGAAGACTTCGTCCGTCGCACAATCATCGACGGTCGGCATGCGGTCCTGGATCGGACCGGGTACGTGATCGGGCGTGGTGGGGCCCGGATTGTCGTTGAGATCGATGTTGCCCTGACATGCGCAGGTCAGAAGGCTGATCGCGACGATCAGCTCTGCGAGGCCTGGTTGCAGATGGGGCATGGAATCACCAGTGTTCGACACCCGCCCAACATAGCAGGAAGCCGACGCCGTCCCAAGTGTCGGCGGCGTTTCAGTCGTCGTCGCGTTGGAAAGGCGGCTCGGTGTGATCCTGGACGTACGGCTCGTGCGGAGCGGGCTGCTGCTGGGGCGGATAGCCTTGCTGCTGCTGAGGCGGATAGCCTTGCTGCTGCTGAGGCGGATAGCCTTGCTGCTGCTGGGGCGGATAGCCCTGCTGTTGCTGGGGCGGATAGCCCTGCTGCTGCTGGGGCGGGTAGCCCTGTGGAGGCGGATAGCCCTGCTGCTGTTGGGGCGGATAGCCCTGCTGCTGTTGGGGCGGATAGCCCTGCTGCGGCTGTGGTTGTTGGGGCATCGCCGGGCTGGTGGCCTGACTGGGATTCTGACCGGGGGGCGCCGGCTGCACCGGGAACCCGTGGGTCGGCTGTTGAGACCCGCTGCCAAATGGCTGCTGAGCGTTCATGACCGGCACGGCCGCCGATCCGAGCGGCATGCCCTTGGCGTCCGCGGCGGCTTTGCCTCGCGCCTCACCGCCTAGCTGACCGGTCTCGGAGAACACCGATCGCGTCGAGGTGTTCGCGATCATGCCCATCGGCATCAGGTGATCGATGGAGCGCTCGGCCAGCTCCGGGCGGTTGCGCGCCCAATCTCGCGCCAGACTCTGGGTGCCGGTCGCCTCGGAGCCCGAAGCCCGGACGATCTTGACGAAGTCGCCAAACTGCTGCTCCATCTGGCGCCGATGCTTGCTGAAATGCGCCTTCATGTACTGCGCCAGCGGCAGGGGGATCACCCCGTCGAGGTACTTGAGGGCCAGCTTCCACCAGAACGGCTTCCGCAGCCGGCGATTCAGCGTCGAGTCCGTCTGATAGCGCGCGTAGATCGCGGTGCCAATCTCGCCCTGTGTGACGCAGAGGCGAGCCATCCCGACGGTGTCCGCGAGCAGGCTCTTGAGGTCCCAGTTGTGGATCTCGAGCGCGGCCGCGAAGCAGGTCACCGCGGCGCTGGCGTAGATGCGGTCGGCGTCGAACGAGCTTCGCGTCCCACAGGGCATCCCGGCGCGCTCGAACGTCCGCACGATCAACGCGGTCGTGACCTCGTCGTGCCCTTTGAAGTACGTCATCTGACCGGGCGGGAACCAGAACGCGACGCCGCGTGGGTCAATGTTCTCGCCGGGCAGCGGTGCGTCGTAGGCGAGAAAGCCGATCTGCCCCATCACGATGTAGCGCTCCGGGATCGTGCGGGCGAGGTACTCGTAGTCGTCGATCCCCGACGTGAACGTGATCCAGAGCGAATGGCGCAGATGCGGCCACGCCTGTTCGAGCCAGCCCGATCGCAGCTCGGGGCCCGACACGCAGATGTAGACCTGATCGTAGTGTACGCGCTGCAGCGTCTCGACGCTGGGGACGATCTTGAAGTCGTCGTAGCGCTGCCGCAGCCGCTTCTTCTTCATCGTGATCAGTTGATGAAGCTCGAAGCCCTGGTCCGCGATCGGCGCGTATTTCGGCTTGAGCATCAGGCCGATGTCGTCGATCCCCGACATCTTGAGATGTTTGCCGATGATTTGTGCGACGGGGCCGCCACCGACAATGAGGGCGGTGACCGCGCGGAAGGAGTTTTCGGACATGCCTCAGTGCGCCTCGAGTTCGTCGAACAACATCTCGAACACATCGTCGCGCATCAAGGACCACGCCGGGCGTCCCGTCATCTGAGCGGCGAGCTCCACACACTCTGACGTGAGGTAGTGTGCTCGTTCAAGCATCGGACGAGATAATGCCACGGACCAGATGCTCGACACCAGAGAATCACGGATCACGATCTCGGCCCAGTTGACGGCCGCGCAGTGCGGGCACTCCCAGCCTTCGATGATGTGGACGGGAGCTTGGTCTGGGGCGCGGATCGCGCGCACGTAATAGTCCGCGGCGACGCCGTCGTGCGAGAAGGCCAGCTGATCGCCGACCCGAAAGACTTCGCCCCGGGCGCCACCGCGCAGAAAGGTTTCGCACGCCGCGGCGTCGTCGACGGTGACAATGCCGCACGTCATGCAGCGCAGTCGGGCGACGAACGAGTCGCTGGCTCGGCCCACGAGCGGCTCGCCGGCGTCCAAGAACGCGGCCTCAATCTCGTCGTTGAGGGCATCCGCGGACAGCTGTTCGGCGCCGTCGGCCACATCGGCGAGGTAGTGATCGAGAGTTTCGACGATCCGGTCCACGACGCGGTCGTAAAACGCGGGATCTTCCGCGACATTCGGGGCGTGGAGATCGGAGTCGATGACTCGCACGTTGACCGCGGGCTCGGTGCCCTGGTGCAGCGATTGGGCGAGGCGAACCTCGATCAGGCGCTCTAGGCGCGCCAGTGCGAGAGGTACGACGTTCGTGTCGTCGGAGCGGGTTCCGTCCATGTCTGCCTTCGGGGCGATCGGCTAAAAAGCGGTGCGTGGCGTATAGCTATCGAATCCAGATCGAAAAATCCAGCGCTTCGACAGCAACTTGCTCGCCGACGGCGCCCCGATCGAGGCGCACCGTCTACTCGCTAGCGAACCCCGGGAATTGGATGTTATAAACGCGTCATGGAAGATGCCGCCCTTCAGGTCGATCCTGAGCAGACACTGCTGCGCACTCAGCGAATCCTGATCGTGGGGGGTGGTGCGATCGGGCAGGTGTTCGGCCTCCATCTGCAGGAAGGGGGCGCCGAGATCGCGTACTTCCTCAAGCCTCGCCACGCCGGCGAGGCCGAAGATGGCTACGATCTGCATCGCTACGGCCTCGCTGGGGTGCGACCGCGGCGCAATCTGCGTGGGTTCGACGTGATCACGGACTATCGCCACTTGCGTGCCCGCACGTTCGACCAGGTGTGGCTCTGCGTCTCGTCGCCCGCGCTGCGCGACGACGTGATCGCGCGGATCAAAGATGAGTTGCCCAATGCGCTGTGGGTGACGTTCCAGCCGGGCGTCAACGATCTGCAATATCTGGGCTGGCGGCTGCAGACGACGAAGATCGTCAGCGGGGTCGTCAATTTCGTGGCGTACCAGGCCCCGTTGAAGGGGGAAGACTTGTGGCCGGAGGGGATCGCGTATTTCGTCCCCCCGATGAGCATGACGCCGTTCACGGGCCCGGAGCCGTATGCCTCGGCGGTGGCAGAGCTGCTCCGCGCCGGCGGGCTGACGGCAGGCGTGCGTCCAGACACCGCCGAGATTGCCCGGTTCGGCAGTTCGGTCCTCATTCCGCTGGTGATGGCGCTCGAGGCGATGGACTGGTCGTGGTCGGACCTTCGGGCCAGCGATCAGCTCCTCGACCTTCTCGCGTCGGCGGTCAGCGAGATCCAGACCGCCGTCGAGAAGGGCTCCGGACGGACTTCGGGGGCGTTCAGCCTCGCGCAGAAGCGATGGGCGTGGAAGATCGGTCTTTTCGCGGCGCCTGCGGTGGCGCCGTTCCCGCTCGAGACCTACTTCCGCCACCACTTTTCGAAGGTGCGTGTGCAGTCCGACCAGATGGTCGACGAGCTCGCGCAGTTGTGTCGGGATAACGCCGTCATTCCACGCGCGCTGCAGTCATTGCGCGGTCAGTGGCGCGATCGTCGCCCGCAAATCGATGTCGACCCGGCGTACAAGGATCCGACCACCGGACTCGAGGATGGCGACGACACGCCCGATCCGGATGCACCGCGGGGAACCGGCATGATCCCCGCGATCCTGCCGGCACCGGTCGTCGTCGACGATGAGGACGAGCCCCTGCCGATTGCCCCGAGCGCCGTTCCGGTCCTTCCGGCGCCCGCGGTGGCGGCCATCGAGGACGAGGTCGACCTCGATTCGGACGTCGAGGCGGATCTGGAGTCGGATGTCGAGGAGGACAGTGAACCGGCAGCACAGCCGATCCAGGCGCCTGCGAAGCTCCCCATCCTGCGGTCGCTGGCGGACCTCGATCAGGTCGCCGCGATCCAGGGGCCGGACGCCGAGGTGACACCGCCTCTGAAGGCGCCGCCAACTCCGGCGCGACCCGCACTGCCGTTCGACGTGCCCGAACCTGCCATCGCTGAAGTTGACTCCGAGGAGGTCTCGGAGCCCGAAGTCGAGCTCCCGTCGATCATGGTGAATCTGGACGCCCTGAACGAGGAGCCCGAGCGCCCGCAAATGGCGACGTTGCTCGACGCGGGGACCGTGCCGGCTGACGTAAAGTTCCAGAACGCGGTGCCCGACGAGATGAAGGACGGGTTGCAGCGGGAGGATTTCGTGCAGACCGAGCTCGCCGGCGAAGGCCAAAACGCGTCGCTGCGGGATCTCAAGGCGCGGCTGCGCTCGCGCCTCGGGTCCAGCCAGAGCATGTCGCCCGCGCTGAAGAACGACGCGGAAGACCCCTGAACAATGAGCGATAGCCCCGTCGTGGAGGCCCGCGGTCTGTCGAAGGCGTACGGCGATTTCGTCGCGGTGCGCGGTATCGATTTCGCGATCGCGCGCGGGGAGTGTTTTGGGTTCCTCGGCCCCAACGGTGCGGGCAAGACCACGACGATGCGGATGATCTACCGGACCAGTGTCGTCGGCGCCGGCGAGCTGTCGATCCTCGGTCATGATGCGACGTCTGACACGCACGACCGAGAGATCAAGCGGCGGATGGGGGTCGTCCCACAGCTCGACAACCTCGATGAGCAGCTCACCGTGCGGGAGAACCTCGAGGTCTTCACCCGCTTCTACGGCCTCGGTGGCGCGACCGCGAGGTCGAAGGTCGCCGAGTTGATGGACTTCGCCGACCTTGGGGCGAAGGCGGACGCGAAGGTCCTGCACCTGTCCGGGGGCATGCGGCGTCGGCTGCTCGTGGCGCGCAGCCTGATCGGCGACCCCGAGATTCTGGTCCTCGATGAGCCGACCACGGGCCTCGATCCCCGGGCGCGCGAGAAGCTCTGGGAGAAGCTCACGATGCTGCGCGAGCGTGACGCGACGCTGATCCTGACCACGCACTACATGCGGGAGGCCGAGCGCCTGTGTGATCGGCTCGCGATCATGGACGAGGGGCGCATCGTGGGGCTCGGCAGCCCCGAGGCTCTCATCTCGGCACATGTCCCGCCGTTTGTTGTCGAGATGAGGCGCGTCGCCGACGAAGAGCTCGCCACGGTGGCGCCGGATCTGGAGGCGGCGGCAGTCCGGGTGGACCTGTTGCGCGACCGGTTCCTGCTGTACACGACCGACGGCGAAGCGCTGATCTCGCAGGCCGCGAAGCGCTTCACGGATCGCCAGCCGATGCTGCGCCGCGCGACGCTCGAGGACGTCTTTCTGACGATCACCGGCAAGGGCTTGGATTAGTCAGCTGACGAGCTTGCGGCGCATGAGTCCGGGGACGACCGCCAGCAGCAGGGCGCTCGCGGCGAGCAGCCACGCGACGCTGACGAGGTGTTCGGGTCCCAGTGGCCCCTGCGCGAGGCCGCGTGAGGCGCGCACGGCGTGATACAGCGGCGTGAACCACGCGATCGTGTCCCCGTGCGGGAACGTGCTGGTGGGGAAGAAGATCCCGGAGAACAGGAACAGCGGAGTCAGAAACAGCGTGTAGAAGTACGAGTACCAGTCGATGTTCTCGATCATCGAGGTGAACAGGGCGCCGATCAGCGCGAAGGCGAGTCCCGTCACCGCGATGAGGATCGGCAGCAGGATCGCGGCGGGACTGGTGATGATCGGGTACCCGAACAGCGTCATGGCCAGCAGGACACACAAGAACGCCACGCCGTAGATCGTCGCGCGCGTGACCGCCCACATGATCTCGCCGAACACGATATCCTGGATCATCGCCGGCGTGCTGAGGTACGCGTCATACAGGCGTTGAAAGTGCAACTTGATGAACACGTTGTACGTCGTCTCGAACGTCCCGCCGTTCATCGCCGCGGCGGCCATCAACCCCGGGGCGATGAACGCGACGTACGCGGGGCCCTCCATGTCGCTGCGCATGTAGCTGCCGAGCCCAATCCCCATCCCGACGAGATAGAGCACCGGCTCAAAAAAGTTGGGCAGAATGTTCATCTTCCAGGTGCGCCGATACAGCATGGCGTTCCGTCGCCAAACCGCCGCCGCGATCCGCAGGTCCACACCAAGGATCGTCATCCGTTCAACCTCGTCGGCTCGCCATCGGGGACTTCGCGCCGGGGGCTTGGGCGTCGTGGGACTAGATGTCGTTGGCGCGACAGACGGTGGCGGTGCCGGCGGGGGCAGTGGAGGTGCCGATGTAGCGGTCCACTTCGGTGGGGATTGTGCCGGGGACGTCGGCACAGAATGCGTTGGTCGACTCGGACTTGGCGGTGCAGATGCCGATGCCTCCGACATCGGCCTCCATGCAGAACGTTGTGGCCGCGCCAGCCTTGTCGGGGCAGAAGCCTTCGCAGACGAGCGAGCAGAATCCTCGGCTCGTGCTGGTGGCGACGTCGAGGAAGTCATAGCAGAAGCCGAAGTTCTCGTTGTGCGAGAAGCCGCACTCATCGTCGCGAAGACAGGGCTTGCCGATCCAGAGCGGGAGGTTCTCGGTTTCGACGGGGCCGGGGGTCCCGCCGGTGTCACTGTCGGGGATGTGGCCGAGGAACTTCTTGGTGATGTTCCACACGAGCCAGTTTCCGCCCCGCCCGCGCAGGACCCACGGTGTGTAGGCATACAGAGCGGCGGTGGCGTGGCTCGATGGCGTGACTCGAATCCCGTCCAGCGAGTTCTTGCCGACCCCCCGCTTCCAGGCCCAACTGCCGTCCACCGAGCCGTTGAAGCGCTTCTCCAACGTCGCGGCCGCGCATTCGACCTGCTTGCCGAGTCCGAGGTAGCTGCTCTGACACTGTTGGCCGTCGAAACATCCGCAGCCCAGCGCACGACTCGCCGATCGGGTGCCCGGGTGGCGGGACTTTCCGATGTGCGAGCCCTCGACTTGGAAGCGCGTGAGGATCATCAGGGGGTGGAGGTTGTGGCGCGCAGAGGCTTCCGCAATGACCTGCGCGAGGGGTTGGCCGTTGATGACCTCGGCGGCAAGCCAGCTGCGGTTGCCGTAGGGCGTGTCGTTGAGAAAGTTCTGAATGTCGCTCGTGCTCATCGCCGCGGAATCGAGGAAGAACGCGTCGCTCACGATGTGGTTGGCGTCAAACACCGGCGAGATGTCGTCGCCCTTGCCGCTCAGTGAGGGTGCGGGGGTGAAGTCTGAGGCTTCCTCGTGGTCGCTGTACGCCCCATCTTGTGCGGGCCCGTCCACCATTCCTCCACAAGCGGTCATCAAGAGAACCAGTCCGACCGCTGACATCTGGAGCATACTTTTCACGTGCGACCTCCGTACCGTGGTGCAGCTCTGTAGAGCACGACACGTGCCAACTCGGCAGCGACGGTACAATGCGGTCGACCGCACGGTATGCGGTCCACACCTGCGACCCGAACGACACAGTGTGGTGGCTACTCCAACCGCCACTTGAGGGGTGTCAGCCCGCGGCCGGAAATCCCAGCGCGAGCTTCAGGGCCTGATACTCGGGGTCCAGCGTGCCGTCGAGGCGCCGGACGACGATCGGTCGCTCCTCGACGCGTAACGACGGATCGGACAGATCAGTGGCGCGGTGCATCACGAACACCGCGAGGTGGTAGTCATCGCCTTCGCGCAACCAGACACGGCGCCAGCGAACCACGGCGAGCCCCGCCGCCGCGGCGCCTTCGAAGACACGCTCGAGTTGCAGGTCCGGGTGTGCGGGGAACACGACGGCAAAGATCCCCCCGGGGGCGACGTGACGCGCCGCCGCCGCACAGTAGTCGGAGATGTCACCGCGCAGCTCGAACCGGCACGCCGCGCGCTGGGGGTTCTCGCTGAGCACTCCCTCGTCGGCGGGCCAGTAGGGCGGGCTTCCCAGCACCAGATCGAACACGCCGGCGTCCTCGAGGCCCTCGCGAAAATCGCCCTCACGCACGTCAAAGCGCGCGGCCAGCCCATTGTAGGCGACCGACCGCCTCGCCAGCTCCGCGCTGCGCGCCTGCGCCTCAATCGTCACAAACTCGGCCCCCCTCAACCGCCACGCCGCGATCATCGCCACCGCGCCGATCCCCGACCCGAGGTCCAGCACCCGCGCCGCCGACGGACACCACGACGTCCCGTACCACGCCACGAGCAGGTCATCGGTCGAGAACCGATGGCCCTCGCGAAGTTGCAAGATCCGGAAGTGCCCCGACAGCGCATCGATCGTCTCATCCGCCGCCACGTCCACCCGCACGTCGTCCGCCGGCAACGGTCCCGGCTTCGTCCAACCCTTGAACGTCGGCGCCACATTACAAATCGGTGGATTCTTCATCGCGCCACCCTACCACGCCCGACGCGAAGCGCCCTCTCGGCGCGAAGCGCCCTCTCGGCGCGAAGCGCCCTCTCGGCGCGAAGCGCCCTCTCGGCGCGAAGCGCCCCCGGCGCGAAGCGCCCCCGGCGCGAAGCGCCCCCGGCGCGAAGCGCCCCCGGCGCGAAGCGCCCTCTCGGCGCGAAGCGCCCCCGGCGCGAAGCGCCCCC
>JBFIHF010000131.1:0-15539 GCA_041601915.1 Bradymonadaceae bacterium
CGGTACTCGCGGGCCTGAAGCAGCAGGTTCTCGCGCTCCTCGGCGACCTCCAGACGATACTGACGGCGGCGCTCCAACATCTCCGTGCCCTGCACGACGACCGCCAACATCCCAAACAGCACGATGAACAGACTATGCGTCGCCGCGAGCTCGCCCGCGGGCACCGGCCCCAGCACGATCGGCCCCCAGTACAACATCAAGGCGATGAGGATCGCGCCGACGCCCGCGATGCGGCTCTGAAACGTCACGAGCAGCGCCAGGACGAGGTAGACCAGCGGGAACGTGTCGACGGGGAACGGCCCCTCGAGCCGCACCGCAAGCATCACCGTGGTCAGGGTCCCCAGGGACAACTGCAGCTCAAACAGGCGCGTGACGCGTTCAGCGGACGCGCGCCAGGCCGTCGACACCATCACGGTCGTCGCGAAGCCCACGATCGCGAGGAACACCACATCCGCCGCGCGGTCGGAGTGTGCCGTCCCGACGACCGCGAAGCCGTGTAGCGCGGCGACGAAGAGCGCGATGCCCCCCGACAGGGTGGCGCCGAGGGGTTCGTGGCGAGTTCGGGATAGCGTGGTCGTCGACATCGACATGGGACCCTCCATGGTCCGCATCGCCGGTCACTTCGAGAAGTGCCGGCTCAGTCCTTCTTCGTAGCGGCAGCCACCTCATCTTCGATGCGTTGGCGCTGAATCGGGTCCACGCCGTCTGCGACGTCGATCTCGACTCGGGCGCCAGGCAACTGTCGCCGCAACTCTGTGAGCGCGTCGGCGAGGTCGTCGATCGCGACGGCCTTCCCTGCGAGCTCGATCCCATCGGTGGTGACGTTCATCGTGACCGCCACCTCGATCGGCTTCTCCGGCTCATCGAACTGGTAGATGACCTCGCCGGGCCTCGCCAGTCCTGCGTCTTCCCGCGCCCGGCGTTCCGCCAGACGTGGGTCGTCGCGCAGCGCGAGGATCTCCTCCTCGAGCTTCGTGTTCTGCCCAGCGAGCGCGGTATTCTGACCGCGGAGCTTTTCAAGCTCACCGTTGAGCCGCGCGAGCTTCTCGAGGTTCGGATGCGTCATCACGAAGTACGTGATTGACGTCACCACAATGACGCCGAAAATGGCCCACAACGCGCGTTTCATGTTGTCACTAATGTGTCTGAGTCGAGAGTACCGCGTCGCGCGGTCGGCGCAAGAAACGTTTCCGCTTTACGGCACTTGTAGCGTTGCCGCGTCGATCGCGAAGGCGAGCTTCCAACTGCCCGAGCCTTCCGGCAGCATCGCGCCGGTCGACGCGCGCGGCGTCACCTTGGCGCTGACGTCCTGGCTCATCTGTAACCCGTCCGCCACGCGCAGCACCGTCTTGGCCGTCGCCTCGAAGTCGAAGTAGCTGCCATCGGTCATCTCTTCGGGGGTCGCTTTGAACCGCGAGTGCACGTCGAAGTGCGCGACCTCGCGCTTCGCGGCGTCTTCGCCGAAGCGAAAGAACGACACGGTGCTGTGCCCGTCCGAGACCTTCCCGAACATCGATTCCACGAATCGCCCCGGCACGAGGCCCTTGGAGGCCTCGACGATCTTGCCCTGACCAAAGGAGCGCGACGCCGCGAACTTGCCCCACGCGTGGCGCTCGCGCAGAACCTGAGCCACGGCGAACGTGTACTGCGTCTGCGACTCCGTCCCGAGCGCCCCGTGCTCGTCGAGCACGATCGTCTCCTCGGGCAGAAACTCGATGAAAAACGCGCGGTCCGGCAGCTCATGGGTCGAGGTGGCCTCTTCGGCCCCCACGGTCTGCGTCGTGCGCTTGAATTGCTCGAAATCGATCCGCCACTTCTCGGGGGTCACCTCGATCAGCTCGGCGTAAAACGTCGTCTCCACAGTGGTGCGCGTGTCAACGGGGCGAATCTGCCCCATGCGTTTTGCCTTCTGCTTGGACAGGAACCGCGGCACGACCGACTCAGCGCTCAACGAGGCGCGAAACGACGTGCCGACGCTTAGCGGCCGTTCCTTCAACGTCGCTTGCACGACGGCGGGCGGGGGCGCCGGGGGTTGGTCGCACTGCACCGCCGTAAACAGCATGCAGAGCGCCATGATGACAGTAGTGCGCAAGATCAAAACAGGTCGAGCTTCTCGGTGTCGGAGCCATCATTGGACCGCGGAGACGGCAACAAGCCGATGCGGTTCTTGAGCTGCAGGAAAAGATACCCTCGTGCGTCCGAGAAATCGAAGGCCGATGTGCATCCGGGGTGCTTGGACAACTCGTAGCGCTCGAACCGGAGCTTCTTTGCCGACCACATCTGGATGTGGGTCAGAATCGTGCGACCGTGCTCGTAGGTCACGCAGCCGCGGTCGAATCCGGAGCACGCCTGGTCGACGAAGTCTTCGACCTGGCAGATGTCGACGCTGTCGTCCTTGTCGACGTAGGTCAGGTACACGGAGCTCGTCGAGATCGTGCGTTCGGACGCCGTGAGCTTCGTCTCACGCGTGAGCGTCGTGCCCAGATGAGGGACGTCGTACTCGGTGTTCAACATCGTCAAGCCGTACGCCTCACTGACTTCCTCGCGGGTCGTGTGGGTCCGCGTCCAGCCCACGACCCAGACGTTCGCCGACAGCACATCGAGAGGATAGAACGACAGGTGTGCGTAGAACGGCTCATCCTTGACGGGGTCGTACGTGCATTGCTTCGACGGCTTGTCGAAGACGTTGATCGCCTTGACGACGCGCCATGAATCGTCGTTCGGCTCCAGCGTCACCACGAACACGTTCGACTCCGCCGAGCTCGCGCACTTGCCCTTCACGGCGCGCTCGCCGCACAGCACGAGACCGGTCCGAAACTTCCCGCCGCGCGACTGATACGCCTCGACGAGATGCACGTCCTTGCGCGCGACCCCGCAGAGGTCTTTCATCGTATCCGCCTCTTTCAGCGCGGTCTCGAACGCCTCGGTGTCCTCCAGCGTCGCCCAGATCCGCGGGATGACCTCGAAGGAGACGAAGTTCCACTTTCCGTCCTCGACTTTCCAGCGGCCGATCGCGTTGGACCGGGGCGGAGGCGCGCCCACCGGCACGTGCGGCAAGAGCCCGCCCGCCACGAACGTCGCCATCCGCGGTGCGTCGGCGCCCCGGTCCGGCGTGCTGCTCAGCAACGTCTGATGGCCCGGTCGATCAGCGTCGTCGCCGTCGAGCAGGTCGACTCGAAACGCAATCTCGGCCAAGGGGAGCGACGAGATCTCTTCGAACGCCTCGAGCTTGAGCGCCGCCTCGATCGTGTAGCCCGATTTCGAGCTCACCGTCTCGTGCTGCATGATGCTGTTGAAGTCGAGCTCATCGCGGCCGCCGAACGCCTCGACACGCCCGTTGGGCAGGAACAGAATCGCCGTCTCCGCGTCGACGTACTCGTCGAGGCCCACGTTGGACGGCAGCGCGGTGCCCAACGCATCGAGTCCCGGGTCGCGCAGCCACAACACGACGCCATCGGTGGGGTCCTGCCCCGCCGGGGTCGGTAGCACGCGGTCGTCGTCGACCTCGATGAAGACGTACAGAAAACCCTCGTCGGCATCGACCGCGACGCGCATCGCGGCGTCCTTCTTGCCCGACCAGTACTGCGCACCATCCTGCAGCGATGACTTCGTGTTGAAGCGCCGGAACTTCTTGCCCTTCCAATCCGAATCTTTGGCGTCGATGTCGATGGACGGCTTCTGCGGCGTCTCGGGCAACAACATCATCGCTTCGGTCAGCGACGCTGTCGGCGCGCGCCGCTGGCTCGCCGGGATCGGCGCGTCGAGGATCGCCGTGGGATCCGAATCGGCTTCCTGTGTCGGTTGCGGCGCGGACTTGCACCCACACCACGTGACAGACGCCAGCAGCAACAAGCTCACAGTGGGGCGGGATGCGTTCAAAGGGCTCCTCAGGCGAGTTCCGCGGAAATCTTGGCGAGCAAGTTGAGCGCGTCGAGCGGGGTCAATGCGTTCGCGTCGACGGCGCGCAGCGCCTCGATGGCGCGCACTTCAGCGTCGCTGAGTCTGCCACCTCCGGCGAACAACGACAATTGGTCCGGGTTGTATGTCTTCGTGGCCTGCGGCTCACGCCCGCGCCCCGGAACGGGCAATCCGCGCTCATCGAACTTCCCCGCCTCCAGGTTGCCCAGCACCTCGCGCGCGCGCGCCAGCACAGTCTCAGGCAGCCCCGCGAGCCGTGCCACCTGCACGCCATAGCTCCGATTGGCCTCGCCGTGCACCAGCTTGCGCAGAAAAATGATGTCGTCGTTCCATTCTTTCACCGCGATCGACAGGTTCTCCACCCCTTCGAGCGTGCGGTCGAGTTCCGTGAGCTCGTGGTAGTGCGTGGCGAACATCGTCTTCGCCCGCACCTCGTCATGCAGAAACTCGGCGACCGCCCAGGCGATCGACAGCCCGTCGAACGTCGAGGTGCCCCGACCAATCTCATCGAGGATCACGAGGCTGCGCGAGGTCGCGTTGCTCAGGATGTGGGCCGTCTCGGTCATCTCGACCATGAACGTCGATTGACCCCGCGCAAGGTTGTCGCTGGCCCCGACGCGGCTGAAAATCTTGTCCAGCACACCGATTCGGGCGGAGCGCGCCGGGACGAAACAACCCATCTGCGCCATGAGGCAGATCAACGCGACCTGCCGGATCACGGTGGATTTGCCGGCCATGTTGGGCCCTGTGATGATCTGCAGTCGATGCTCGGTGCCGTCGAGCATCACGTCGTTGGGGACGAATCGCTCGTCGGTGATCGTCCGCTCCACGACCGGATGACGCCCTTCCTCGATCTGAAGGACATCGGAGTCGTCGACGACCGGGCAGGTGTACTCGTGGCGCACCGCGAGCTCGGCAAACGCGGCCACGACATCGAGCTCGGCGAGTAGCCGCGCCGTCGCCAGAAGGCCTGTGATCTGGGCGCCGACGAGTTGGCGCAGCTCCTCGAACATGCGGTGCTCGAGCACTACGCGCCGATCGGAGGCGCCGAGGATCTTGTCCTCCATCTCCTTGAGCTCGGGGGTGAAGTAGCGCTCGGCGTTCGCCAGCGTCTGCTTGCGCACGTAGTCGTCCGGCACCGCCTCGAGGTTCGCCCGCGTCACCTCGATGTAATAGCCGAACACCTTGTTGTGGCGGACCTTGAGGCTCGAAATGTCGGTCCGCCGGCGCTCGTCCCGTTCATAGCCCAGCAGCCAGTCCTTGCCGTTCTCGGCGAGCTCGAGGATCTCATCGAGCTCGTCGTCGTAGCCGCGGCGGAAAAGCCCACCGTCGGTCACGCTGGTGGGCGGCTCGTCGACGATCGCGCGCTCGATCAGCTCCCGCAGGTCGGTGAAGGGGTCCAAACGCTGTGCGATCTCCTGCAGGCGAGCCGTCTCGCACTCCTCGAGCGCGGTCCGCAGCGGGTCCACGGCGCCCAGTGTCTTGAGCAGACCCCGCAGGTCTCGCGCGTTGGCCGTCCCGCTCGCGATGCGACCGCACAGGCGCTCGAGGTCGTACACGCCGTCGAGCGTGCCGCGGACGTCCTCACGCAGCGCCGGACGCCCGACGAGCTCTCCGACCGCACTCAGTCGGCGGTCGATCGCGGCCACATCGACGAGCGGATAGTTGAGCCACTGCCGCAGCATCCGGCCCCCCATCGCGGTCACGGTCTTGTCGATCACACTGAGCAGGCTGCCCGCGCGGCGGCCTCCCATCAGCGTCTGCGTCAGTTCGAGGTTCGCCTTGGTCGCCTCGTCCACGATCAGAAACGACGTCGCGTGATAGGGGCGCGCGACCTGCAGATGAGCCGGGATCCCGCGCTGCGTCTCGACGAAGTACCGCAGCACGCCAGTCGCCGCTTCGGTGACGACGCCCACGTTGCCAAACTCGAACGCGCCGAGCTCAGCGAACACGCCCGTGAGCGCCACCTCGTCGAGGAAGTACCCGTCGTTGACGATGTCGGCGGCCAGGCGCACGCCCCGTGCGACCTCGCCGCTGAGCGCCTTGCGGTCGAAGTAGGCGTCGTTTCGTGTCCGAAAGAACACGCCGTCCAAGCGCACCTGTGCGCGATCGAGGGCCGCGGCGGCCCGCTCGTTGACCAGCACTTCGCGCGGTTCGAAGCGACGCAGCTCGCTGATGACGTCGAGGGCGGTCGCGACCTCCGTGACGTGGAACTCGCCCGTCGACACGTCCGCGTATCCGATCCCAAACTGCTCCTGGGCGCCATGCACCACCGCAGCCACAAAGTTCGGCGCTTTGGCGTCCAGCGTGTCGGTGTCCAAGACCACGCCCGGCGTGACGACGCGAACGACGTCACGTTTCACGATCCCCTTGGTGAGCGCCGGGTCCTCGAGTTGCTCACAGATCGCGACGGTGAAGCCCTTCTCGATCAACCGGCTCACGTACCCACGCGACGCGTGATGGGGCACCCCCGCCATCGGGATCTCGTCTTCGCCGTTGTTCTTGTTCCGAGCGGTGAGCGTCAGGCCCAGCTCCTTGGAGACGACGACCGCGTCCTCAAAGAACATCTCGTAGAAGTCACCCATCCGGAAGAAGAGGATCGCGTCTGGATACGCCTGCTTCGCGTCCAGATACTGTCTCAACATGGGCGTGACTTTCATGGTCTTTTCACTACCTCGCCGACGCGCACAGGTCGAGGAGCGAGCCCGAACCCGGTCCACAAAACGAGAAACGCCGCAGCGCACAGCGCCACGGCGTATCGAGTCGTCGGTGCCTGGACTTCAGTACGTCGCGGAGATCCCGAGGCGCACCGAGGACGCGTTGGCTGCTGCGCCCGACGTGTTCCAGAACGGGAAGCGGAACGACTTGTTATCCGAGGTCTTCGGGTAGCCGCCCGTGCCGATTCCGGCCGAGAATCCGAGCCGCACGTCCTTGATCTTGTAGGGGTAGCTGAGGCCGATGCTCGTGCCGAAGCTCTGGCCCACGCCACGGTTCCCCTGGATGAAGTCGCCCTGTGGCTCGACATCGGGGTTGTCATCGATCGCGTAGGTCCACGAGGTGCTGATGGTGTACGACGCCGACAGACGCAGTTTGTCCCACACCGCCCAGCTCGCCGAGACGCCGGTGGAAACGCCCCACTCGGTGTTCACGCCACCGACGGCGACGAGTCCTGGCTTGACCTCTTCTTCGGCGCGGAAGACGACCGCTTCGGGTCGCACTTCATCGCCGAGGTTGGCCTGCTCTTCCTGCGTGAGCTTCTTGTCCAGCCGCTCCTGATCGATGAGCGGCGATTCGGAGCTGTGGAAGTCCTTGCTCAGGCCCAGATTCAGCGAGAGGCCCAACCGGTCGAACAAGGTCTTCGAAATGCTCAGCCCGAGGCTCGTTCCCAGAATCAGCGTCGCGACCCGCGCGAACTTGCTCGTCGGAAACTCCAACCCGAGGCTCGGCGCGAAGCTCACGCCAATGCTCTCGATCTCCCAGCCCTCGTAGCCGATCCCCAGACCGCTATCGCGGAGGCGAACTTCGTTGGGTGCGTTGAGACCACCGCCCGGCGTCAGCCACTGCACCAGCGTCAGGCCGGTGGAGAAGCTGAACTTCTTGAACGTGTAACTCCCGTTGATGCCGTACGACAGGTTCGCGCGGTCGAATGCGTTCGACGCATCCCCGACGCAACCCTGCACGATGGGGTCGACACAGTTGGGGTCGGCGTACTCCGAATCGTTGGACACGTTGACGAACGTGCCCTGACCGATCGACGAGCCGAGGCGAACGCCGACGCTCCACGGCTTCGTTTCCTCCTCTTCTTCTTCCTTGGACTCATCGGACTCGCCATCGGCCGACTCCTCCACACTCGCGTCGGGCGACGCGTCACTCTTCTTGTCGGCAGCCTTGGCGGACTTGTCCGGCTTCGCCTCATCAGCAGCGAGAGCCGGAGTGGCGAGCGCCAGCGTGAGCCAGCCAACGATCAGGCCTTGGGAGATCTTCATGCAATCCTCGAAAACGTTCGGGGTTTCGTCGTTACGAAATCAACAGTGCGGCGCTGTGTGCAAATGTCGTACCTTTCCATACCGACAGATTCGTAACGCCGCCGGACAGTAGAGCCAAGTGGGCGCCTTCGCAAGCCCATTTGCGCCGCGGAGCGACGAGACCAGTCAGAATCCGAACTTCAGGTCGACGACGGGAAGAACGTGCAGGCGTTCACCAATCGGATACCCGGCGTAGATCGCGCGTGCGCCGCCGGTGATCATGATGCGCTCGTTGGGTCGCCAGCTGATCTGCGCCGTGTTCTCGAACGCAAACGCGCCTTCGAAGCCGGGGATCACGAACATCGTGGTATCGATCAAGTAGTAGACGGGACCCACGATCTCGCCTTCGAGCGCCAGACCCGCATGCCCGGTGCCCCATGAGCTGTAGGCGGCCGTCCGCGGGAACAGGATCGGTAACTCCATCGCCGGCAGCGGCTCGCCGCCGAAACGAGCGGCGACCGTGAACCCGAGGCGCACCGTGAACCAGCGACGAAACAGCGGAACGTTGGTCGTCGCGAGCACTTCGTTGGTGAATCCGACGATGTCCGGCACCTCGGTGTCCGCGGGCAGGATCCCGCCGGTGCCTTCCTTGGACAAGATCCGCAGCGCGATCGACGGGTAGTGGAGTCCGTGACGCGTCGCGAACCGCCAGGGGCGGTCGTCGTTCCACGAGATCTTCGCCGTGACGTTGGGGAGCACGAAAAACGCCAGCGGGTGGGTGGACAGTTCGATGTCGTCGGTCACCGCGTACTTCAGCGGACCAAAGACCCCGACTTCCCACCGCCCCTTGGGCAGCGTGTCGGCGCGGCGGCCCGTCCAGACCTGCGCGGCACCGCCGTCGTCCTGTGCGGACGCGCTCGACGGCGCGCCGATGGTCGCGCCAAGGACGGTGAGCATGCAGACGACCGAAATCCTCATGGCAGCTTCACCTTCGCCGTCACGGGCGCATGGTCCGACAGCGGCATCGTCTCCATGCCCCCGAGCGACATCGACTGATGAACCAACCCGTCGCGCCACGATGCGTTCGTGAACAGGTAATCGAGTCGTCGATTCCAGAACCCGTCCTTGTCGGTGGTGTGCGTGAAGTACGCGCTCGGGTTCGCGACATAGCGCTCCGTGGGGATCGCCTCGGCGTAGCGCCCGTACAGCTCGTCGAGCCAGGTCGCTTCCTTCGTGTAGTCGTCCGCCTCAAACTCGCCTTCGCAGACAGAGTCCGGGAAACCGATCAGCTGCTCGGACTGCGGGGGCAGCGCGTTGAGATCGCCACCGCCGATCACGAACTGGCCGGCGTCGGCGAGCTTGTCCATCTCGGCCTTGAACCCGTCGATATGCTTCTTCTTGGTCCCGTCGTTGGAGAACGCTTCGGTGTGGACGTTGAGCACCCACACCGGCGGCTTCGCCGGCACTACGACCCGCGTCTTGAGCACGTTTCGCCGCAGGTAGAAGTACTTCGTCAACCCGTCCTGCTCGTCGATCAAGGGCAGCGGAATCCGTTCGCTGTCCACGAGGGGCCAGCGGCTCATGATCGCGTTGCCGGAGTCCATCGCGCCGAGGCCATCGCTGGGGATGTAGTCCGCTCGCCAATGCGACGCGTAGACGCCGTAGTTGAGGTCGGTGTGGTCGAGCAGCCACTGCAACATGTCGACGTAAGCGCAGCGCTTCGAGGCGACGTCGACCTCCTGCAACATGATGATGTCGGGGTCGACCTGACGGATCTTGTTCGCGAGCCCCTCGAGGTGATCGATCACCTCGTCCTCGTCCATCAACGCGCGGTCGCCGTGGCAATCGAAGAAGAAGTCGACGCGCCCTCCGGCAAACTTGACGTTCCACGTCATCACGCGCAGTTCGTCGCCCGGCGGTTCGGGCTCCGTCAGCTGCGCGGCGCGGTACTCCCCGGGCGCCTCGTCGTCGTCGAACTTGGTGTGGAACGGATCGCACGCCAGTACCGGTGCCAGCAGCAGCTCGACCACCGCGAGTCCCCAGACCATGCGGGCGAGGCGAGGCGTCGGCGGCAGGAAGCGAGGTCGGGTGGGTCGGCGGCGCTGATCCCAGCGCCCTTTGCCGTCGTCTTTGCTACTCATCAGCGGCTCACAGAAGGTCGGCAGCCAGCTCAGCGAGCTCCGACCGCTCGCCCTTGAACAGGGTGACGGAGGCGGCGATCGACTGGCCTTTGAAGCGGCTGATCACGTAGGTCAGGCCGTTCGACTCGCTATCCACGTACGGATTGTCGATCTGATAGGGGTCGCCGGTCAGCACGATCTTGGTGTTCTCGCCGACGCGCGTCAGGATCGTCTTCACCTCGTGCGGCGTGAGGTTTTGCGCCTCATCGACGATGAAGTACTGATCGGGGAGTGACCGCCCGCGGATGTACGTCAGGGGTTCGATCTCGATCAGCCCGAGGTCGATGAGCTCGTCGGCGCCCCGTCCGGCGCGCTTGTCGGCCTTCGTGAGCCCCATCAGATACTCGACGTTGTCGAAGATCGGGCGCATCCACGGGTTCAGCTTCTCCTCCAGCGATCCAGGAAGGTAGCCGACGTCCTTGCCCATCGGGATGATCGGCCGACTGACGATGAGCTTCTGATAGCGCTGCTCGTCGGTGACCTGCCGCAGGCCCGCCGCGATCGCCATCAGCGTCTTGCCCGTCCCTGCCTTGCCGATCAGCGTGACGAGCTTGACCTCGTCGTCGAGCAGCGCGTCGAGCGCGAACGCCTGTTCCTTGTTGCGAGCACGCACGCCCCACACATCGTCGCGATTCTTACGCTCCAGCGGACGCACCAGGATCTCGTCCTCGGAGCCCGGGACGTACGAGATGCGGCCCAGCGAGGTCTGATTGCTGCCTTCGATGCCGCGCAGCAGCGCGTACTGGTTCTGATAGAACTTCTCCATCGGACCGTTGGCGCCAAACTCGGGGACCGCCGGCGCCAGCGGTTGATACTCACGCGTGCTCAGACGCAGCTCGCCCAGCTCGTGCAGCTGGTTGATCATCTCGTCGCTGACCGCGAGCTCGCAGGCCCCCGGGTACAGCTCGCTGATCGGGATGATGTCGGACTCGTAGTTCTCCGCGACGAGGCCAATCGCATCGGCCCGCACCCGCAGGTTGATGTCCTTCGTGACGAAGATGCACGGGATCGGCTCGACCTCCTGAATCTTGAGCGCCGTGGACAGGATGAGGTTGTCCTTGGTCTGCGAATCCAAGAAGGACCCACCGACCGTGCTGTGCAGCTCAAACCAGACGCGCAGCCGACCGCCGTTGGCCATCTGGACGCCTTCGCCCAGCGAGCCTTGTTCGCGGTGGTCGTCCAGGATCCGGCTCACCGCGCGGGCATTGCGGCCCAGCTCCGTGAAATCCCGCTTGAACTTGTCGATCTCCTCGATCACGAAGATCGGGATGTTCACGGTGTTCTCTTCGAACTTGAAGATCGCGGATGGATCGTGGAGCAGGATATTGGTGTCTAGGACGAAGTTCTTGCTCATAGTGCCCGTGCGAGGTTTCGAGTTGAGTAACCATCCCATACCGCGCGGCGGATCGCGCATCAACCAGAGACCGAACGAGAACACCCGCCGTTAGTTACGTCGGCGGCGAAGTCTCAGGCCGACCAGACCCGCGAGCACGAACATCAGGGAGGCGTCACCGTCGCCGCGGGCGGCGCTGCACCCGCATCCTTTCGAGAGCTGATGCTCGGCGTTGTTCTTGTCCAACGCCTTGCGAATCGTCGCGGAATTGTCGCGAACGATCGTGCCCTGACCCGAGGTTCCGACTTCGCGCACGGCGAGCGTCGCGGGAAAGTCTTCGTTCGCTTCGATCGCGAATGGCCACGCGGAGCCAGTCCCTCGCACGACGAGCCCACTCGGCAGCGTCGTGCGCCACGGGGCGTCGTTGAACAGGACCGACGAGTCGCACTCGATGACACGATCCGCGACGTGGGCGTTCGTGACGTCGGCGAGGTCCGGGTTGAAGTCGAACGACGGGTCGAGGGTCATCTCATGCGCGGACATGTTCGTGTAGAGCCGCGTGACGTACCCGGCGTTGTCGAACAGCTCCTGCGTTTCTCGCATCGGCCCGACGACGAAGTCGTCGACGGCCATGATGAACGTTTCGGTGGAGAATTCCGGGGGGACGACCCCTTCGAACGCGCAGGCACCGCACTCGCGGATCCGTGCCTTCTCGTCGACCGTCGAGTTCGGGAACGACTGGTCGATCGCTTCCTCGAGTCCATCCCAGGGCAGCGAATTGCCGAACTGATCGAAGCGACCATTGCCGTACTGATCGATGACGCGGTTGATCAGGTCCGCCGGCCGACTCGTCCAGTCGGTCTGCCGCACGCCGTCCCATACATCCGCCTCAGCGCTACTGAAAATCAGCCCTTCGAGCAGGACGGACTCCTGGGCGTACTCGGTCACGAAACCCTGTCCACTGGCCTCGTTGGCCGCGAGGGTGATGACGTCGTTGTACACGGCCTGGGGCTGGAACCAGTCGATGAGCGCGTCGTTCAGCTCGAGGGCCTTGTAGTTCACCGGCACCGCTTGCGAGGCGCCGAGGACCCAGACGAGGACGCCCATGTCCTCGTTCGCCGCCACGGCGGTGAGCTTGATCGGGATCATCGGGTGATCGGTGTCGTACGTCAGCCGCAGCGGACGAATCGCACCGGCGTCCTGGGACTTCTGCAAGCGAATCGCGAGCAGGTTGTAGCCTTCCTCGAGATACGGCCCAATCAGGTCCGGGCCGATGTTGGTGGCCTCGAAGTTGTTGTCGTTCAGCCAGTCGATGGCGAGCTGAACGTTGTCCTGGACCGCGGTGTCGACCTGAATGACGACGTAGTTGTACGGACCGACGTTGCCCGAGTCGACCACGGTGATCGGTTCGTTGACCGCGTTGTTGAACGAGCCCTCGCTGGCGAAGACGTCGTCGCTGCGGCCCCCGCCAAAGAGAGGACCTCGCGTCGTCTTGCACGTCCCTTCCGTGGTGGTGTTCAACTGGTAGGTCGGGTTCGTCGCCGTCTGCAGCGTCGTGAACGCGGCGTCCGAGGACACGTCGACCTCGGGGATGCCGGGGACCGGAAGCACCCAGCCGAAGCGGTCGGCGGGTCCCTCGTACAAGATCTGTACGACCGCGGTGACCGTGCCGTCGGGGTTCTGCGAGAAGATGATTCGCTCAGCGGCCTGGTTGACTTGCTGGGGGCCGCCGCCCGAACAGAACAAGCCACCGCAGGCGCTGGCGTTCTGTGGGGCACCGAGCGATATCGCAGCAACCGCGAGAGCCGATGCTGCGATAACGAGTGGTGTGCGTGTGTGCATCATTTTGAATCTCCAAAAAAAAGGCGCGGGACCCAAAGTCCCGCGCCGTTCGTGTGAGCTTACTGGCACGCCCCGACGATGAGATCATCGAGCGGCGTGAAACTTCCTTCTTCAATCGGCGACGGGTCGGGGTCGGTTTCAGACCCGTCGACCGTCGGCGCATCGTTGGGGGCGAGCAGGCACTGTCCGGCGGTGATCGTGTGCGTGATCGCGGCGTTCTCGAGTTCCAACGTCAGCGAACCCGCGAGCACTTCGACGTCCTCGCCGCGCAACAGAACAGCGGGCTTCGCGGCGCCGGCGAGCGTGATGCGCAGGACGTCGTCGAGCATCCAGTCGTCGATCTCGCCGAGCGCGCCGGCCGCCTTGGCGAACTCGAGCGCGAGGCTGACGTCGAACTTCGGGTCGACCTCGATTCGCAGCGCGTCATCGGCTTCGACCTTCACTGTCGCGTTGAGCGTCCGGCCGTCCGCGGCGTTGAGATCGATCGCGGCGACGCGCTGGCCGTCGACGCTCATCGTCGAGGTCGACGAGCCCAGCCCCATCCCGGTGACGGTCAGGACTTCGCTCGCGACGTCGAGCAGCGTCGTCCCGGTCAGACCGGCGAGGTGGAACCCGAGGTCGTAGGACGACTCCGTTTCGGCGCCCGAGGCCGAGTCATAGCTGAAGGTCGTGTTGCGGAAGCTGCCGTCGACCGCGCCGATGTTCGACGTGGAGACGAGCGTCTTCGCCGTGGAGTCCGCCTTGAGCGAGAAAGCCGGCAGCGACTGGCCAATCGAGAACGAGTAGTCGCCGTCGGCGACCTTCACCGCCTGCAGCACACTGAATGCCGCACCGACTTCGTGGTCGCTCGGCGCGTTCAGCTCGAGCCGGATTCGCCCTTCAAACGTCGCGGGGAGCTCGATCGGCTCGCCGGTGATGCCGCCCAGATGAGCGGCGGAATCCTTGATCGCGCCGAGGTCTGCTTCCAAGGCGACGAGGTCCTGGTGGATCTGCGCCGACAATGGATTGACCCGATTGGGCCCGATCAACAGGTCGACATCGACGTCGCCCGCGGCGGGCGATGTCACGACGAGTCGAATCTGCGCGGCGTCGACGTCGGCGACACACTCGGCGTCCAGCGGCTCGCCGGGGACCGCACAGGCGACGGCACCGCTGACGAGGTAGGTGATCGCGAACTCCTCCTGCGCCTCGATGTTGGCGTCCGCGAGCACGCGGCGCTCCAACTCGTCGAGCCATTCAGCGGCGATGCCGTTCACGTCGGTGTCGAGTTCTTGAGGTTCGGCCGAAGGCTCCGGTCCGCAGTCGGCGGGCGGCCCATCGGGGGTTGCCGCACAAACGCTGACGTCCGCGCGATACGCCAGACCGATCCCGTTGTTGAGGATGCTCGAGCCCTCCAGAAACTGCGAGGTGCGGCTGATATCCGCGGCCATCGCCTTGGAGTTGCCGACGAGCGCCTGACGCACCGTGGCGCTGTCGACGGGCTGCGGGTCGCCGTCCTTGTTGCCGGTGCCACAAGCGAGAAGGCCGAAACCGGCCACACCTACGGAAAACAACGCGAGCTTATTCAGTTTGCGGGTCATGAGGTCCTCACAGGTCGTAGAGATCAACTGCCAACTGGAATCGGGCGTCATAAGAGCACGTCCCGTGCCAAGGGTCCCAGACCGCGCCGATGAGGGCGCGCCCTGCGCCTCTGCGGCGGCTGCGACAAGATCCGAGCGTAGTCGGATCTCGAAACGTGGACAATCTTTCTCGCACTCGAACCGCAGCGGTGGAGGGCCACTGCTCCACGACCGCGGCGAGTGCCTCGCCCAACGTGTGCAGCGTGCTTCACACCCCTGAGCAGTCTTCTGCACGGTCCCCCGCATCGGGCGCGGGCCGGCGCCCACCGATCCGCGCATGACGCTTGGCGAAAGCGTGCTTTTGGGCCTCCCGGCACGCCGACTGCATTGGCTGCGGCCGGACTCAGTACAGGAGGTACTCATGGACGCGAAATCAGTCGGACTGCAGATTCTGGGCGGTGAACGACGCGTGATCGACACGTTCGAGGTCGACGGGCGGCTCGTGGTCGTCACCGCCCCCGACGCCAGCGACGGCCTCAGCGACCGGCAGATCGATGTCTGCCGGCTCGCCGCCGCGGGGCACGCCGACAAGTGGATCGGTTTCGAACTCGGGATCGCGAGATCCACCGTAGCAACCCACCTGTCCGCGGCGTTGGAGCGACTGGGCCTTTCCGCGCGCACCGATCTCGCGCGCGTCTGGCCGCTGCTCGAAGCGCGCGGGGACACGCGCCTCATGGCGATC
>JBFIHF010000132.1:0-15533 GCA_041601915.1 Bradymonadaceae bacterium
ACGGGCAGACGGGCAGACGGGCAGACGGGCAGACGGGCAGACGGGCAGACGGGCAGACGGGCAGACGGGCAGACGGGCAGACGGGCAGACGGGCAGACGGGCAGACGGGCAGACGGGCAGACGGGCAGACCGCAGACGGGCAGACCGCAGACGGTGGTCGTCGACGTTGGGTGTAGTCGCGTTTGTGCTGGGCGGCGCCTCTGACGTCGCTGCGCAGACCCCTAGCTGCGAGTACAACGCGTCTGCCGCGAACAAGACCGCCGGAAACAAGTTCAAAATCAGCTACTTGAATCAGGGGCTCGTGGCTGGCGGGCTCACCAACAACCAGTGGAAGTACACTGTACTGAACGCCAGCGAGCAGTGGAGCAATACGGCGAACGGCGGATGGTTTGAGTACGATGGGGACTCGACGACCGTCCACTCTCTGCCGTCGGGCACATGTACAACACAGCAGCAGATCAATTTGGTTCGGATTGGAACGAAGGGGGATGGGATCTGCACTGGCGACACGGGCGGGCGTCACAGCACACGCTGCAATGGCACTCGGTGGCAAGTGACCCTGTGCGGGTCGAACGATCAAGATGATCCGAAGGCGTGGTCCGTTGGTGGCGATCTTGCTTCGGGGGATGATGTTCATTCCACGCTTGCGCACGAGTTTGGGCACGTCATGGGGCTCGACCACACGACGGGCGACTCGGTCGCAGTACTGGGTGCGCCCGCCGGCCAGGCTGGGCTCCTGCGCAAACGCGCCTTGTACCCGTGGGATATCCAATGTCAGGAGGAGGCGTACGGCAGAAGATCGCGGCCAATCCACTATCGGACACAGAATCACGGCAGCTCGTCGTTCGGCGCGGCCACGCAAATGGCGTCGGGATACGCGAAAGGGATCGGCAACGTTCGAGTGAGCGGCGGGGCGCCGAGTTGGGCGTCAGTGGCGTACGAGTATCGCTTTCGAAACTCAACGGGCGTGACGTTGAGCGGGAGCCCGACGAACTTCAATCACCAATATGTGGGCGGGTTTGCCAACTCGTGGTTCCGAGAACTGCCCACACGGTGGCGTACAATGTTCAACTACGACTTCGACTCGGCCAATCGTTTCGAAAACCCGAGCGGACGGCCCAACATTTGGCAGTACGCCTACGATCACACGTTCACCAACCTGACGCAGGGGCGGACGCAGGCCTGCAGCGCAGCGCCCGCGGGATGTTCGCCACAGAACATTTATTCGTACCATCCGATTTCGGCGGCGTACGATGTCGTCGCCCAGCGCACCGTGTTTGCCTGGGTGAATGCTAACCGAATGCATGACGACGCGGATCGGCAGATCTGGATCTCGGTCGGCAATCGTGGGTCGAATGAGCGAATTCTCAACGTTCCGCAAAAACAGGTTTATCCAGGAACGACGGATTCGATCAAGAGTTCCATCAACGTCGCCGTGGCTTGCGGCCCCTATCTATCTGCGAACAACTACGATTGCGTAATCGTGTACAGCCCGCTGGAGGAAGCGGATTATCGTCTCGTCGCGCGACGCTTTTACGTGACCGGATCCGCGGACAACTACGCGCTTTCGTGGGACGCGACCACGAGCCAGATTGGGTGGCTGACGGGGTCGAACGCGACGGTCTGGTACAACAACAGCGCGTGGTGGGTTGCCCACACGTCGGGCTCGACCATTCAAGTCCGAACGTCGGCGAACTCCACAAGCTGGAGTCATTCGACTTCGCTGAGCGCGGCCGTCGGGGCGCCCCAAGCGATCACGGTTGGAGAGAACTCGAACCGACAGACTCTGCTCTACTACACTGCACCATAGGAGGACTTGTGAATCGCACAGTCTTGATGCTCACGATCGTAATCGGCGTCGGGTGTAGTGGCCGCCAGGTCGACAAGCCCGGCGACGGTGCCCCTTTGAGCGCGCTGCCGCGCTTGATCAACGAAGACTCGGACGCGTTCTGCGGCGAGGATGTCGGCCCACTCTCCCCACAACAGTACGATCCCTCCCTTGCTGCATGGGTCGCCGCGGCGGAGACAATCTTTGTGGGCACGATCAAGTCGGTCCACCACGTGGATGGACCCGTCCGTTACTACTGCTACGATGGCGCTCAGACGCTGCCGGATGTCACCCATTGCCCCCATGCTGAGTTGATTCTCCGGGCCATCGAGATCGAGTTCGAGGAAGTGGAGACTCTACACGGCGTGGATGTAGGATCGACCGTGTCGATTCAAATGGGTCCCGTGATGTCGAGTGACTATCCAGGGATCGAGTTCGCATACGGGTCGCCATTTCCAACGGACCGTGCTGGAAATCGCGTATATCGCCCTGGTTCGCGCGTAGGGGCCTTGTTGTCGACAGACGCGCTGGGGGTCAAGCGCTGGAATCATCAGCAGTTTGAGGTCCTGAATGACCGGGTCTACCTGGGTGATGTCGATCGGTCACCCGCGCTGTGCTCGCGGACGCCCAACGTCCTCGGCATCCCCGATGCGCTGGACGGCGTGAGCTTGGCTGAGTTCCAGGCGGCCATCGAATCCGCACCGCGCCCTTTGACCGACGGCGAACTCGCGGCCGTGGAGGTCCACTTCGGCCGTGTAGACGCGTTGGCGTCGGGCGACTACACAATGACGACCTGCGGATGCAAGGACCGGCCCGTAGATTGGGAGGATCCCACCGTCCCCCAAGTTCGATGAGGCGCCGACTGCGTTGGTTTGGCTCTGTACTGATGGTCAGCGCGACGCTGCTGGCGAACTGTCGGAATCCAACAGAGCGCGTTGACGATCAGGATTCCGACATCACGCTCGACTTCCCGGCGAACGATGTTGCAACGCCGACGGCTGACAGATACGCATTCTGTGAGTGGCGCGAGTTCGAGCAGACAACCGACTTGAGCGCGGATCTGGTTGGCGAGTGGGTGGGGTTTTCGTTCGAAATCGACCGTGGTTCCCACATGTTGTTCACATTTCGCGTCGACGGTACCTATGCAGGGGTCCCCGTAGGCGTAAGCTGCGACTCCGAGCCACAATGCTTCGGCAGTGGACCCGACGACCTCTGTCACGTGACCGAGGTCCACGGCACTTGGGAGGTCGTCGATAACGCGCTGCGCCTCGACGACTGGCCGACCGCCGCGCCGTTGAACGCCGAGCAATCTCGCGAAAACGCGCTCCGCTTCAACCAAGGTGATGGCTCGTTGACTCTGACTGCAGCGACCTGCTCGGACGAGTGCGTTGCGGCGCTCTAGCTGAGCCGCATCTGAAGGCAAAGCGTCAGCCGAGGTAGGCGACGGTGACGCCATCGCCGCCCTCGCCGCGCTCGCCGGGGCGGAACTCGCGGACGTAGTCCGAGTCGGGCAGGAAGCCGCAGACGGCGCGCTTGAGCGCCCCGTGCCGTGCAGGGCACTCTACGGCCAACAGGCGTCAATGGTGCCGTCTTCTTTGCACAAATAGCCGGTGCGGCACTGGGTGGCGGTCAAGCAGTCCTTCACGCAGAAGTTGTTGATGACCGTGGTGCCGCAGTGCGCACCGACCGGACAGCTGCCCTGGCCCGAGCCGCACGCGATCGAGCAATAGCCGCCCGGAAACCCGCCAGCGTGCTCACTGCCGCAGCGTGCCCACTGGCCCCCCGCGCAGTCCCAGGGACCGGTACACGCCCCCCCCACTCCGGTCGCGCCGGTGCCGGCGACGTAACACTCGGGGACCTGGTCGTCGTCGATGTCGTAGCACATGTAGCCGTCCATGCCGTTGCCGCGGCAGCTCGCGTTCGACGCGCAATCGCGCAGACACAAGAAGCCGGAGCAATGCGAACCGCTGGGACAACTGTTCGAGGCGTCGCAGAACTTCTGACAGTAGCCGTTGCGGAAGCCCTCCTGCGGCCCCGCGCAGCGAATCTGGCGGCCGCCGGCGCAGTCCATCGACGACGTGCAGGCTTGGCCGATCTCGCGGGCCCCGAGACCGACCGGGTTGCAGGCTTTGGTCGTGATGCCGGCCGTCGCGTAGCATTCGTAGCCGGCGCGGCATTCCGCGCTCGTCGTGCACCCGCGCACACACTGGTATCCGTCACACACGCCGTTGGGTGGCGAACCTTCGCAGGTGGTGAAGAAAATCTCGCACGCTCCGACGCAGTATCCGCCGGGATAGCCGTAGCCGGCTTCGCTCAGGCAGGTCCCGCTGTTGCACTGTGCGTCGGTCGTGCAGGCGCTGCCGATGCCACGGTCCGCGGGCACATTGACGCAGCTTCCGCCGTCGCACATCTGGTTGGCGGTGCAGGTGCCGCAGCCAATCGTCGTGTTGCAGCCGGTATCGATCGTGCCACACGTCGCGCCGAGGTCGGCGCAGGTCAGCGGGACGCAGTTACAATCGGAGTCGTTGCCTGCGCCGCAGCCGGCCGGGCAACAGCCGTCCCCACCCTGGCAGACGGTGATCGGGTCACTGGCGCACTGGGCGTTACACGTCGCGGCGCCGCCGGCGAGGCGGTCCGTCGTGCAGGCGTCGCCATCGTCGCACGAAGCGGGGCAGTTTCCGTCGCAGAGCTCGCCGGCATCGACGACGCCGTTGCCACAGGTGGCCGAGCAGTCCGAATCTTGCCCGGGGGTGCAGTTGCTCGGGCAACACCCGTCACCATCCACACACTCCGCGATCGCCACGGAGGTGCAGGCTAGGCTGCAGGTCTGGTCGGAGCCCGAGAACGAGTCCACCGTGCAGGCATCGCGGTCGTCGCAGGTCGTGGGGCAATTCCCGTCGCAGCTTTCGCCGCCTTCGACAACGCCGTCGCCGCAGGTGTTTGTGCAGTCGGCGTCGCCGGTCGAATCACACCCCACCGGGCAGCATCCGTCGCCTTCGCCGCAGGACGGCTCGTTGACGACGCATTCGGCGGTGCAGGACTGCGCGTCGCCAACGAGCACCGACGAACTGCACGCATCTGCCGCAGCCGGGCATTCGGCGGGACACGCGCCGGGGCTGCCGGCACGAATGCCCCAGTCGCAGGCCTCGCCCGTGTCGAGCTGCGAGTTCCCGCAGGGCGGCGGTGCGTCCTTCTTGAGCTCCCGACCACACCCGATCACGAGTGATAGCGAGACGAGCAACATCCACAGCTTCATACTTGTCCTCATTCTGGAGCAGACACGATACCAGAATGTGCGACAGGTCCAGATTTGTGTTCGCGAGCAAAAGCCGTTGACACCGAACTACGTGCTCCGTATCTTTCGCGGCCCGTGGCTTGCCGCGGCTGATGGTGGCTGTAGCTCAGTCGGTTAGAGCACTGGTTTGTGGTACCAGGGGTCGCGGGTTCAATTCCCGTCAGCCACCCTGACTCGAGACCCGTGAATGCGCATCGGCATCCTTAGCTCAGCTGGATAGAGCACCGGACTTCGAATCCGTAGGTCGCAGGTTCGAATCCTGCAGGGTGCATCACAGACAAGGAGGGCGCGGCATCTGCCGCGCCCTCTTTGTTTGTGTGCCGGAACAACCCGAAGGCATGCGCGGTTTGTGCACCACGCAGGGCGATTGCGCCCGAGGCGTTCGGTCTGGTAGTTGTTCGAGTCCCTCCAAACCCCAGTAGATATGCCGTGATGAACTCATTTTTACCAAGACTGGGCATCGCGCTCCTGTCGCTGTTGTGCGCCCTCCCCGCCGCGGCGCAATCCGCCGATCCGCTCACGGAACTCGATCGGATCCTGAGCGAGGTGCGCACCGAAAAGAACACCGCGGTGGCGCTGGCCAAGGTGCATGCGCTGGAGCGCCTGTCGGAATGGGTCCCGCGGGAGGACTACGCGGAGCGGCTCGAGACCGCGGCGAAGGCGTCGAAAGATCCGCGGGTGACGTTCGTGCTGCACCAGAAGGCAGCATGGGCGTTCGCGGAGCTCAAGGACACGCGCTATGGCGCCGATGGCCTGTCCGGCCCGCTCGGCGAGCAGGGGTGCCTGATCGCGTGGGAGGTCGTCGGACCGTTCGACAACCCATCCAACGAAGGGTTTAGCGCGGTGCTCGGACCGGAGCTCGGCGAGGTCGGGCCGTATCCCGGCAAACTCGTCGACGCGGACTGGCGCACGCTGGGCCGCGAGCAGCGCTATTGCGAGTACAGCTTCAATCGCGCCGTCCAGCCCAGCACCGCCGCGATCGCGTACCTGGGCGGCACCGTCGCCTCCAAGAACGCGCAGGCTGGCGTGCTGCTGCTGGGCACCAACGGCGCCTACAAGGTGTGGCTCAACGGCGAGCTGATCGCGACGCGCGACCTCGACATGGGGCTCGCGACGGATTCGGACGCGTGGCCCGTGAAGCTCAAGGCCGGCGACAACCACCTCCTCGTGAAGCTCGCCTCGACACAGGACGGGGGGCTCGGATTCATTGGGCGCCTCGTCGATCGCGGCCTGAAGCCGATGAAGTTCGAGGCACGGCCTGCGAAGAAGTTGATGGCGACCAAGACCGCGCAGCCCAAAGAAGATCCGCGGGCCTTGCACACCCTGATCGAGTCGAACGTCAAGACGCTCAAGGGCGACCGGGCGGCGTGGAACGCGTGGTACTGGCGGTCCGTGGCCTGGCAGAACGTCTCCGTCCCGTGGCGCGACGTCGCCGAACGACTGTTGGAGACGCCCGACACGTTGACGCCGCGAACCCATACGCTGCTCTCGGAACTGTTCGAGGAGTACTGGCGCCAGGCCGAGATCATCGAGGCCGCCGCCCAGCGCGCGCCCACCGATCCCTGGGTCGCTCTGCGCACGGCGGCGATCCTTCAGGAGTCGCTGTCAGAGCCCGATCGGTTGAAGGCACGAGGCGTCTACGCCCAGGTGGCCAAGGACCACCCGGGGTTTCTCGTCGCGCCCGTCGCCCTGGCGGACTGGTATCGCGAGGTCGGCTTCTCGGAGCGGGCGCTCGCGATCTTGGACGGCGTCGACCATCCCAAGCGGATGCGGATCCCGGCGTTCGCGACGCGTTATGTGCGGCAACAGCGCTCCGTCGGCAACCTGCCGGAGTCCGAGCGTCTGGAACGCGAGGCGTGGGAGGTCACCTACATCAGCAGCGGATACGTCTGGAACGAGGTCCGTGACCTCGCCCAGGCCGGAAAGACGGACGCCGCGATCGCGCTGATCGACGAGTACATCGAGTTCTTGCCATCGTCGCAGCACGCGCAGCTCAAGCGCGCGGAGCTCTTGCGAGCGAAACGCGACATTGCCGGAGCGCTCAAGGCCTACGACGATCTGATCCTCGACGCCCCCGGCGACCCCGACATCTACGAGCTCAAAGCGCGTGTTCTGCTGGCGGAAGGCCGGACCGACGAAGCGCTTCAGGCGTATCGCGACGCGATCAAGCAGCGCCCGCAAGACCAGACGCTGCGCGACTTCCTCGCCTTTTTGGAGCCGCTGAAGAACCGTCAGTTCGAGGCGTGGCTCGTCACCGACCCGCGGGCGCTGGCCGCGGAGTTTCCGCCCTCGCCATACAGCTACGACACGATCGTGGAGAACTCCGTGACGTTCGTGTCCAAGAACGGGCTCGCCTCGACGGTGTCGCAGCGCGTCGACCGGGTGCTGAACCCCGAAGGCGTCGACGCCGTGAAGACCCATCGCGCCGGCTACCAGAACGGCGACGAGGTCGCCGAGGTGCTGGCCGTGCGCGTCTACAAGCCGGACGGGTCGATCTCGGAGGACTACGACCAGTGGGACTCCGGCGGCACACGGAAGGCATCGACGACCTACAACGACGGCGCGACGATCACGATGCAGGCCAATGACGTCGAAGTCGGCGACCTCGTCGAGTTCCGCTACCGCGTCAGCCAGGTCGCGAACGAGAACTTCCGCGGCGACTACTTCGGCGACATCTCCTACCTGCAGGGTGCGCGACCGATCGCGCTGCAACGCTGGGCGGTGGTGTACCCCGCCGGGTGGTCGCTTCACTTCCGCGAACCGAAGCTCGCGCACACGCGTATCGAGGACCAGGATCCGTTGGGGGCCGCGCCCGCCGAGGGCTTCCGGTCCACGTCGTTCGACATGCGTAATGTGCCCCACGTCGAGTCGGACCCCAGCCAACCCGGCTACTCCGATGTCTATGACTACCTGCTCGTCTCGAACAAGAAGACCTACGACGAGATCGGCAAGTGGTGGTGGAATCTCGTCCAGGAGCAACTCATCGTCGACGAGCCGATCCGCAAGAAGGTCGACGAGCTGACCAAGGGGCTCAGCACGCCCGAAGACAAGGTCCGTGCGATCCACAACTACGTCGTCAAGAACACGCGCTACCTACACGTGGGCCTCGGTATCCATGGCTGGAAGCCCTATCGCACCTCGACGTGTTTTCGGAATCGCTATGGCGACTGCAAAGACAAGGCTGCGCTGCTCAAGGTGATGTTGGAGACGGCCGGCGTGAAGGCGAACCTCGTGCTCGTGCGGACGCGCCGCCTGGGCACCGTGGAGACGTCCCCGGCCTCGATGCACATCTTCAACCACGCGATCACGTACGTCCCGGGGATGGACCTCTATCTGGACGGCACCGCGGAGTTCAACGGCACGACGGAGCTGACGTCGATGGACCAGGGCGCACAAGCGCTGGTCGTCGAGGACGGCGGCAAGGCGCGGATGGTGACGCTGCCGGTGGACAAGTCGTCGAAGAACGCGCTGCGCATGGAGCTCGAGGTCGACCTCAGTAAGGACGAGCCGGTCACACGCGGCAAGATCACCGCCACCGGCGCCAACGCCGTCTATTTCCGGCAGAGCCTCGAAGACCCCGAGCGGCGAAACGAAGCGCTCGAAAAACAGCTCGCCGACGAGTTCCCGGGCGCGAAGCTGATCGACGCCCAGTATCGAAACCTGAGCGACCTCGAAAAACCGACCGAGATCGAGTTCACGATGAGCGGCGGGCAACTGCTGCGGGAAGACGGCCAGCGCGAGTACGTGTTTCCGCTGGGTCGTTCGAAGAGCCTGCTCGACGCTTACGCCAAGCGCTCCAAGCGCACCCAGGACCTCGATGTGCGGGTGCCGTTCAGCAACGAGACGCAGATCCGTTACCGGCTCGGCGCGAAGAAGAAGTTCGGGTCGAAGCCCGCCAATACCCAGAAGAAGAGCAAGTGGGGCACGTTGTCGATCGACTACACCGATGAAGGCGATGAGCTGATCGTCGCCGTGCGCTACTCGATCGATACGCAGCGCGTCTCGGTCGCAGAATATCCCGAGTTCAGGAAGTTCATGGCTGAGGTCACCGCAGCGCTCAACGACTCGATCGCCGTCACGGAGGCCCAATGAACGCACCAGTGAAGGCCCAACTGCTCCGTGCCATCTGCGTCCTCCTCGTGTGCGGTCTCGCCGCGTGTTCGGGCAAACAGACCCGCGACGACAACATGTTCGGCATCGATGCCCGGACGTCCGAGGGCGCGGCGCTGGCGTCGTGGTTCAACGGCGACGAGCCGGCCGCGCTGGCGGCCGCGCAGCAAGCCGGCGACGCGCCGACCGCGCTGTTTGTGCGTGGTGAGATCGCCTACCACAGCGGCGACGTCGAAGCGGCGTACGCGGGCTGGGTCGCGATGGTCGTCGACCATCCCAAACATCCGCTGACCCGCATCGCGATCGCCAGGTTGTACGCCGCGCGCGACGAGTTCGTCGATTTCGAGCGCCGTGTGCTGCCGCTGTTCGACCAGATCGATTACAGCGCCCTGCCGCCGCTCACGCGGGCGTACGTGTCCTTGCTGCACCAGACGGTGAAGTATCGTCTATGGGCGGGCTCGGATGCCGAGGTGCCGTTCGAGACGGACGGATTCGGCTTTCCGGCGCGCTGGGTCAAGACCCCGGTGCTGTCCGGGTGGCGGCTCAGCGACTTCGAACGCTCGTTTACCCCCGAGACCGACGCCAAGCTGCAGCCGCGCTATCTGTCGCCGTACACCGCCGTCGACACGGCCGTGAATCGCTTCCGCATCGAGCCCTACCAGACGACGGGCATCACGCTGTACCCGGGGTTCTCCGAGAGCGGCATCTACTATCTGGAGAGCGTCGCGACGCTCGCGGGCAACGCCTCGCGCGAGTACCTCGTGTACGGCAGCTTCGTCGGGGCCGCGAAGGTGTGGGTCGACGGCCAGCTCGTCTTCGATCGGCAGGAAGCAGACTACGAAACCGGGAAGCGCTTTCGTCGCGTACGGCTCGAGCCCGGTACCCATCGCATCCTCGTGAAACTGGCGTTCCAGCCCGGATACCGCGACTGGTACGACCTGACGTTCATCCCCGAGGGGGATCGCCCGACCAACGAGTCCGGCCTCACGTTCACCTACCCGTGTATGGAAGACCGCGAGCTGCCGGGCTGCCACGCCGGCGCGATCGGACAATCGGGCATCAAGTTGCTCGGTGACGCCAAGACGCCGTCGCAACTCGAGCCGATCTTCGTTCGCGACGACAAGGTCAAGAAGGCCTCGGACATCGCGCTGTGGATCACGATGACCGCCGCGTACTTTGGCGGCGAGCACGCGTTCTTTCAGGACGCGTGGCGGGAACTGAATGCGCGACGGCCGCAGTTTGCGGCCGGTTGGCTGCAGTGGTCCGAGGAAGTGCAGACGCTGTGGCAAATCCCGGCGAAGCTGCGCGATGCGCGGGCGCTGCAAGCGGTGCGCAAGGCGCATGAGCTCGACGCGACCAGCCTGCGCAACGTCGCGACGCTGGGCCGCTGGTTGACGACGAAAGGCGAGGAACGCGAAGCGCGGGGCCTGCTGGAAGCGGCGCGGGATGCGGCGTGGGATGGCGATCGGTTGCGCTGGTACACCCCGCTGTCCGCGTGGGCCGCGTATCTGGACAGTAAGGACTGGGACGTCGAGGCCGAGAAGGCGTGGCACGCGGTGCTCAAGGCCGATCCGTCGAACTGCCGCGCCGCGGAGAAGCTGCAGTCGATGTTCTACGGGCGATCGGACTACCGACGCCCCGATGAGATCACGACCCGCGCCGAGGACTGCCCGACGCTGCGCGAGAACTGGGCGATGCTCGACGAGACGGACACCAAGACCCGACTCAAGTACGCCCGGCGCGCCGCGGGACGAAATCCGCTGCGCGGCGACTCGGCCCGCGCCGTCGCCCACGAGCTGTTCCGCAGCGGCGCCGACGAAAAAGCGCTCGCGTATCTGCGGGCGGCCCAGCTTCGGATGCCCGATTCGTCGACCATCGCGTCCGAACTGGTCGATCGCGCCTTCACCAACGGCGACACGCAGGCTGCGCTGTCGATCCTGGCCGACTTCGAGAAGCGCGAGGGATCGAGTGCTTGGCTGGTCTGGAAACGCGCGGTCCTCAACGGCAGCTTCCCGCTGCAGGACCTGATGGCCGACGGCCTGGGTGCCGCGATGAAGGCCGTGAAGGACGGCGCCGAGAAGTCGCTGTCCAACGATGAGGCCTACTTCGTCGTCGACTTTGCGGCCCGCGACTACTTCCCCGACGGCTCGAGCGTCACGCTCACCCACACCGTGATCCGCGTGATGACAAAGGGCGCGATCGACCGCTACGGCGAGCAAAACCTGCCCAGCGGCGCCCGCGCGCTGCTGGTGCGGACGATCAAACAGGATGGCACTGTCCGAGCGCCGGAGCAGACACCCGGGAAGTCGACGCTGTCGATGCCCGGGCTCGCCGAAGGTGACTTCGTCGAAGTCGCCTACATCGAACACGACCGGCCCGAAAGCCCGCCGTCGACGGTCGAAGGCGTACGGTTCTTCTTCCGCATGGCCGACATCTCCACCCTGCACTCCGAGTACGTCGTGATCGGCGACATCGCCGACTTCATGATCGAGAACGGCGCCCCGACCGCACAGCCCTTCCAGTACAAGGGCCGGCCCGCGGTACGCTTCCTCGCCACGAACAACCCGCGACCGCGCGGAGAGCCGCGCACGCCGGCCGTCGAGGAGTACCTGCCGTGGGTCCAGATGTACCGCAACGGCGAGACGATCGACGACATCGAGGCGTTCCGGCGCGATGTCCGGGAGACGATCCTGGACAGCACCAAACGGTCCGATGCGTTCGACGAGGCCGTCGCGATCTGGACGAAAGGCGAGCTCGGCGACGTCGGATCCCGCGACTGGGTCAAGGCGATCTTCTACGCCATCTCGCCGCTGGTGTCCGAGCCGAGCATCAGCGCGCGCAGCTTCAACACCGACGTCAACCACATCATCCTGCTCAAGGACGGCAACACGATGCTGGTGCTACGCGCGGTGCTCGAGCACTTCGGGGTGCCCAACGACGTAATCTTGGTCAAGTCGGCCTACCAGACCCCGCAGGTCTACCCGATGCGCGAGGGCGGCAAGTACGGCGCGGTGCTGCTGCGCGTGGCGACCCCGGACGGCGACGTCTGGCTGTCGCCCGATGGACCCGATGCGATGTTCAACGCCGTGAGCGCGGGGCTCGTCGGGCAACCGGCGGTCTGCGCCACGTGCGATGAGCCGCAGAAGCTCGTGATTCCCGAGGACGTGCGGCGTGAAACGCAGGTCATCAGTGCCTCCGCGAAACTCAACACCGCCGGCACGCTGTCGGGCCGTGTGACGTTCGAGTTCGATGGAAACTCCGCGGCGTCGATTCGCTCGGGCCTGCGTGGGCGCACCGACGAGGTGAGCCGGGCGAAGTTCGCCGACGCACTCGCGTCGGGCGTCTTTACCGGCGCCAGCGCGACCGGCTACGACGTTCAAGGCGAGTCGCAGCCCGACGAACCGCTGCGGATCGTGGTGGAGTTCAAGCGCGATGGCTTCGCGCGCGAAGTGTCGCCGGGGCAGTTCCAGATCGAGACCGCGATCTTCGGCGACGCGCTCGCGTCGGCGTTTGGCGGTTTGTCGGAGCGCACGACCCCGCTGATGGTCGGATTTTCGCTCGACAACACCTACCACCTCGACCTCGAGTTCACGGGGTGGTCGGGTGCCGAGCTCGCCGGCCAAGCCGGCGAGCGACGGTTCGACAGCCGCTTCGGAAACGCGCGCCGGACCACGACGTTGGCCGGGAACAAGCTCACCATCGACGCGTCCACGCGGATCCCGATCCAGCGCGTCGCGACGTCGGAGTACCAGGAATTCACGCGCTGGGGCCTCGCCGTAGAGCAGAGCTCCGGGCTCCTCGTCAAGCTGCGTAAGTAGACGCCGCGCGGGCGACGGGTTAGCCTCGACGCACTGTGCGCGCTCTTCTCGATACACGTCGACTTCTGTCGACCGCCGTTGTGCTGATGTTGGCGACCCTCGCCGGTGACGCGTTCGCGGCCGGGTTCTACCTGCCGGGGCGTGGCGTCAAGGCGCTGGGCCGCGGTGGCGCCTATGTGGTGTCCGGCGAACAGGAGCTCGGCAGCATCTGGTACAACCCCGCGAATCTCGGCGGGATGGAAAAGCTCCAACTGACCATCGACCTGGGGCTCATCGGCTTGAGCTTCAAACATACGCGCGCCCCGCGCACGCTGGACAACGGCGAGGTGCGGACCTATCGCGAGGTCAAAAACGAAGCACCGCCGAAGACCGACCCTCAGTTGCTGATCGGCGGACCGCTGGGCCCCAAAGGGCTCGCGTGGGCATTCGGCATCTACGCACCGTATCTGGCCGGACACACGTTCCCGGTCGATGGACCGCAACGCTACGTGTTGGTCGACAACGACGCTTCACTGGCCGTCATTCTGCACCTCGCCGTCGGTTGGCAGATTGGCGACCGGTTTCGCATCGGCGCCGGGTTTCAGAACATGCCGGCGAGCTTCTCGATCGTGGACGTCGCATCGGGCTACACGGGCCTGTTTGGCGACCCCGAGGACGAAGACCTCGATATCCTGACGCGCATCACCTTGACCGACCTCTTTGTGCCGTCGGGCAACGCCGGGATGTGGCTCAAGCTGTCGGACCGGCTCCAAGTCGGCGTGTCCGGGCAGTTGCCCTTCGTGTTCCGGACCAAAAAGGCAAAGCTCGAAACACGCCTGCCCAGCCACCCTGAGTTTCAGAACGCCGAACTCCATGGCGACAAGCTCGCCGGAGACCTGAAGTTCCCGCCGATCCTGCGCGGCGGGATTCGATTCGCCGGCGACCCGATCGACATCGAAGTCGCCGTGACATGGGAAGGGTGGTCGATCCTGAAGAACATCGACGCCAAGCCGATCGAAGTGTCCGTCACCGGCCTGCCCGGGCTGGGATCGATCCCCGTGGGACCGCTGTCGATCCCGCTGGAGTGGCAGGACACCTTTTCACTGCGCGTGGGCGGCACGTGGGACTTCAAGAGCGCGTTCACACCCAGCGCCGGCTACGTCTACGAGACGGGCGCGATCCCCGACCAGACCTACAGTGTGTTCCTCGCCGATGGCGACAAACACGTGATCTCGGTCGGCGGAAACTTCGAGATCAGTAAGAGTTTCAGCATCGATGCGGGCTTCGCGACGTACATCATCCCGACGCGCACGATCACGAACTCGAAGTGGCGCCAGGTCAACCCGACCGACGACGAGGGCAAGGTGACGCTGATCGTCGGTAACGGTGTCTACAAGCAGACATACGTAGCCGGCGGCGTCGGTGTGAACCTCGCTTTTTGAGGCCGATCCGTAACCACAATCCGTTGCGTCCGTATGGATTCGGTGTATGGTCTGATTTAATGCCTCGACCTTGGTGCGACACATGCAACAGAAGTCCTACCCTAGGACCCACAGGGCCGTTGAAATCTCCGCTACGGCGCTTTACGTAGCGATTCTGATCCTGACCGTCTGGGCGGCGAGTTGGTCCGTCTTCGTGGACGGACTGAATGGCTGGATGTGGGCGATCTCAGCGGTGCTTGGCGGGCTCTTGTGCGCGGACTTCGTGTCCGGGTTCGTCCACTGGCTGGCCGATTCGTTCGGCTCCGTGAAGATGCCGCTGATCGGGCCGGCGTACATCGCGCCGTTCCGCGAGCATCACCATGATCCGCTGGAGATCACGCGCCACGACTTCATCGAGGTCAACGGCAACAACTGCGTGGTGATCCTGCTGTTCCTGCCCTTCGTGGCGAACGTGCAGGCACTGGTGTCGCCGATGAGCGCGGCGTGGCTGGAGCTGTGGACCGTCGCGTTCACGATGGCGATCTTTCTGACCAATCAGGTCCACGCCTGGGCGCACGCCGAATCGGTGCCCAAGCCGGTGCAGTGGATGCAGCACCTGCGGCTGATCCTGAACAAGGCCGATCACGAACGCCACCACGCCCCCCCGCACGACACGTACTACTGCATCACGTTCGGGTGGCTGAACCCGATCCTGCACAAGATCCGCTTCTTCCCGATCATGACCGTGATCGGACGACCGTTTCTGCCCCGCGCAGATGGTCACCTCGAGACGCCGAGCGGCGAGTGAGGCTGCTCCTGCTGCTGACGCTGCTGGTGCTGCCGCAGTCGGCCGTCGCGCAAACAGATCAGCCCTGGGACGGCGTCACGTCGGCGCTGCACACCGACAAGTGGAGCGAGGTGAACGTGATCTCGTTCACCTTCAAGCACCACAGCGGTGCGACTCGGCATCACGAGTGGTGGGTGAAGAAGCACATCGTCCGCGTCACGATCGACGGCAAGACGACCGAGATCCCGATCAACGCCGCCGACCTGCGCACGGACGCCGAGATTGCGGCGCACAA
>JBFIHF010000133.1:0-15473 GCA_041601915.1 Bradymonadaceae bacterium
CATCTCCGACATCTGGGACAAGGGCAAGCACGCCCTCATCGTCACCGAGGTCGAGTCGTTCGACGAAGACGGCGACGTGCTCGCGCGCAACCGCATCACGACGCTCGTCAAGGGCGCCGGCGGCTGGGGCGGCGATCGCGGCCCCGTCGAAGAGACCAACGTACCGCCGGATCGCGCGCCGGACGCCACGGTGGAACAGAAAATCGAGGCCAACCAGGCGCTGCTGTATCGCCTGACCGGCGACTGGAACCCGCTGCACGCCGATCCGGGCATGGCCAAGGCGTTCGGCTACGACCGACCGATCCTGCACGGCCTGTGCACCTACGGCTTCGCCGCACGTCACGTCGTGAACACGTTCGCGGGCGGCGACCCACGCAAGTTCAAGTCGATCGAGGTCCGCTTCGCCGACAGCGTGGTACCCGGCGAGACGCTCGTGACGGAGATGTGGAAGGAGTCGGACAACCGCATCGTCTTCCGCTGCAAGGTGAAGGAGCGCGACGCCGAAGTCGTGACCCGCGCCGCCGTCGAGTTCTACGACGAGATCCCCAAGAAGGCTGCGAAGCCCAAGCCCGCCAGTGCTGCTGCGCCGGCTGCGACCTCCGAGCCGATCTCCGTCGATGTGTTCGAAGGCATCAAGGGGCACTTTGCCTCGAAGAGCGAAGACGTGAAGCGCATCGGCAAGGTGTTCCAGTTCCAGCTCACGAACCCCGACTCGAAGTGGACGCTCGATTGTCCGAACGCCACGGTGAGCAAGGGCGAGTCGGTCAAGCCGGACTGTACGCTGCAGCTGACAGATGCCGACTTCATGGACATGTGTGCCGGCAAGGCCGATCCGATGAAGCTGTTCAGCTCCGGGGCGCTGAAGATCTCCGGCGACCTGATGGCCTCGCAGAAGCTCGACTTCCTGCAGAAGATGGACCCGCAGCTCGTGATGAACGCCGCGAAGGCTCGCGGCGGCAGCGGTGGCGCTCCGGCAGAGGCTGCCGCACCCAGTGGCAACGTCGTCGAGGACATCTTCCTCGGCATCCAGAGCTACGTCGAAGGCAACAACGCGCTGACGCAGATCGGCAAGTCGTTCCTGTTCAACCTCACCGGACCCGACTCGTCGTGGCTGATCGACCTCAAGGCCGGCCGCGTCGCGGCAGGCGGCGGGACAGCCGACTGCACGCTCGAGCTGACCCAGGACGACTTCCTGCTCATGACAAGTGGCGAAGCGGACCCGATGAAGCTGTTTTCGACGGGCAAGCTGAAAATCTCGGGCGACGTCATGGCGTCGCAGAAGCTCGACTTCCTGCAGAAGATCGACCCGAAGGAGGCCGCAGCCGCCGTAGCCAAGGCGCGCGCGGACGGCCGAAGCCTGCTCGCCGGGGCCACCGCGGGAGCGGGCGAAACCTCGTCGGCGGTCCTCGCATCGAAGGTGTTCGAGGGCCTGCAGGCGCGGTTGAGCGCGAATCCAGGGCTCGCGAAGGAAGTCGGTGCCGTGCTTCAGTTCAACGTGACCTCACCGGACAGCTCGTGGATCGTCGATCTCACGGGCGCCGGTGTCGTGACGCAAGGGCACGCGGAGGCGGCGACGACGCTCACGATCGAAGACGCGCACCTCGCCGAGTTGGCCGGGGCGGCGCCGGACGTCAAAGAGCTGTTCATGCAAGGCATCTTGTCCGTCGAAGGCGACATGCAGAAGGCACATAACCTCGCGTTCCTGAAGGGACTCGCGTAACCGAACGAATCAGACGAGGAGAACCAGATGGGACGAAGAGTCAATGTTATCGGCGTCGGAATGGTGCCGTTCGGTAAGCCTGGCAAGAGCGACGAGTACTACGTCATGGCGGCGGGCGCGATGCGCACGGCGCTGAAGGATTCCGGCGTCGACTACGCCGAGATCCAGCAGGCTTTCGCCGGCTACGTGTACGGCGATTCCACGTGCGGGCAGCGTAGCGTCTACGAAGTCGGCTTGACCGGGATCCCGGTCTTCAACGTGAACAACAACTGCTCGACGGGCTCCAGCGCGCTGATGCTCGGCAAGCAGGCCATCGAAGGCGGGATCGCGGAGTGCGTGCTCGTCGTCGGCTTCGAGCAGATGGAGCGCGGCGCGCTCGGCTCGAAGTTCACGGACCGCACGCCGCCGATCGACATGCACTTCGACGTCATGAACGACGTCCAGGGCTTCGGCGCAGCACCACCCACCGCGCAGATGTTTGGCGGCGCGGGCCGCGAGTACCGCTGGAAGTACGGCATGAAGCGCGAGACGTTCGGCCAGATCGCCGTCAAAGCGCGCCAGCACGCCAAGAACAACCCGTTCGCGCTGTTCCAGGACACGCTGACGCTCGAAGAAGTGATGAACTCGCCGGACGTGTTCGACCCGCTGACCCGCTATCAGTGCTGCCCGCCGACCTGCGGTGCCGCTGCTGCGGTGCTCGCGAGCGACGAGTTCGTCAAGAAGCACGGCATCTCGAACCCCGTCTACATCGCGGCACAAGCGATGGCGACAGACTTCGCGTCGTCGTTCGAAGAGAAGTCGATGATCAAGATGGTCGGCTACGATATGACCGTCTCGTCGGCCAAACAGGTCTACGAAGAAGCCGGTCTCGGCCCGGACGACGTCGATGTCGTCGAGCTGCACGACTGCTTCTCCGCCAACGAAATCCTGACCTACGAAGGCCTCGGGCTCTGTGGGGAAGGTGAGGCGGAGAAGTTCATCTGGGACGGCGACAACACCTACGGCGGCAAGTTCGTGACGAACCCATCGGGCGGCCTGCTCTCGAAAGGTCACCCGCTAGGCGCGACGGGCCTTGCGCAGTGCACCGAGCTCGTCTGGCAGCTGCGTGGCGAAGCCGAGAAACGTCAGGTCGAGGGCGCGCGTGTCGCGCTGCAGCACAACCTCGGCCTGGGCGGCGCGTGCGTCGTCACGATGTATCGACGCGACTAGCCGAGCTCGTCGCGGTAGTGGCTCAACGCGCGGTCGTAGCCGTCCAGCGGTGCGTGCTCGATCACGAGGTCGAGCAGCACGCCGACCGCGGCGGCCGCCTCGTCGTTGGAGTGGTGAGCCAAACCGAGAAACGCACGCAGGCCCGCGTTCTGCGGGTACCGCTGGACACCTTCCTTGAGCACCGCGACCGCGTCGGCGAAGCGGCCGACGTTGCGTAGCGAGCTTCCGAGGCCCAGCATCGCGCCGGCCGTGTCCTCGTCGGACAGCCCCAACTGCAGCGCGAGCTCGTAGTCCGGGATCGCCTCGGCCTCTTCGCCGATGCGGTCGTGGGCACACGCCGCCCGATACGCGTCATCTCCATTGTGCGAACTCATCGGAACTCCGTCTGTCACTTTGCGCGGTTCTGCCAGCGCGGAACCAGGTAGCTGATGGTGAGCATCGCAGCGCCGAACGTCATGAACAGCACCACGCGCCAGATTGTGCTGACCGACTCCAGATCAAAGATCAAGAGTTTCGCGGCGGTGATCAAGATCACGGCGAGGCCGAGGGCCTGCGCTTTCCCGTGTTCCCGCACCACGCCGGCGACCAGCATCGTCAGCGCGAAGACGCCCCAGACCGACGTCGCGATGACGTCGCCGCCTGCGGTGTCGGTCAGCTGATGCACCACCACGATCATGCCGGCGATGGTCGCGACGTAGACGTGAATCCAGCGCGCGACGCTCCCCTGGTAGGTCCACGCGACCGCCAACAGCGTGGCCACGGCGAGCACGAGGTGCAAGCCACTCGCGTTGATGAAAGGCGGGGCGACGACATCCGTGAAGAGCAGTGCGAAGGACCAGATCCCGAGCGCCGCGAGCGCAGGATATCCGGCCACTCGAAGCGCCTGGGGGCCCGCAGCGCCAAAGGCGTGTGCGGCGATTGCGAAGCCTGCGAGCGCCGTCACCAGCGGCTCGATGCCGACCAGGATTCCAAGGGCTGCTCCGGTCAGCGTGCTCGCGATCACCGTGCACGTCCGTGCGTTGGCCGTGGCCAGCGCTCGGAGCGCGAAGTACGCCAGCCCGAGCCCCGCGACGAGCCCCGCCTCCAACACGACCGAATCGCGAATCAACTTCGAGAACAGCCAGATCGCGGCGGTCGGCACGAACAGCACGAACCCCTGCTCGAGGCCGGACAGCTCGCGTGACTCGCCGCGTGATCGGATCATGGGCGCCATCGACGAGGAGGCGACGACGGCCAGGATCGAGGCGACGACGAGCACAACGGCGGTCGCGGTTTCGGGGTTGTCCCCGAGTCCGACGAGCATCGCCATCACCGCGAGACCACCGAGCCCGGCGCTGAACAGCAGCGACGGCCACCCGCGGAGCACGTAGATCGCAGTGGTCCCCATCAGGACGACGATCGTGTACCCCGCGAGCATCTCGACCGAACCCTCTGGCGTCTCGAGCAAGAACGGCGTCGACAGCGCGCCAATCGCGGAGATCGACGCCAACGACGGTCGATCCTGGGTGAGCGCGAGGGCCGACCCGAGCATCGACGTGCCGACCATGCAGGCCATGGCAAACGACCATCCGATGAGCGCATAGAGCGTAAAGGCCGCAAACGTCGAGCCGTAGAACGTGACGACGGCACCACCCAACAGCACGGCGGACAGCATCGCGTTCGTGCGCCGTTGCAACAGCCCCGTGGCCAACAACACGATGCCCGTGAGCCCGCCGAGCCCCGCTCGCGTCGTCTCGGTGAGCCAGCCCTGATCGTAGCCATACTTGAGCAGGAATCCGACGCCCAGCAGCAGCAGCAGCATGCCGACCTTGGCGATCGTTCCGCCGATGCCAGCACCTGTTTCGACCGCCGGCGTTGGGCCGACGGGCTCCGGGTGCACGGGCTCGGACGACACGGGCGGCGGCGGATCCTGAACAGCGGTCCGCGGCGGCGGGGGTGAGTCGACGTCGCCCGTTTGGGCGCCCAGCTCTTGCATCTGCGCGCGAAGCTCGCGAACCTCAGCTTCGAGGATCTCGACGCGACGCTGAAGATCGACTTCGTCAGCCATGGGGCTTCTCCGGTCGAGCGAACGGCCACGCGCTCAAACTAACCGCGGCAGGTCGTGATCTCTACAACAGTTTCAGTGCCACGCCGTAGCTCAACACCATCGTCCAAACGATGGGTTGGGTGTGCGTGTAGGTCGACAACCGGGCGCGGATGTACGCACCGACGTCGCGCAGCGGGTCGATCTGCAGGTCGAGGTCCCCGAAGATGACAAAGCCGCGGTTCGTGACGTAGCCGGGGTTTTGATAGATGTCGGGCCCCGTCCCGATCGCCAGATCCCACTCCGACAGCGGTGCGTTCCCGCCGATCGAGACGAACCCTCCCACGCCGACCACAAAGGGATCGTTGGCATCGGGGTCGTCAATGGTCTTGAAATCCTCGGGCGCCCGCTGGACGAGCGCGAGCTCGAAGAAGACGAAGTCGAGCAGCGTGAAGATCCCCAGCGTCAGCCGCAGCGGCGTGGTCGGGCCCAGCTCCAGCAGGAACGTCTGACCGAGCTTCAGGTTCGCGGGCTCGAGGTAGGCGCCGTACTGGATCGGCTGATTCAGCGCTTCAAAGAGGTTGAACGGCGAGCGCACGCCAAACGCGCGCTGCAAGTGGAAGACGACGAAGTCGAGCCCCGCGACAATCGCGGGCAACTTGGCGTCGATGTAGAACTCGTCGGTCTTCAGCCGCAAACCGAAGTCGAGGTAGATGAACGGACGACCCTGGTTGGAGTCGAACAGCCACGAGTTCAGGAAGCCGACCTTGAGCGCGAAGCTGTCGCGGGGCGGCAGCTCGACGACCTCGGCCGGCACGTCTTCAACCTGCGCCGCCGCAGGACCGGGGCTGATGATGGTCGACGCGCAGATCGCGATCATCGCCGCAAAACGGACGACGACAATCACTCGCGACTCAGGATGTGGTCTCGCAACTTGCCGAGGGCGCGCGCATTGACGCGCGAGACCCACGACCGTGACTTGCCGAACACCACCGCGATCTCGGCCATCGGCTCCTCGTCGAAATGAAAGCGTTGGACCACTTCGCGCTCCTCTTCGGTGAGCGTGTCGAGAGCCCGACGCAGCAACACCTGCTCGGTCTGCTGCTCCAAGCCGTCCAGCTGTGACGGTTCCACCGACCCGAGGCCATCGAGGTCCGAGTCACTGAGCAGGTAGATCGTCGCCGCCGCATCCACGACCTGGGTGACGCGGTTGATGGCATCCGACAAGGACTCGGGGGCCGGCGCGTCTCGCTCGGACTCCGCACTGCTCTCCAACATCTCGTCCATCGCCCGCATGCGCTTGGCGCTGCGCAATCGCGCGCGCCCGACCCACCCTTCCCGGCGACACCCGTCGAGGATGCTGCCCCGGATGCGGTAGTACGCGTAGCTCGCGAAGTAACTGCCGTCGTCGGGATCGAAGCGACTCTGGGCTTCGAGCAGACCCTCATAGCCATAGGACTCGAGGTCCTCGATCGACACCCGCACGGACAGTTGGTGACGAATCTTGTTCACGATCGAGCCGACGAGCGGGCGGAACTCCTCGACGAGCGCCGCCGGCGCCATCGACTTGATCACGTGCGGATCGCGCCTTCGCACGACGTCCTTGGGCTCAGTGACTCGTTGAATCACTGTGATAGGACACCCACAACTCCGCGTGCAAGCGCGACGACGATTCGATCCGGTTCCGAACGCCGACGGGCGCCGCGACGGCTCCACACGCACGGATTCCAAAGAGATTGGTTCACATCGCCGGTCGTGGTAAAACCTCATCTTCAGGTCATGCGACACTATCACTTGAGCTTCTGAATGTACGACGTAGTTCGCTGCGGTCCGAACTTGCTGCTCACCGCGCTGGCGTTGATGTGTTTCACCGCGGGCTGCAACTTCGGCGATCCCCTCACAGGCCTGCCGTCCAGCGGCTGCCGAAACGACCGTGGGTGTAACAACCACGGGGTCTGCGAGATCGAAGATGGGCGCGGCGTATGCTCGTGTGACATTGGGTACACGGGCAGCGACTGCGATGACTGCGAAGTCGGCTATACCCAGTCGCCCAGCGGTGATTGTGCGGTCGACATGTCGATGAACAACACCACCAACAACACGACCAACAATACGTCGAACAACACCACGACGATGTGCGCGGACGACGAGATCCTCGTCGACGACATGTGCATCGTCGACGCGTGTCTCAGCGATCCCTGCGGCGACGGAACCTGCACCTCAACCGGCGACGGCACGTGGGAGTGTGAGTGCCCGAACGGCTCCACCGGCATCTCGTGCCCGAGCTGCGCGGCGGGCTGCGTCAATGGCGCCTGCGACGTGGACGGGATGTGCATCTGCGACCGGGGCTGGGCGGGCGGCGCATGCAATGCGTGCGCACCCGGGTTCGAAGGCGCGGCCTGTGACACGTGCTCGAGCAACGCGTTCGGCCCCAACTGCGACACCTGCGCCTCGATCAACGCCGTCGAGCCGTGGTGGGACACCGCCTATCAGTCCCGTCAGGCACTCATCGTCTACAACCCGCCCGGCGCGGCGACGCCCGTCCTCGACGGCGTGGTCGTGCAGCACGCCTTCGCGCATTCGCAACTCGTGGCGATGGGAGCAGACCCCGGGGGCGCGGATGTTCGCGTCGTCGCGGCGCCGGATATGGAAGTCAATCGCCTGCTCGGCTTCAACTCGACCTGGAACCGCAGCGACACCACGATCTGGTTCCCGACGGTCGTCGCGGTGCCCGCCGGCGGATTCGACGTGTTCCACGTCTACTCGCGCAACCCCGCACCGGGTCTCGTCCTTGAGGACCCCGCGGCCGTGCTGCTGCAGAACCGCGGCTGGTATCGCGGCGAGGGACGTCCCGTGTACAGCCCGTCCGCGCTGTCTGGCGGCGAGTACTCGATCCAACTGCGACAGAAGAGCCCCAACACCCTCGAAGTGTACTTTCACGACAGCGGAAACAACGGCACCGCCGCAGCGCAGTTGAGGCTCATCGACTCGACCACCGGTGCCGAAGTCGCCTCCGCGGCGTTTGGTGCGAGCCAGGGCTCGGCCGCCGTCCCCGCCGATCTCTTCCGAGAGTTCACCGGGCTGCCGAACAGCATGCGGCTCGAGGTCATCATCGACCCCGGCGCCGACATCGCGCTGGAGACCGCCGTCGTGTATCTCGGCGCCCAGCGCGTTCAGTCGACCACGACGTCGAGCACCTACGTGGCGACCCTCGTGCGTCCTAGCCCACAGGCCACCAGCGCCCCGAGCGTGTTTCAATGCTCGCCCGAAACGGCGCCGTGACGACCCTGCATCACGTGGCACTCGGTGCGCGTGATCCGGACCGCCTCGCCACATTCTACCGCGATGTACTGGGGCTCCCCGAGGTCACGCGCCACTTTGATGGCGACGAACTGCGCTCCGTGTGGCTCAGCCTCGGGGGCGCAGTGCTGATGATCGAACGCATCGACCCCCAAACCTCCACGGCACCGGTGACGATGGCCCCCGGCCTGTTTCTGCTCGCCGTGCGCATCGAGGAGCACGAGCGGGACGGCTGGCTCACGCGCCTCGCCGAAGCCGGGGCGCCGGTCGAAGACAGCACCGCGTACACGAGCTACACGCGGGATCCCGAAGGGAACCGCGTCGCGGTGAGCTTTTACCCGCTGCCGTGACCACGGCCCCTGACGATACCTGAACGAGGTTCTTTCAGGACCTTTTCGTTGGGTTGTGCGCGATCACCGGATATCTCTGGGGGCGAGTAACGAGTCATTCACGTTCTCGTTCGTCCCTGACGAGCAGGCCGCAGGCGCCTTTCCCGAGGTGCCTGCGGCCGTCCTTTCTGAGGTGCGCGATGGAGCTCCACATGAAATCGATCCACTGGACGCGGTTCGCCCAGGAACCTGAAAGCGACGCGCCGCGGCCGCCGGAGCCCGCCGACCCGACCCCGAAAAAGCGACCGCCCACCGCCGACCGCGACGAGATGCGGGATTCCGCGGAGCACAAGGTATTGCGCAACATTGCGCGGACCTACGCCCGATACTACGGGCCGCACCTCGACTAATCGGCGGCGCGATGCGATACCGAGATTCCCCGTTTCGGAGATCGATCGATGAGCCAACCTCGAGTTACGACTGCGCGCGATGGACACGTCTTCCTGATCGGGCTGAACCGCGCCGACAAATACAACGCGTTCGACCGCCAGATGCTGCGTGAGCTCGCCGAGGCCTACACCGCCTACGACGAAGACTCCGAGGCGTGGTGTGCGGTGCTGTTCGCCCACGGTGACCACTTCACGGCGGGCCTCGACCTCGCGGATGTCGGCCCGGCCGTGGCGGGCGGAGAAGATCTGTTTGGCGCCGGCATCGACCCGCTCGGCCTGATCGGGCCGGCACGTAGCAAGCCGCTGGTTCAGGCGGTGCAGGGCCACTGCCTGACGATCGGGATGGAGCTCGCCATGGCGGCCGATATCGTCGTCGCCGCGGCGGACACCCGATTCGGACAGATCGAGGTTGCGCGAGGCATCATGCCGTTTGGCGGGGCGACGATCCGGTTCGCCGATCAGTGCGGCTGGGGAAATGCGATGCGATACCTGCTCACCGGCGATCGGTTCGACGCGCCGGAGGCGTTGCGCATCGGCCTCGTCCAAGAGGTCGCGCCCGACCGCGACACCGCCGTCGCCCGCGCGACCGCGATCGCGACGACCATCGCGCGCCAGGCACCGCTCGCGGTGCAGGCATCCCTGCGCAACGCGCGCGTCGCACGAGCGAATGGCCCAGCGGCTGCGGTGGAAGCGATGATGAGTGAGGCGCGTCAACTCATGGTCAGCGAGGACGCGATGGAGGGGATGCAGTCGTTCCTGGAACGCCGCGACGCCGATTTCAAAGGGCGCTGAGCCGCTTCGCTTACAGCGCCGCCCGCTCTTGTGTGCTGAGGGGCACGCGGAACCAGCGCTCGAGCATCTCCCGCGCTTCGACGGCCGCCGACGTGTTGCGACCCGACATCACGAACAGCACGTTCGCCGCCGCATCGTACCACTCGTCGCGCTTGAGGGCGGCCAACGGCGCCACGATCAAGCAGTCGTCCCACTCGTTCCAGCCGAACCACATCGTGCGCAGCTCGAACAAGATCGGCACGCAACGCTGCCGCACCGATTCGATGACCGGCCAACCCAGCCCGGTCGGCGACTCGCCGCGCGCCACAGCGAACTCGACTTCCTCGCGCCACAACGCCACGAGCGCACCTACGGCCCACACACCGACCGTTCGGCCGGCGTCGGTGCTCAGCAGGCGAGCCAAGAACAGCGACAGCCCTTCGAGCTCTTCGTCGGTCGCCGACATGAGCTCGTCGAGCGCCGCGCGCTTGGTCTGCGGGGTGAGATCCGTCAGTGCGACGACTACGTCTCTGTAGTCCATCTCGCGCTCCATCGTGGTGAGGGTCTTCCTGTTAGGATGCGTAGCGCGAACCGAGACGGAACGAAAGTAGTTTTAGTAAAAAGCGCTCAGGCTGCGGAGGTGACGACCTGTTCGGCCCGAATCGCCTGGACGTCGAGCTCCAGCTTCACTTCGTCGCCCACGAGCACGCCGCCGGCCTCGAGGGCCTGATTCCACGTGAGGCCAAATTCCTTGCGGTTCAGCTGGCCCACCACCGACAGGCTCATCCGCGTGTTTCCCCACGGATCGGTCGCTGATCCGTTGTGCGTCACCTGAAGCGTGACGGGGCGCGTGATGTCCCGGATCGTCAGGTCGCCGGTGACGCGGTAGCCGTGCTCGCTCGCCTCCCACGCCGAACTCACGAAGCGTAGCTCGGGATAGGTCGCGACATCGAAGAAGTCCGCCGACCGGAGGTGCTCGTCGCGTTGGTCGTTGCCGGTCGTGATCGTCGATACGTCGATGGTCGCCGTTGCGAGATTGTTGGCTGGCTCCAACTCATCGAATTGGAACTCACCGGTCCATTCGCCGAAGCTGCCACGGACCTTCGCGAACATCATGTGCTTCACGATGAAACCGATCTCGGAGTGTGCGGCGTCGAACTGCCAGTTGAAAGTCGTCATCTTGGGCCTCTCGGGTTGTGCGCTAGCGCGCGTTGACAGACCCAAACATAGACAAGCCACGCACGAGAACAATCGGCCAGTCATCATCTAATTGTTTCCGACTAGAAACTATTGGCCGGATCGACTGGGAATAGGCGGACGCGCGACGGTGCCGCATCGAGCGCAAAGTGGGGGATCTGGATAACCAGGGCCCACAATCCGTCGCGCAGCGCCTCGTCGACGTAGACCATCTCCGTGATCGTCCGCGTGCTGGGCCGCGCTGCGACGGCGCGGGACCCCGCCGAGATGTCCCAGTAGATACGGTGATTCGGCAGCGCACCGCCGTCGTCCTCCCGATCCACGGACGGAAAGTCGACGAGCAGGTGTCGAAACCCTCGCGCGCGAACCCATTCCATCGCGTCGGTGGACAGAAACGGCGGGTTGTTCCCCGAGAACATCGCATGGCGCTTCGACAGCTCATTGGGAAGCGTGCGAATCACGAGCGCCGATACGAAGTCCGGGCAGTCCTGAAGCGCGTGCTCGAGGTGGGCCTTCGTCACAACCGGATCGTTGGGATCATGAGGCGCGGCATAACGCTCTTCAACCCCACCGATCTGCGTCGTGGGCACCGACGCGACCCATGCGGGCATCAACGTATCCTGCAGGATGTCGGCGATCGCGACGCGCTCGTCGACGATGTGGCCGACGCACTCGGTGTGGGTGCCGTTGCCGTGCGGGCACAGGGTCACGACAAAGCAGTTCACGCTGCCGCCCTCCCGGGTGTCACCGACCCAGTCGCCGACGCGATAGGGTTCCGCGACGGCGCGGTCGATGCCGAACGCGTTGGGTTGCTCCCCACCAAACTGGACCTCGATCGAGATATCGTGCGGAGCCCCGAGGTCGATCTGGACCTCGCGGCCGCCCCAGTCGGCCCGCACGATCATACGAGCAGGCTCGCAGAGTGGGCGCGGCTCGCGTCGGTCTCGTAGTTTTCGCGCACGCGGTTCAACCACTCCAGCGCGGTCCCGCTCAGGATGCGCTCCTTGATCTGGGGCGACAGCTCCGACTCCTCGACCAGTTTTCCGGGGCGGTGCTCGCCGAGCGGAAACGGGTAGTCCGTGCCGAGGGCCAGGCGGTCCGCGCCAATCCGGTCGACGAGAAATCTCAGCGCCATCGGGTCGTGCACGAGGCTATCGAAGTACAGCTTGTCGACGAAGGCGCTCGGCGGCGTGGTCGTCTCGATCTGACACAGGTCGGGGCGCACGTCGAAGCCATGGTTGATGCGCCCCAGCGTCCCGGGGAACGAGCCACCGCCATGTGCGAAGCCGAACCGCAGCTTCGGATAGCGCTCCAACACCCCGCCCATCAACAGGCAGCAGATCGCCCGCGAGGTCTCCGCCGGCATGCTCACGAGCCACGGCATCCAGTACTTGCGCAGCTGCTCGAACCCCATCATGTCCCAAGGATGCACGAACACCGCGGCGCCGGTCTTCTCCGCCGTCTCCCAGATCGGCTCGAACATCTCGTGGTCGAGGTTGATGTTGTTCACATGCGTGCCGATCTCGATCCCGGCGAGGCCGAGCTCGTTCATGCAGCGCTCGATCTCGCGCGCGGCGAGGTCCGGCGCCTGCATCGGCACGGTGCCCAATCCGATGAACCGCTTCGGATAGCGCTCGACGACACTCGTAATGTGGTCGTTCAGAAACACCGACAGGTCCAGCGTGTCCTCGGGCTCCGCCCAGTAGCTGAACATCACCGGCACTGTCGAGAGCACCTGGACATCGACGCGGTCGGCGTCGCTCTCCGTCAGGCGAGTCGCGGGATCCCACAGGTTCGGGTCCACGGCGCGGAAGAACTCGGTGTCCTTCATCATGCGCCCGCAGCCGTCTTCGACCTTGAGCTGCATCCATCCGCTATAGCCGTAGCGTTCGCGGAGGTTCGGCCAATCCGACGGCAAGATGTGGGCGTGGATATCGATCTTCACTTCTGCAAAACCTCGCCGCAGTTCTGACAGGTTCGTTTCGTTTCGTCGGCCCAGAACCCGCTGATCGCGCCGCCCAACTGCTTGACGATGTCGTGGAGCTGAAAGAACTCCTCGTGCACGACGGCGTCGCAGTTTTCGCAATACCATCGCAGGCCGTCGAGCTTGCCCTCGTCGCGTTTGTGCTCGACGACCAGCCCGATGCTCCCCGCCGGACGTTGCGGAGAGTGCGGGACGTAGGGCGGCAGCAGGAAGATCTCGCCTTCGCGAATGCGGATGTCCTTGAACTCGCCGTCGTCCACGACCTTCAGCGTCATCTCGCCCTCGATCATGAGGAAGAACTCCTCATCGGGGTCGATATGATAATCCTTCCGGGCGTTCGGACCGCCGACCACGAAGACGTCGAAGTTCGTGTCTTCCCAGACTTTCTTGTTTCCGACGGGCGGCTTGAGCAGATCGCGATGTTCGTCGATCCACTCCTTGAGATTGAGTGGGGGAATGAGCGCCATGACTGCCTCTCTCTCTCGGGGTTTGTCTTATGTATGCACTCTCTACCACGTTTACAAGGGGTGGTGCGGGGGCCGGAACGCCAAATTTGGGCGAAGGGGTTGCGTCCGCCCCTCGGGGGCGCTACGTTCCGCCCGTTTCGACAAAACTGATTCGGGAGTCACAAATGGCCACGCCAATTCTCGACCGCTGCGCATCGGTGTGTGATGTGCTTCGCGCCGACCTCGTGGAGGGCGCGCCCTCGCAGATCACCATCGTGGGCCGCATGGGCTCGATGGTCGACACCGACCGCGACCAGTTGCGCGAAGAATCCTTGCGCTGGGGCGCGTGGTTCGCCGAGCGCATCGAACCCGGCGACCGCGTCGCGATCTGCATGCCGACCTCCGCGGACTTCCTCCACGCGTTCTTCGGCGTGCTGTACGCCGGCGGAATCGCGGTGCCGCTCGCCTCGATGGTGCCGCTGAAAGAGGAGTATCTCCCGCCGTTTCTCGAGGGTCGCGCGCCGGTCATCAACAACAGCGGTGCCAAGCTGCTCGCGACGCACGACGACCTCGTCGACACGCTGAGCGGCCTCAAGGAGTGGTGCCCGGGCCTGGAGACGATCTTCTCGGCCGCCGATGTCACGGGGACGACGGAAGGCTTCGAGCCTCACGCGACACGACACGAAGATGTCGCGATGCTGCAGTACACATCCGGCTCCACGGGCGATCCGAAGGGCGTCGAGCTCACCCACCACTCGCTGCTGTGGAACCTCGATGCGATCCGCGCCGGGATCGACGCACGGCCCAATGACGTCTGCGTCAGCTGGCTCCCGCTGTACCACGACATGGGGCTCATCGGCGGCTGTCTGTACCCGCTGGCGAGCGGGATCGGCACGAACCTGATGGCGACGGAGGTGTTCCTGACCGACCCCGCGTTCTGGCTGCAGGCGATGTCGATGAAGCGCGCCACGATTACCGTGGCGCCGAACTTCGGCTACGCCCTGTGCGTGAACCGTCTCAAGGACGACGTGATCCAGCATCTCGATCTATCGGCCGTCCGCGTGATGTTGTGCGGTGCGGAGCCGATCGACCCCGACGTGCTCGCGGCATTCCAGGACAAGTTCGCCCCCGCAAAGTTGCCTCCGAACGTGATTCTGCCGGTGTACGGGCTCGCCGAGGCGACCCTCGCCGTGACATTCACCGAGCTGTTGGCCCCCGTCCGGACCCTTCGCCTCGACCGCGCGAAGCTCGAGCAGGACAGTTGCGCCGTGCTGTCGACCGCTGCAGACGCCATGGACGTCGTCAGCGTCGGAACCCCGTTGCTCACGAACCGCGTCCGCATCGTCAACGCCCAGGGCGAGGTGCTCGGCGACAATCAACAGGGCGAGATTCTCGTGCAGTCGCCCTCTCTGATGCGCGGCTACTTTCGCAACGCGGACGCCACGGAACGCACGATTCAAGGCGGCTGGCTCCAGACGGGCGACCTGGGCTTTCTGCGCGACGGCGAGCTCTACATCACCGGACGGCTCAAAGACCTCATCATCACTTACGGGCGAAACTTCTATCCGCACGACATCGAGCGAATCGCCCAGCGCGTCGACGGCGTCCGCACCGGATGTGTCGTGGCGTTCGCGGTGCGCAACGGGGTCGAGTCTACTGACGAGATCGCGCTGATCGCGGAGACCCGCGCGACGGACCGGCCGGCGCTGATCGAGATGCGCCGTGAGGTCCGCAAGCTGCTCATCAACGCGATCGAGTGCAACCCCAAGCACGTGGTGTTCGTGCCGCCGGGACAGGTTCCCAAGACGACTTCCGGCAAGCTGCGCCGCGTCGAAGCGCGCCGCATGTTCCTCGACGCTGAGTTCGCGAAGCTGCTGTAGACCAGGAACCGGGAGCCGGAGCGGAAACCGGAAACCGGAAACCGGAAGCTTCGCAGGCTGGCGGACGCGGTCGCTCGGCGGTGCCGGGACCCGCTCCGCTCATTACTCGGCCACGAAACGCGGCCAGGGGCCGCGTCTCGTGGCCTCCTGATTCGCTCCGCGGGA
>JBFIHF010000134.1:0-15468 GCA_041601915.1 Bradymonadaceae bacterium
GTGCTTTCTGCGCTCGATGCCGTGGGTCTGGAACGCGGCGGCGTTCTCCAAGACGAGGTAGGAGGTGAATCGGCTCATGACGCCGGACCGTTGGGACTCGGCGACGATGCGCTTCGGCGCAACGCCTCGCCGTTCGAGGTCTCGGATCTGACTGCGAGCGGCGGCGTACTCGATCACGCCGTCGGGGGCGACGACCGCGCCGGCGCGGTCGACTACGATGGTTCGGCGCAGCACGTCGTCGCCGCGTCGCGCCGTGAATTCGACCTCGGCTCCCGGCGTTGCGGAGTGACCAAACACGGAGACGCGGTCTCCCGGTCCGACCCAGCGCGGCTGGGGCGCGGCCAGATGCAGCGCACTCCCGCTGGAGAATCGGACGTTCACGCGCCACGTCCGACGCGCGCGGAGCACCTCGCGGACACGACCCACGGCGCTCGTGGCGGACGGCTCGCTGACCACGTGGCCGCGCCCCGCGTCGGCGAGCGCGCGCAGCACCGCGAGGTTCGGCTCGCCGATGGCGACGGTGAACAGCGCGACGCGAGGCGCCGCGGCAGACACGATGCGGGTCAACGCGCCCAGGTCACGGGATCCCGCGGTGGGAATGCCGTCGGAGAACAACACGATGTCGGCTTCGCCGAGCGCCTTCGCGGCCTCAACGGACGCAGTCAAGAGTTGCGCGAGATCGGTGGCGCCCCGCAGCTCCATCGCCGCGAAACACTCATCGACGATCTGCGCCGGTGACGTTGCGATCGGCTTGCACGCGCGCGACGCGATCGCCCCGGAGACGACCCGGAGCGGTCGCGAATGCTCGGCGTCGGCCAACGCTCGCGCGACCTGTTGGATGTACTCGAGACGGTCCCAGCCGCCCGCAGCGGACGTGTCCACGGCGATGACGAGGCCGCGAACGTCATCGCCGGTGTTCGGCGGCAAGTTGAGCGCGATGTCGGCGAAGAACTGGTGCGACCCGACGGTCGACGGCGCGACGAACACCTCGCGCTCGGCGAGTGGATTGCGCACGACGATCGGTCCGGTGCCGCGAAGGTCCTCGCGGACGAACTCCTGAGCGTTGTGCCCTTCGATCCGGGCATGCAATGCGTGCAGCCGAAACTCGAAACGACCGACACTGCCACCAGCGAACTCGCCGAGCGCCGCGACGGGTTGGAAGCGATACGTCGCCTGGCCCTGCTCGACCGGCAGCACGTCTTCGTAGCGCAACACGACGACTTTGCGTTCCTGCGGCTCGATCGGAAAGACGCTCAGCTCGAACAGGCCTGGACCGCGCCATTCCAGTAGCGCCGGGTCGCGCATGCTGCGCACAATCCCCTCGTAGACCGTGCGAGCGCGGTCTCTCTCGACGAGTTCACCCTCCACGATCTCCGGGCCGACAGACATCGCGAGCCGCGAGATCGCCGCCGTCTCGGGCAATTGGATGGAGTACCGCCCTTGCGTCCGGTGCGCGACGTGGCTGCGGAACGTCTGTCGCACGGTGGTCTGCGCGAGTCGCCCGACGATAGTGACGTCCACCTCGACGCGCTCGATCTCCAGCGGCAGCCAGGCGCGCCCACCGGGCACCGACAGCGAACCGATGGATGCGGCGGCGGCGCGTGGAATCATGAACAGGATCGCGACGAGTACGACCACGCGCAGCGTGCGGTGCATGGGAGCTCCAACGTTGGGGACGCAGTAGTCGACAACGGTCCCGAACGAATGTTCCCCGCCACTAGACAATATGGAGCGACCAACAAAACGAGTTGCGTCTCGGCGGCTCGCCGGCACGATCTCTTAGCGAGCCTCGACTCGACGATACTCGTGGCGAGCGCGTATGCTGCGCCGATGCCACGAGTGCTGATTCTACATACCGGCGGAACCCTCGGGATGACGGGCACCCCGCTCGAGCCCGCGGTCTACGCGACGCACCTCGAGTCGCGCGTGCCCGAGCTCGGGTTGATCGCCGACGTCGAGACGAAGATCGTCTGCAACCTCGACTCGAGCGACATGACCCAGCACGAGTGGCAGCTGCTGGCGAACATCGTGGCCGAGGAGCGCGAGAACTACGACGGCTTCGTCGTGATCCACGGCACGGACACGATGGCGTACTCCGCGTCGGCGCTGGCGTTCGCGCTGCGCGGCCTCGACCGGCCGGTCGTGTTCACCGGCGCGCAGCGGCCACTCACCGCGTTGCGCTCGGACGCCCGCCGCAACCTCGCCGACGCCGTCGACGTGGCGACACGCGATGTGCCGGAGGTCTCGATCTGCTTCGACGGCATGTTGCTGCGCGGCTGTCGCGCGACGAAGTCCAACTCGCGGGACTACCGGGCGTTTGACAGCCCCGGCACCGAGCCGCTGGCGCGCTTAGGGGTCGACATCCACCTCACGAACAACGTCCGGCGGTCGACCGAGTCCTTTGCGTGTGACGCACGATTCGACAACGAGGTCGCGGTGCTGCGCACCTGGCCCGGCATGAACCCGATCCTGATCGACGGTTTCGTCGATGCCGGGATCCGCGGCATCGTGCTCGCGGCGTACGGCGTCGGTACCACTCCGACGCACGGGCGACCCTTGGCGCCAGCGGTCGCGCGGGCCGTCGATGCGGGCGTCGATGTCTTCGTCGTCACGCAATCCAACGGCCACATCGACCTGCGGATGTATCAGAACAGCCTGCCGCTCGCCGCGGCGGGCGCGATGGCCGGCGGTCAGATTCGGATCGAGGCGGCGGTCGCGAAGCTCTCCCATGCGCTCGCAACGCGGCCTGACGCGGCGGTGCGGCGCGCGTATCTGGAGCGCGATGTCGTGGGAGAAATGGAGCGCTGAGTCAGGGCGACTTTTTGGCTTTCTCAGCCTTCTTTTCCGCCCGCTCGGCCTCGTCGAGCATCACCTGAACTTCTTTGGCGTGCTCGGGGCCGATCGCCTCGACCATCTCACCGTACGCCCGTCGAGCGTCGTTGAGGGTCATCTTCTGTCTCTGAAAATCTACGCAGATCATGCACATGGGGACCTCCACGGCTACCCTAACAGAATGATGGCTGCGTGTAGAGCCGCAGACCGTATCGCACTTGCCGCCCTTGGCCCGAAGCGGTAGACGATCGCGCAGACACCTTGTCTTGGAGCGCGACCATGGCGAAAGAGTTCATTTATCAGATGCAGGGGTTGGAGAAGTTCACCCCCGACGGCAAGAAGATCCTCGATGGGATCTGGCTGTCGTTCTTTCCCGGCGCCAAGATCGGCGTGATCGGACCGAACGGCGCTGGTAAATCGACGCTGTTGCGCATCATGGCCGGCATCGACACCGAGATTCAGGGCGAAACCTGGATCGATCCGAAGGCGAAGGTCGGCTACCTCGCCCAGGAACCGGCGCTCGACGAGACGCTGGACGTGCGTGGCAACGTGGAGCTGGGGCTCAAGCACATCCGCGACCTGCTCCAAGAGTTCGAAGACGTGTCGATGAAGTTTGGCGAGGAGATGACCGACGACGAGATGAACGCGTTGATCGAACGTCAAGCCAAGCTGCAGGATGAGATCGAAGTCGTCGACGGCTGGAACCTCGATCGCACGCTCGACATCGCGATGGACGCGCTGCGTCTGCCGCCGTCGGACGCCAAGGTCGATGTGCTCTCCGGCGGTGAGAAGCGCCGCGTGGCGCTGTGTCAGCTGCTGCTCGCCAAACCGGACCTGCTGCTGCTCGACGAACCGACCAACCACCTCGATGCGGAAACGGTGGCGTGGCTGGAGCGCACGCTGCGCGAGTATCACGGCACCGTGATCGTCGTGACGCACGACCGCTACTTCCTCGACAACATCACGCGATGGATCCTGGAGCTCGAGGGCGGCAAAGGCATCCCGTTCGAGGGCAACTACTCGTCGTGGCTGGAGCAGAAGCAGGAGCGCCTGCGTCAGCAGGAGAAGCAGTCCTCGGCACGCTCCAAGGCGCTCGAGAACGAGCTCGAATGGGTGCGCATGGGCCAGACCGCGCGTCAGGCCAAGTCGAAGGCCCGCATCCAGCGGTACGAGGAGCTGCGCAAGGAGCACGAGGCCGACGACGGCTCGAAGCGAAAGCGCGACATCATCATCCCGCCCGGGCCGCGCCTGGGCGACACGGTCGTCATCGCCGACAAGCTCAAGAAGGGTTTCGGCGATCGGCTGTTGATCGAGGACCTGTCGTTCCGCCTGCCTCCCGGCGGCATCGTCGGTGTCATCGGTCCGAACGGCGCCGGCAAGACGACGTTGTTCAACATGATCCTCGGCCACGAAGCGCCCGACGGCGGCTCGCTCGAAGTCGGCGAGACGGTGCAGATCTCCAACATCACGCAGACTCGTGAGGCGCTGAACTCGGAGAAGACCGTCTACGAGGAGATCTCCGGCGGTGCCGAGGTGCTCTCGGTGGGCCGGCAGGAGATCAACTCGCGGGCTTACTGCGGCGCGTTCGGCTTCAAGGGATCCACCCAGCAGCAGAAGGTCGGCACGCTGTCCGGCGGTGAGCGCAATCGCGTGTACCTCGCCAAGACCCTGCTCACGCGCGGCAACCTGCTGTTGCTCGACGAGCCGTCCAACGACCTCGACGTCGCGACGGTCCGCGCCCTGGAAGTCGCGCTGGAAGACTTCGCCGGCTGCGCCGTGATCATCAGCCACGATCGCTGGTTCCTCGACCGCATGGCGACGCACATGATCGCCTTCGAGGGCGATTCGCAGGTGGTGTGGTTCGAAGGGAACTACTCGGCGTACGAAGCCGACAAGAAGCGACGCCTTGGCGACGCCGCGGACCAGCCCCATCGCATCAAGTTCAAACCGCTGACCCGCTAGTCTGATAGATGGTCACTTAGGGTGCGCCGAAGAATCCGCGTCCCCTGGTCCGCTGGTCCGCTACTCCGCTGGTCCGCTGGTCTGCTGGTCCGCTGGTCAACCTCAACTTCAAACTTGGACCCGTACTCCGGCCACGGAGCGACCACGCGAAGCGTCGTGCGCCCCCTCGCTGGCCTGCGGAGCCGGTCTACTCGACGCTTCGCGTGGGGGGCTCGGTGGCCGGAGTACGGGTCCAAGTTTGATGTTGAGGTTGACCAGCGGACCAGCAGACCAGCGGACCAGCGGAGCAGAACGGCTCGCTGGCTGTCGCGAGCAAGATGACTCGACTAGACGACGCGCCGACGGCCGTAGACGCGCAGCAGGCGGCGCGACCGAAGGAACGGAATCAGCAGGAAGAAGAACGCCGCTTCGGACCGCAGTGAGCCCGCGCATGCGCGGCCCGTGGCGTGAACCGACGGCTGCTGCTCGCGGATGATCACGACCGGCTCGCCGTTCGCGGCGACTTCCGGTTGCGTCTGGCCGGCGGGCGGCTCAAACGCCGGGTTGCCGTAGCAGACGTCGTTCTGGTTCGCGTTCGCCATGAACTGGCAGTTGTCGACGGGGTCCATGACACCGTCGTTGTCGTCGTCCTGATCGCATTCGTCGCCGAAGGCATCGAGGTCGTTGTCGAGCTGCTCGGGGTTGCTGAACAGCGGGCAATTGTCGATGTCGTTCGGGCTGCCGTCGCCGTCGAGGTCGGGGTCGCATTCGTCACCGATGCCATCGGCATCGAGGTCCAGCTGGTCGGCGTTCGGCACCTCGGGACAGTTGTCGGCGGGGTCGAGAATGCCATCGAGGTCCGGATCGTTGAGCGGAACTTCGCTGATGCCGAGCTCGACCCACGGCGCGGCGGCGTAGCCCCCGTTGACCGCGACCTCGGCGCCGATCTCACGCAGCCAACCGGCCCATGCGTCGACGCTGGCGTACACCGAGCCCGCGCACCCTTCGGGGCCGCGGCTCAGCGCGCCGAGAACGCGGCCTTGCATGTCGAGTGCTGCGCCGCCGGAGTCGCCCTGGCAGGTGCCGTCGCTTCCAGCGAACTCGGCGCCTTCGATCCCCTGATTGACGGGGCAGGTCCCGGTGCCACACATCACGCGCCGGCCGCCGAGAATCCGGCGTGTGCCGGCACCCGCGCCGTTGCCCGTGTGGCCGTAGCCGATCGCGGTGTAGGTCTCGCCGGTCGTGATCGGGACATCGATGCGAGGCGCGATCGGGGTGGTCGTCGTGACGTTCTGGGCGAGCTCCAACAGCGCGATGTCAAAGCCACACGCGTCGTTGGTTCCCGGCGGGATGTGGACCGCGGCGACCTGCAAGTAGCCGGCGGCGTTGTCCGGGAAGACCGTCTCCGTGGTGACGCCGAACGAGTTGGCGGGATACACGGCGCCGAACGGCGAGTCCCCGCAGATCACGAACTCACTGGCCAGCTCCGCGACGCAGTGTCGAGCGGTCAGCACGAGGTTCGGCGCGATGAGGGTGCCCGAGCAGATCGCCTGGAAGTTACCGAGGTCGATCAGGATACCGACGACCGAAGTCGTCGAGTTGTCGACGGTGCCGCCCTGGATCTCCATGCGGCGCACGATGTTCTCGCCGGACTCCGCCTCCATGCAACCGGCGGCCAACAGACACAGCAGCGCCAGAACAATCGTGCGGGGCGCTGGAGTTGTGTCGGTCATGGTCGTCCGTGTTCGGGCTCGCGCCCAGATACAGAGCAACGCTCGTGCCATGCGGTCGTGACGGTGGAATGCGGGTCAGCGGCCCTTCCAACCGAGGCGCTCCCGCCACGATCGCCCGCGGTGCGGGGCATCGGCGCCACGCACTTCGACTGCTGAGCCTGGCCCACTCAAGCAGCCGAACGTCCATGATAAGGTGTCGTGAAGCCGACCTCCGGAGAGCGATCCGAGCATCGGATCACTTCAGCGGTGTTTGCCGGCACGGCAATTCAGAGGCAGGTGGCATTGACGTTGTCTGTGTAGTTCGGGCGCGCGGCGCTCTGGCAAACGAAACCGGCAGGTCCCATTTCACCCGCCAATCCGTCCTCGGCGACGCGCCGAGTGCAATCCAGACTCGCGTTCTCGATGCACTTGTTCATGAGCACTGCTTTGGCGCCTTGGTCGCCGATTTCGCCCGGATCGCCCCCGGCCGCCGCCGCCGCCGCGACGCTGAATGTGGGGCTCCCCACGACGGTCGCGGTCTCGATTCTCCACAGCGCAATCGAAGCGCCTCCTGCTCCACCGTTCCCGCCGTTTCCGCCCGCACCGTGACCTGCGTGTCCCGTCCAGAGGGAGATCTGACCGTTGACAAAGTTCGTTCCGGCCTGGCCCTCGGAACCGTCCCCGCCGCGGCCTCCGGCCCCGCCGTTGCCGCCGACACCAGCCGTCAAGACGAGGTTCGTCGCGTCGACACTGCCCGCGCCGCCGACCGCCAACGCGACCGAGAAACCTCCCGTCTGGCCGCCGCCGCCGCCATTTCCGCCGCAACCCCCGTTCGAACCGCTTCGGGTTGCCGCGTACTTCGATGGCAAAAGGGAATTGTTCCATGCGTAGCCGGAGCCGCCGCCGCCGCCGCCGCCGCCGCCGTTGTTTCCGTCGGACCCGAAGTTGGGCTGGAACACCGGCCACCAACTGAACGAACCCCACCGGTCTTCCGCAACCGGTGGACTGTTGGCGCTGGATCCTCCGCCGACGCCGTCACCGGCGCCCGGTGGGTCGTTGAAGCTCTCGCGAGTCGTCGCCCCCGGGCTGTTGCCGAGTCCACCGAGGCCGCCGGTCACGGGTCCAGCGCCCCGCGTCCCGTCCCCTCCGCGTTTGAGGGACGGGGTTGTCCAGAAGGCCCCGCTCAGCCCGCCGGCTCCACCGCTGTTCGTCGCGTTTGCGCAGCCCGCGACTCCGCTATTGTATCGTGGGTTTAGCTCGATGTACTCGGCAGTGTCCGTCTTCACGTAGGTACGGATCGCCCCGGTCGGATTCGCGGCGTCGAGTGCGTCCAATCCCCGAGCCCCGCGTCCCCCGCTCCCCGAAGTGAGGTTGATGTCCTGTAGCGTGACGCCGCCGGCGTTGTAGAGCGCCATCGCGAAGTTGCTGTCGCCGTTCTGTCGGGTGGCGTCCACGTTGGCTGTCTTGACGGTGAAGTGGGCGAGCAGCGTTGGCTGCACAATGCTGCTCCCGAGCACGCCCACCACAATTCCCGAATCGCGAACCGCTTGCGGCAGCGTCGTCACGGAGTGGTTCTCAAACGACAGATCCGCCACATTCAGCTTCGTCTGACCCGCGCACGGCTCGCCCACGATGGGGCACGGTCTCTGGGTGCTCGCGTTCAGGTCCGTCCATGGGCCGCCCGGGTCGAAGCCGCCATAGATATCGACGCCGTCGCGCAGCACCAGGGTTTCGGGGAGACCGTAGGGGGTCGTGGACGCACGCAGGAACACGTCGCAGCGCCGCGAAGCGCCACTCGGCGTTGGAACGTTACACGCCTCAGCCGCGGTCAGCGCAGCGTTGAGAGTTCCATCGCCGTACGGGGCTGTCGGGGTGCCCGTGCCCCCGACCCGTGGGCCGTCGACGAAGATCGCGTAGGGCCGGCCGTTCTGAGCGTCGTAATAGCGGTCGTGACCGTCGCAATTGCTGTCGATCTGGTCGAACCCCGGGAGCTCATCCACCGGCATCGGATTTGTCGGAACGCAGGTCAGGCCAGTCGGACCACAAGCATTGGCGCCGACTGCGCAGGCGTCGATCGAGCCATCGAAACCCGCGCCGCCTCCGCACGCGTCGCCAACACCCACGGCATCCACGTCATCAGCGGAGCCGTCACAGTCGCCGTCGACTCCGTCGCACACCTCCATGGCCAGCGGCATCACGGTCTGGGCGCATCGCAGCCCCCAGACGGGCATCCCAGAACTCGAGTCCGTTGCGCACACCTGCTCGCCCACGGCACAAGCACCAAGCAGCGCGCCGCCCGCCGCGTCGGTGGCGTCGCTGCACGTGTCGCCCACCCCCGCAATGGGAGCCCCCGTCTGCGGAGCGGAATCGCCGAAACCGTCGCAGTCATTGTCTCTGCCGTCGCACATCTCCGTGGCGCCGGGATAGGTGGCCGCGTCGTCGTCGTCGCAATCCTCCCAATCCGTCAACAGCTCGTTCGGCGGCACCTGCACCACATCGACCGCCTGGGTCGCCGCCCATGCCATGGCCGCCGCGGCGTCGCAGTGGAAGGTCTCCGTGGCTCGATCGCCGCGCCCATCCATGTCGGCGTCCTTGTAGTACAGCTTGTCCTGCGCCGTCGCGTCGGTCTCGCACCCGTCGGCGGGGTCGCCGTTACAATCCGCGAACCCCGTCAGACACCCGGCAACGCAGGCGGGGAGGCCGTCCGTCTGCGTCTCACAGAGAAACATGCCGCTGCCCGTCAATCCGCTGCAGCTGTCCTCGCAGGCCGTGCAGTGGCTCGCGCCGTAGGCGACGGTCCCAATCTGTTGCTCGTCGTCGCGCAACCCGTCGCAATTGTAATCGAAATCGCCGCAGTACATCGGGAAGCTGTGTTCGAGATCGTTGGTGTCGAAGTACGCCAGCTCGTTGCGGTCGTCGCAATCGTGGGGCGTGAGGCGATTGCCCCCAGTGCCGACTCGACAGCTGCCGGTGCCGAATTCATCTCCATCGCGGTCGACACACGCCGAGCATGTGCCTGCGACCGGGAGGCAGTAGGAGTCCGTACAGTCGAAGCCAATCGGACAGTCAGCTGCAGCGACACAGCTCGGCAGGCACACGGCATCGCCCTGCTCGCCGGTGACGAGCGGTGCATCGGTCCGCAGATTGATGCAGGTCGTCGACGGGTCGCAGTCGGCGTCCGCGGTGCAGCTGTAGCAGAAACTGGCCGGCGAGCTCGCCGTGAGGTTGAACGGGGGGGCGCAGATGGCCGCAAACCCCTGTCCGTTTTCGACATCGAGGATCGCGTCGCTGTCCGTCGGGTCGCTGACGAGCGCGGGATACGGATCGGCGCCAACCGCGACAACCATGCAGAACGATGGAACTTTCGAGCCGGTCTCATCCGCCCAGAGCACGGTGTCGCACGCGGTGAGATCGTCGGTACAGTCACGCGAGCAGACGCCCTCTCCAGCACTGAGCTCGGAGAACACGTCCGACAGAGCTACGTCGCCCGATCCGTCGCTGAGCGCGACCGTCATCACGCAGACCGACGTATTGAGCGGACAATCCTCGATCCTGCTGCAGCGAGTATAGTCTGCGCGTGGGACGGGTGGCAGGTCGGGCAGGTCGGAACCGAGGTCCGAGCCGGTGTCTTGCCGGACCCCGTCGTCGGCGACCTTCGTCGTTGCGTCCGAGGTCGCGTCCGCGAGGCCGATGTCCATCTCGTCGACCGCACCGTTGTTCTGGCGGGGCTCGCCGTCATCTGAACACGCGGCGCCGGTGCCGAGGGCGAAGCAAAGACCAACGAGAAGCAGCTGCCAGCTCTTCATACCAATCCTTCTGCTGTGATGTGTCGTCTGCCCGATGCTATTCGCACGCCGTCGGGAAGAGGTCCTGATGGGTGTAGTCCACCTGAATCAGCACATCCTTCAGCGCAGTCCAGTCGAACTTGGCGTTTGCCGCGCTCGTCGTGTCGATGAGCAAGGTATAGTCGGACGCAATCGGCAAGCCGGACAGGGACGCGTTCTCCTGGTCTTCGTCGGGGATGAACGCGTTCACGCCGGCGAGCGGGCTCATCACCCGGCCGGAGGTGCGCAAGAGCGTCACGGACCCATAGCCGCTCATCCCGTTGCCGAACGCACCCACATAGTCATCCACGTTCGGCTGGCATGACCGCAGCTGGCTCACGCCATCGTAGATGATCGTAACCGTCGGTTGCCCCTCGCCGAGTTCGCCAACGAGTTGAACGGCGACCTTTTCGATCTTGGCGTTGCATGCCAACGACAGGTTGCCGAACGCGTCCATGTCGATCGTGAAGGGCAGCGCCAGCGTTCCGGACTGGTCGAGCACCTTCGGGAGAGATGCTTCGGTGCTGTAGCGCACCAGCCGATTCACCGGCACAAAGGACTCGCGCATCAGCCGGTGGAAGCGCTGGTCGGCATCGACGTCCGAATCATCCACCTCGTCGATGAGGCCACGGGTGAGCCCCAGAACGTCCGTGCGCAGCGACAGGGTCTCGCTCGAATGGCTCTGTTCGCTTCCGCCGCATTCGGCTTCGAGACGCTCGAGGTCGCTGGCGATCGCACTGAGCTGGAAGGCATTGCGAGCGAGCAGGATTTGGATTCGCTGCGCGATGAAGGGGCGGACGGCGTAGTATTCGAGCACCACCAGCCAGTCCATCAGCGCCTTGCGTGATTCCGCCAGCTCTGCCTCCGCCCGCTCGAGCTCGTAGGTCTGGCTGAACACCGCGGCGGCGCCGCCGATGAGCACGTTCTGATCATTGAGCTGCTGGGTGACCTGGGCGAGCCTCGCCCTCTCGAGCCGCGCCGCGAACACAACGCCATCGTATTCAGCGAGCTTCTGGCTGATCCCGAACATCGTACGAGCCAGGCGCAGCTTCTTCGCGGTCGTATCGATGAAGTCATGCTGGTACGCCGTGTTCTTGACGCGCCACTCGGCGTGATCGCGCTGGCGTTTCTCATCGATTTCGAGGAGCGCATGGGCGAGTTCGATGAGCTCTTCGAGGTCAGCGAGCTCATTGTTCGCGAGCTTGTTGTCCTTCTCGAGCTCCGCGCTCAGCGCGACGATGGCCTGCTCGAACTCGGCCTTTTCGATCTGCTGAACTTCTGCGAGATTGGAGAGTTCCGCTGCCGTCAGATCGGCGTGGAGCTTGGCCTCCTGCTGCACCATCGCCGCCGCGGTCCCAAACGCGGTCTTCGCCGCCGCACCGAACAATGATGCGTAGCGGCTCTTCAACAGCAAGCCCGCACGCGCCGGCGCGTTCGGGTCGCTCGAGGGACCGACGATTGTGGGCAGCGCATCGGCCGCGGCCTTCAGAAAGATGCTGGCTGTGTTGCCGGCCCTTTCCGCAGCCTCGCCCGTGGTCGTGAGGCCCAAGGCAGCGAGGGCTTTTCTGTAGTTGGTGCTCGCCTGGTCGACCCGCATCACGTTCCACGACGCGGCATCGGCTTGCAGTGTGTCCAACAAGGCCTGTCGTTTGGTGGCTCGCTGACTCAGGTTGTCGACGAGGTTTTTGTACTGCGTGCCTCGGATCGTCTCGCGCCTCGCAATGTTCGCCTTGAACAAGGTGTGGTTGGATTTGCGCGCCTCGTCCCACTTCTTGATGTCCGCTGCGTAGGCTTCGAGTTCCGTCAGACTCAGCTGCAGTTTCGAGAGGTGGCCCTCCAGCTCGGCCTGTTCGATCTTCGCGGTGTGGAACGCCCCAAGAACACCGAGGATCGCCCGACCACCCTGGGAAACAGTCACGCCGCTGCCGTCGGGCACGACCAAGGAGTTGACCGGTCGATCGGTCGGTGGGTACAGGACTTCGCCTCCGCAGAGGCCGAGGTCTACGGTGTCGCACGTCGGATCGCTCAGGATGTTGGCGGCATCGCAGCCAGACGGCAGTCCACAGAGCTTGGCCAGTTGGTCCGCCGCTTCGCGCCCCTCGGTCTCGAGGCGACCGGTAAGGAACTCCCGGTTGACCGCCTCGACGGTGAATGCCGTGAGGATTCCGTCGATGGTTTCGCGGCTTTCGTCCGTCACCTTGAGCGCTCGTTCTCGCCGCTCGGTCAGCAGGCTTGTGTTATCACTGAGCGGGTTCAAAGAGCGGGCGGTGACGATTTCGGCGTCTCGCGCGAAGATCATCTCCGCGTGAGGGGTCGACAGTCGTTCCAGCGATCGGGTCAACTGCGCGAACCCTTGGGCGAGCAAGGCGCCCTCAAAGTTGGCGCCGGCGGCGCGGTTGAACTCGATCAGCATGCCCATGACGAGGTAGAGTTCGACCGAGCGCGACTGCAGGTACGCGACCTTCTCTGCTCGGTCCGCCTCGTCGCGAATGATCGTCGCCCAGCGGTCGGCCACGAGCGTGAGCGCGCCGCTATAGGCCCGCCACAGCACGCCCGCTTCACTCAGCAGCTTTACGCGTCGCTCGTTGGCCACGTCCCCTTCCACGGTACGTCCCAGCAGCGTGAGTGCATCACGCTGGAAGAACTGGACGAACACGTCGCGTTGGACGTCGAGCACGCTGGACTGCCAGGTGTCCATCAGTTTGAGATTCTCCGCCTCGACGGCGCCGAGGAACACACCCGGGGCGGTGGAGTTCGCAAGCCAACTGCGTCGAAGGTCCATGTCGGTGTAGAACGCGCCCAGTTGCCGGGCCAGAAACGCCTCCGAAGCGCTGTCGGACATCTTGGTCAGCAACGCGGTCAGCAGCCCGTTTGCGGTTGCCGCATCGTCGCCGAGATTCGCGAGAGTCACGTCTTTGGCGGCATAGGCCGTGAGCTCGAAGCCACAGCGCGCGCCCATGGACGGAGTGCAACGCATGTCACCATCGTCGGCACACGCGGCGAGGAAATCTTCGAAGCTCGGAGCCCCCGCTCCGGGGCCGGTGTCGCTGAAGTAGGCCCCCAGCTGGAGCTGGGTCGTGTCACCGCTCAGCGCGTTGTGCGCCAGAGCCACGGCGCATTTGACGCGGCCCACCGGGCCCGCGTTAGCGAATTCCGCGACCGAGCCGATCCCTGTGCAGGAGTAGAGCTCGCGGTCAATGTTGACCCCTGCACACTCGGCGTCGGCGCTGCAGCTCAACGGGGCGCAAGTGTCGGCGACGCCCGTCCCCGTGGAGTCGGCCGAGCAAGCTGAGGCGTTCAGGCAGTCCTCGTCGCTCGTACATGCTGCGGCGCACGTGTCCGGGGTTGTGTCTCCGTCGGTGTCGACGCAGTTGGCGTTCGCAGCGCAATCGGCAGTGGTCGCGCAGGCGTCGCCACACGTGCCGTTCACGCAGCGACCGTCGTTGGGTACTGCCTCAAATTGAGGGGCTGAACAGGCCGCGAGCGCGCCCTCGTCGAGAAGCGTCGGGCTCACCGTGGCGACGGACGCGGTCGGGGCCGAGTCGGCGGGGCGATCGCCTTGTCGTCCCATCGCAAACTCTCCCACGAACCCGAGGGATCCAACCGTCTCCACTCCGGCCTGGGATTGCGCATTGAAGAGTCCGCGCCAGGTGTCGGAGAAACGACCCACGACGCTGCCTCGGCGGAGCGCGTCGGCGTCGATGTCGAGCCGAATCGTCCGCTCGATCTGCCGACGTAGACCTCCGAAAAGCCCGTCCTCGAACCGATACTCATACGCAAAGATCGCCTGATACACCTGAGTTGTGTCGTTGAAAACAAGGTCGGCGATCTCGTATCGGCGGCTGGCGTCGTTGTCGTTCCGCGGCGCAAAGATCGTGCGACCTTCGACGGGCAGCACGACCTTCATCTCATCGGGAGAGTCGCCGATGAGCGAAAACGCCAGGTCGAACGCTTGGCCGCCGAACGCATCGACTTTGAGTTCGCCCGCCCATTCGCCGTCGAGCTCGGCTTTGGGCAACAGCGTGACATGGAATTCGCCAATGGTGGTGGCGAGGCGGATGTCGACGTAACCAGTGGCTTCATCGCCGAACAGCGCCGCGGCTCCTTCGTCTCCGAGCGGGATGTCGATTTCGACCTGTTGTTCGGGGACCGATACCTGGAGCAACGCTGACGGGTCCCCGAAGCCGTCGCTTCGATCAACCCGGTACGACAGCCGATCTTCGGGGAGGTCCCCCGCGATGCCAAAGCTGATTGTGACGCTAACATCCCCCTCGGTCACTTCGAGCAGCGTATTCGGGGGCGCCACCACAGTCACATTCGTGACGGTCTCGACGACAGCATCCCTCGGCAATACGCCCTCGAGGTGACATCGACCGCGCGGTGAGCAGAGCTCGCCGCTGTCGCAATCTTCCGCACCGGCGCACTCCCACGCGCAGTAGTCCTGCCAACAGAACCTGCCCGCAACGCAGTCCGTATCGATGGAACAGCCCTCGGCGGCATTCAGCGCGAGCCCCCGCGAAGCGAATTGGTCGGAGTCCGGCGTGGACTCGTCTTTCTGACAGCCCCCGCAGGCCGTGAACGCGACGAATAGAACGGAGACGAAGCTCGGGAGGAGCGGACTGCGCATGGGACTCTCCTGACAGAGCAGGTCCCATCGAGCCGTTATCATGGCGCAACGAGTTGGCGAGAGGTCGCCACCGTCTCAATCTTTGCCGACGAAATTGTCGACGCTCATCAACCTCGATCGCCCGCCGAAGTCAACCACCAAGTGGGCGAACGCGGCCATGAGTCGCGCGCTGGGCGAAGTCGTCAGCAGATCTTGTTCGTGTTGTCGCTTCCCGACAGGACCGTGCGGTTGGCGCTGCAAGTCTCACAAAACACAAGGATGTCTTGTCGAAAGCGATAAGAAAACACAGGGGTGTTTCAGATCCATCATGGCCGGGCGACTCAGCCTTCGACCGCAAAGCCGGATTGGCGCAAGGACGGTGGAGCGTGAAGCGTGGCCGCGGTACGCTACCCGCTGGCATGCCGGAGCGAGCGATGAGCGACTTCTACGACAACTTTCTCGATGAGACGCAGCTGATGATCCGCCAGACCGCGCGGCGGTTCGCGGAGGCCGAGATTCGGCCGCATGCCGAGGAATGGGAGGAAGCCGGCGA
>JBFIHF010000135.1:0-15417 GCA_041601915.1 Bradymonadaceae bacterium
AGCAGCACGTCAAAGGCCCGCTCGCGAACGCCGCCGGTCGGGTCGCCGAGCGTCAGCAAGAGCACCGAGATCGCGTCAGCGCGAAAACGGTCGCTCGCCGGCGCCAGCCGGGACAGACCGGCGATCGCGGCGAGGTGGATCGAAGCGTCGTGGTGGTCCTGCTTCTGCCGGGTGAGGCCCACGTAGGCGCCAAACGCCAGGGCGTGCAGTCCCTCGTCGAAGCTCGTCGGCTCGACGACCAACGACTTGGCCTTGGCCTTCATGCGATGCCACGCCTGGGCCACGCGCTCGGTCATCGGCGCGGCTTTGCGTGAATTGGCGAGCTTCTCGAGGTCGGCCAGCGGCTCCTTGAAGCGGTCTTCGAAGAGCCGGAACTGGCGTTCGAACTCGTCGGCCTTGGGCTCGACGAGTTGCGCCAGAACCTGACCGGCACGCACGGCGAGGCGCGGTTGGCCGAGCGTGATGGCGCGGCTGAGCACGAGCAGCTTGCGCGGCTCGGCCGTCCAAGCGTCGGGCGGCGAGCTCATCCCGTTGAGCATCGCGTAGACCCACGCATAGAACGCGGGTTGCTCGCCGTAGTTCTCCAGCGCCTCGGCGGCTTTGAGGCGCACGAAGCCGTTCTTCGCGGACAACAAGGACAGGCAGCGTTCCGGAACGCCTTCGGCGGCGTGCTCGGTGAGCTCCAGTGCGAGCACCAGCGCCAGCGCGATCTGCGACGTGCGTGCGTCATCCGAGTCGACGTACGACAGCAGGCGTTCTGGCGAATCGGCCCGCAAGCCCAGCGCCGCGAACAGCTCGAACGCGGGGCCAGTCTTGCCGAACACCGAGCTCGCGAGCGACGCGTCGCCGTTGTAGGCCAGCGCCAGCCCGACCAGCAGGCGAACGTGCGGGTTCTCGTGGTCCGCCAGGGCGCGTACTTTGTCGAGGTTCGACGGGTGCGCGATGGACGGCAACGTCGCGGCGGCAGCGTTCGTGATCGCCGTGTCCGCCTTGAACAGCGTCAGCACCGCGTCAATCGACTCCGGGTGCCCCAGATGCTGCAAGCCGGTCAGTGCCGACTGCAGGCGCGGCACGTAGGCTTCGACGTCGTCGGCGTTCGCCTTGCGCGCGATCAGCGCGTGGTAGCCGTCGATCACCTCGATCAGCGGCTTCAAAGAGCGAACGTCGCCGAGCACGGCGAGCGCGGAGGCCGCTTCGACGCGCACATCGAGGTGCTCGCTGGCGACGGCGTCGGCGAGCAAGGCGCGGTTCTCCGCCTGGACGAGTGCGCGCACGGCTTCGAGCCGCACGGATGTGTCTTCGTCGCGAAGCGCTTCGACGAGCAGCGATCGAATCTCGCCTTTCTGCTCGGAGAGCTTGCGCACGGCGGCGGCGCGTTGCAGCGCGTGACGCGAGCCCAGCGCAGCGCGGAACACCGCGACGTGCTCTTTCGAGGGCCACTTGTCCAGCGCGTACAGCAGCGCTTCGGTGCGGTTCGCGTCGTCGGCGTCGTCGATGAGCTCCAGCATGACCGCGCGATAGTCCGCTTCCTTCGGCTTCGCTTTGGCTTCCTGCAGCACTTCGTTGCGGATGTTGGCGTGCGACGACTGAAGGATGAACCGCAGCGTGGGCGGGCCTGCGCCATCGGGCGCCAGGTTGAGCACCGACTTGAATGCCTCGCCGCGCAGGCCGGGCTCGCTGTCATTCAGCGCCATCACGAGGAGCTTGCGGGTCTGGTCGCTGAGGCCCTTCTTCTGCGCCTTGGCCGCCTTCACCAACAGGGCGAGCGCGCGTTCGCGGACGTTGAGCGCCGACGCGGACAGGCCCGCATGTGCGGTCGCGAGTTGATCGTCGGGCTGCAGCGCGGTGAGCGCCGAGAACGCCGCGTCGCGAACCTGATCGTCGCTGTCGTGGAGCATCGCGCGAATGCGCTTGATGCAGCGCGGGTCGCCGAGCACCCCGAGCGCCTTGCAGACCGCGATTCGTGCCGTCGACGACGATTCACGGCTCAGCTGCAGCAGCGTACCGAACGCCCGCGTATCACCGAGCGCCGCGAGTCCGCGTGCACCGAGCAGCGACACGTCGACCGACCGGCTGCCCATCGCCTCCAACAGCGGGCGGAAGTCTTGTTCGGTCAGCTTCTTCGAGTCGAACGCCGCGGCCTTGGGCAGGTCTTTGACGCGCTTCTTCTCGTCCTTGCCAAGCTGCTCGAGCTCGAACACCTGGCGGTGGAAGTCTTCGTCGACAGCGCGGAGCGCTTTGACGAGGTTCGGTTGACGATGGGTCGTGACCGCGAACGACAAGAGGCGAGCCCGATCGTCCTGATCGTCCCACATTCTGCGGAGCTGCGCGTCGACGGCCGGCGTGCCGAGCAGCCCGCGCTCGAGCACTCGCGACAACGCGACGCGCCGGATGTCGGCTTGCGAGGCTTTGAGGCCCAGCAGCGTGCCTTGCGGTGTCTTCGGGTACAGCCCTTCCAGCGCCGTGAGCGCGGCGTAGCGCACCACGAACGCGCCGTGGTTCAGATTGGTCTTCACGAGCTCGATCGACGCGTCGGACGCGAGCGCCGCGGCATCGCGGACGCCGTGCAGGCCGAGGTCTTCTTGGCCGGACGTTGTCGCGCGGCGCAGCACATCGATGTCGTCGGTGCCGCGGACCTTGCGAAGCCCCAGATACGCCGCGACGCGCACGTCGGACGCCGAGTGACTGAAGAAGCTCTCGAGGTGCGTCGCGACCTGGCGGTGCTTCGCGGCGGCGAGCAGCTCCACGCCACGCACCTGCAGCTTGTGGTCGGATTCGGTGCCCGTGACGTGCGCGGACAGCTGCTTGAGGCTGACCAGATCGGCGTAGCCGGCGAGGTCGCCCAGGGCGGCTTCGCGCGCTTTGGGCGTCGACGCCCGGAGACCGCTGGCCGCCAACGCGTAGGCGTCGCGCAGCGTGATGACGTGGTTCTCGATGCGGCCTTTCTCTTCGAACTCGAAGACGCGGATCGTCGCGTCGAGCCCGGCGGCGGCCAGATGCGGCGCGCCGTCCAGTTCCACGATCGCGATGGCGCTGGTCTGAACGACGCCGCGGCCCTGCGAAGCCGGCGACTGCCGACCGCCACGCCCGCGTGGCCACGCCTTGAGGTTGCTGTCGAGGCTCGAGGTGTAAAAGCGGCTGTTGGCGCCGTCGGCGGTCACGAAGTCCGGCCCGATGAGGATCTGCGTCGCCTCGCGCTCGTGCATCTCGTTGCCGCCGCGGTCCTCGGTGTCCAGCGCACCGCGCACGAACGACAGCAGCAGGCGGCAATCGCTGCCCGCCGAGTAGACGCGCAGCTCGTCGGGGTCGAACGCCAACGCGGTCACTTCACCGTCGTGCAGGCGCGTGCGCGAGACTTCGACGAACTTGCCGTCCGCGTTGTTGAACACGCAGACGTGGCCGCGCGTGGTGCCGACCACGATCCAGGTGCCCGTCGCATCCGATGCCACCGAGCGGCCGGGCTCGCCGAGGTTGAAGCTCTGGCGGCCGCCCTTGGCGTCCGTCAGGTGAAGTGCGTCCCCCGCGACGACGGCCACACCGCCGACAAACGGCGCCAACGCGACGATGCGCGCGTCGAACGCGGCGCCGACAGCCGTGGGCTTCTTGCCGAGTTTGCCGGATCGCAGCGTGAGGTCCGTACAGCCGAGCCAGATGTCCTGGTCCACCAGCAGCTGCGCCGTGACGCCGCAGTCGAGCTCCGTCACGCGCAGCGTCTTCTTGGCGAGGTCGTACTCGTAGACGCCGGTGGACTGACCCTCGGGATGCTCGGTGCTGAAGACAAGCGTACTGCCGATGGCATCGAGACCCCGGATCGCGCCGCGGTAGGCCGCGAAGTGGTCCTGTGGTCCGTCAGACGATGACGACTTTTTCTTCTCAGCCATGGTCAACCTCCCAGCGGTCTTCGATGCGTGCGAGCGCTACGAGACAGGCCCCGCGCTCACTTTTGCCCAGCGTGCGTACAAACTCGCTCAGCAATGGTTTGACGATGTCCGCGAACGCCTGCTCCTCCAGCGCGAGGTCGCGCATGACCTCCAGCAGGTAGAGCTTCGCGCGGCGCGCCGGCAGCGGAGTCGGCTCGTCCGCCGACCGTTCCTCGCCTTTGGGCATGCGGGCGGGCGGGATGCCGAACAGGATCCGACGCAGGAAATCGCGCAGGACTTCGGCGGTCGCGGGCGGGCTGCCGGGTCGTTCGGCGGCACCTGGGCCGCGCTCGAAGCGAACGTCCGCGGTTGCCGTGTACTTGGCGTCCAGCGGCCGCGGCTCCCACGTCGCGGTCACACCGTGATCTCGGTACAGCCCCCAAATCGTCTTGATCACGAACGCTCGGACTCGCCGATCCGGGCTATCCGTGAGCCGGAACAGGGCGTCGGGCTGCGCAAACTGCGGGTAGCGCTCGATGAGCGCCATGCCGATCGCCCGCGTCGGGCGGTCCAGCGACTCGCAGAACCGGTAGACGCTGTTGACCTGCATGTTATCCGGCGCGATGCGGATGCGGACCGTCTCTTTGGATTCGTCGGCCAGCAACGCTTCGGAGAACAGCTCGCGCACGTCGGTCCGCCGGGTCTCGCAGAGGTCGACGATCGGGTCGAGCGACGGCTGCCAGCGCGCCATTTCGTAGCGCGCGATCTCCAGCGCAAACTTCCGGACCGCGCCGCGGGTGTCCGTGAGGTAGGGGAGGAATCGCTCCCAGGTCAGGAACGCGTGCGGCAGTCGGCGGGTCGCTTCGACCGTCTTGTCGGTGAGCTTCGGTCCGATCACGTCATGGTGTCGGCGCAAGTACTGGCGCGCGAATACCGCGATCGGGTCGTCTTCGGCGACGTCGGGCGCGACGCCCATCTGCCACAGGTTCTCGCAGCCAGCGAGAGTGTCGGCTTCGCCAAACTCGCGCACGCCGCCCGCCAACATCTGCAGGAACGCGGTCTCCGAGATGATCGCGATGTTCTCGCCGGCGCTGTTCAGCGACTCGGCCTTCTTGTGCTTGCTGCTCTTGACGCCGTCGCCAAACAGCGGCGAGCCGTCGTCGCCGATCACGAGGTAGTCGAGGTTCTTCGTGACGCTGCCGGCGTTCTTGCCGTTGCCGTCCGTGACCATCTTCTCGGCTTCGTTCCGCGTCATCGTGGCGAGCTTGCCCGTGAAGAGGAACGTCTTCTGCAGCAGGTCGGCGTCACCGCCTCCGCCGCCCGCGTCGCCCGCGCTGTCGGCGAATTCTGCCGGCGCGAACGCTTCGTACATGTAGTGCGTCGCCCACTCTCGTGCCTCGGCGTTGGTGTGCCGCACGATGCTCATCAGCCATTCGAAACCGATCTCGCCGGGCATGAAGTTGCGGACGTCGCCGAGGATCTCGCGGGCTTCGTCGGAGACGTAGGCGTCGTCCCACGTGTACTTGCGCGCCCACAGCGGGCCCGCGGTCGTGAAGTTCTTGGCCCAAGCCGAGCTCTCCCACGACGGCCGGAACGCCAGCGCATGCCAGTAGTCGACGCCCATCGCGACCGGATCGAGCCGGTCTTCCTGCAACCACTCGCGCACGGTGTAGCTCGTGTCGTCTTGCAGCAGCAGGCGCCGGAAGATGTCGATGTCGAGCTTGGCGAGGTCGAGGCGACCCAGGCATTCGGCGGCGAACTCGATCGTGTCCGAGGAAACGTCCTCGGCTTCGATGAGCTCCACGAAGTACGCGGGATCGACCTTCTCGACCTTGTGCACCTCGCCGAAGTGTTCGGTCGCGAACTCGAGGACTTGCCAGTCGTCGCTGAGAAAGCGCTCGCGAAACCAGTCCAGCGTGAGCTCTGATGCGCCGAAGTGCTTGTGCAGCACCTCGACGGCGAAGTCGTGCGCGTACTCGGTGCCGAGCAGCTTGCCCCACGCCTCGAGCCCGACTTGCTTGCGCGGATCGAGGTCCTTGAGCAGTTCCGACGACAGCTTGCGCACCTTGTCGTCGAAGTGGTTGGCGAGGCGCAGCAGGTCGTCCAGCGGGAGGTCGCGGGCATGCGTGCGGGCGTACTTGGCGGCGTACTTCCGCGCCTTGTCGCCCGGCGAGTCGAGCAGCGCGAGCACCGCGTCATGCAGGCCGAGCTCGCGGAACGCCGCTTGCTCGAAGCGTGGCGCGTTCTCCAGCAACCACACCGCGAACTCGTGCACGGTGCCGCTGTTCACCTGGATCAGGCGCAGCACGTTCTGGGTGTCGAGGTCGCGCAGTTGGCTCTTGAAGTCGGCCTTGAGGCCCTCGATCGCGAACGACCGCGCTTGCTCGGAGCGTGCGCGCTCGAGCAGCGCGAACAGCGGTCGCGAGTCCTCTTTCCAGAGGGCGGCGAACGCGCGATGTTCGGTGAGCGAGTCCGGCAAACGCCAGAACTTGAAGTTCGCCTGGCCGTAGACGCGGCCGCCGTAGTGCTCGACGTTGTGGAAGAAGATGTGGTTCGCGACCCAGGTCCGATTCCAGCTCGTGCTGTCCGGATACTCGCGAAGCACGGCGACTGCCGCGTCCACGTATGCCGCGGGGAACGACTCGCCGCGCTCCCGCAGGAACCGCCAACCGCGACGCGCCAGATAGCTGAGCGTGCCGCGCTTCACTTCGCCGTAGTCGCCCCACGTATTGGACAGTTGCGCGTCGACGCGCGCGACGAGGGCCCCGTAGACCTCCATGTCGCCCGATGCCTCGGTCTGCTTGAACAGCGTCTTCAGCCCGCGCCATGCGCCCCACTTGATCGGGACGCGGCGGATGACCTCGAGCAGCGTCTCGCGGGCGAACGCGCCGTCCGCTTGGTGCAGCGTCGCGATGATCTCGTGCAGCTGGTAGCGCTCGGGCAGTGGTGCAGCGTTCTCGCCGCTCTCCAGCCGCTGCCATCCCAGCTTGCGGATGTCGTACTGTTCGTCCTTCGACTTGTACCGGAAGCTCCAGGACGTCAGCTCCGAGCGGAGCTCGTGAATGGTGAACGTCCCCTCGGGGACCTCTTCCCACGCGTCGTGCTGACTCGCGAGTGACACCATCATATCGACGAGCGACGGATCGCGCGTATCTAGAGCGCGCTGCACGTCCTTCAGGCGTAAGCCTTCCATCGAGACCTCTCGGTTCTAATTTCGGGACATCTCCTATCGATCCCGCTCGCGCACCGGTCAACTGCCCGCGCGAACAGCGTTCCTTCGAAACGTGCGCACCCTCCCACGTGGTGCGGCATCGACGGCGTTCTCGGGCGCGGAGGCGATCGCGGCGATCGCCCGGATCAGGATCCGATCGCGGCACGATCCCTGCCGACGGATCTCGCACGGGCACCGCGTGGCGTGCGGTGAAGGTGCCGTTCGAGCCGCCGTACGAGCCCAGAGATCACCCCCGATCACCCGGGATCGTGCAGATCGAGGCGCAGCGCCTACTCGGTTGTCATTCCACGGATTTTCACAAAAGCGCTGGGTTTTTTCAGAAACATGCTTGTGGACGTAGGCGAAGCGCGGCTATCCCTTTCGACAGCCTCTTTGACAACTTATCGTGATCTAGCTTGGTGCTGTCACCGAGGTCGGCGTTGCGCCGACCGAGCGTATGGCTTTGCATGCATCACAAGGAAGGCTGTTCCAGAACGTCGCTTTCACCGTAGTACCCCTACGGGGGGCCCCGTGCTGGTACAACCTCGCCAATCGAGGTTACGGGGCCCCCCGTAGGGGTACTACGGTGGCGAGTTCAGTGAGCCTTCCATGTCCCAGGTGGAGTGAGTAGTTCACGAAAGTTTTGAAAGGCCACAGCGCAAGCTGTGGCCTTTCTTTGTTTGGCGTACCCTCGATCACATGCGCTCCCACAATGACCTCAGCCTCGCCGAGACGTTCGGCCTGACCGACCCCGCACGCCGCGTACACGAGGTCAAGCTGGCGCTCGGCGGCGACGAGTACACGCCACGCTCGAAGTGGGGCCTGTCCTCGCTCGGCATCTTCCATCCCGCACTCAGCGTAAAGACGTGGCTCGGCTGGCGCCCGCCGGACCGCCTCGTCCCGGTCACGAACCTCTTCAACCGCACGCCCACCTCGCCGAACGACGGCTGGTCGGTGCGCAAGACGCAGGTCCGCGACTTCCGCGGCCAGACCTGCTCCTACGACAGCCACAATGGGACCGATTTCGGCGTCCCGGCAGGCTCCGTCGTCGTGAGCGCCGCGCCCGGTGTCGTTCGTCGCATCAGCGACGAGTTCCATCGCGGCGGACTCAAGGTCGTCATCGACCACGGCCACGGACTCATCACGACGAGCAACCACCTCGGCCGCGCGCTCGTCGCCGTGGGCGACCACGTGCGCCGCGGCCAACCGATCGCGCTGTCCGCCTACTCCGGCATCGACGCGATCGTCGCCTTCCCGTGGAGCATCCCGCACGTGCACTTCAACACCTGGCTCAACGGCCAGCCCGTGGACCCGTTCGCCACCGACGACGAGGAGTCGCTGTGGCGCATACGGAACGACCCGCGACCGCCCGCGACCGCGGACGACGCGAGCTTCGAGCCCACGGAGTGGGACGTCGACGCGCTGAGCGACGTCATCGCCGGATGCATCGATCCGGCGCTCCGCGAGCAGCTCGCCGGCATCACCGACCTCGACGCCCGGGCGATGGACACGGTCTTCATGCTGAACTACTTCCCGACCCGCTTCGCCGTCACAGCCGACCTCTACGCGGCTCGCTTCGAGCGCGCGCCGCACCTCGACCTGCCGTTCCTGCAGGCCGACGTCGATGGGATCCGATTGTTGTAGTCTCGCCCCGCGGCTCAGCGTTTGCGCGGAAACGTCTGCACGTGCAGCGTGAACATCCCGCCGTGGTGCAACTGCGGCCACTCCCCTGATCACGGCCTGCAGGTCAAATCGGGCGGGATCGGGATCCCGGTCTGGACGACGAATTGGCGAGGACGACGGGGCTAGCGTTGGAAGCCCACGCCCAGCGACACGATCCGCGCGCCGCCGGAGTAGGTGCCGGGGAAGACTTCATCGCCGGTCGCGCTGGTCTTGAGCAGCGTGACGTTGGCGACGGCCACGTCGACGCGCAGGCCGAAGTCGAAGCGATAGCCAGCGCCCACGGTCAGGACGATGCGCGATGAGTCGGGCAGTGTCGGCGAGAGGGTGTCCGTCGGCGACGGCGTGGGGTCGAAGGCGAAGCCGCCGCGCACGGCGAGGGCTCGGTCGAGAAACCGGTGCTCGTAGCCGGTCCGGACCGCGACGGTGTCGTGCCAGTTGCGAGGTTCGTCGACGTCCGGCGTCTCTTCGTCCTCAAAGTCGATGGCAAACGTCTCGAAGCTCGACCATTGGAAGTACTCGAGGTCCGCGGAAAAAGCGCCCCAGCCCGGATCCCACGCCGCACCGAACGCGAGGCGTTTCGGCAGCGCAACGCTGGTGGTGACCCCCTGATCGTGGGCCGGCCCGGACAGCTCCGGCGGGACGCCTTCGAAGTGCGCGGAACCCTCGAAGTCCATCTGGGAGGAGCTGCGGTACGAAACCCCGCCCTGCGCCTCGCCGAGGCGGGCCCAGAGGCCCACCGCGCCGCCCATCGACTGCGCGTCGCCACCGAGCATGACCTCGGGTTCGGTGTCGATCGCGTCCACGGTGCGCTCCAGCTCGACGGTGGAGCGCAGCAGGCGCAGCGAGCCGGACCCGCCGACCTCGAAGTCTTCGGACAGCGCGATGCCGTACACGGCCGTCGCGGCGGCCTCAAACACCTGCAGCTCGATCGAGCGGACCTCGAAGCGCCCGTTCCAGGTGGGCGGCCACGCGAGCGCGGCACCAAACGGCACATAGCCCGAGGCGATGAGCCCGATGCGATGCCGGTCGAACTGTCCGACCCACCCCAGATGCGCATACGGCGGGGTCGCCGAGTGCGGCTCGGATTTCGTCGTGTTGCGCGACTCCGGATCGAAGTGCGTGAGGGACGGGAAGATCAGCGCCGCGCCCAGGGCGACCACGGTGCCCGCCGGCGTCGCGGCCGGGTTGTAGAAACCGGTCTCGGCGAGGTCGCTTCGCGCGGTCGCGGCCCCCGCGACGCCCAGTGATGCTGCGCCTTGCTCGGCGATCGCGAACCCCGCCGCATAGGCGGAACCGGGCAGGCTGAACAGCGCGACCAGGGCGAGGCGAGTCATCGACGTCGGAGTGGTCACCGCTGCTCCAGGAACTCGACAGCGTCGCGTCGAGCGCGGCCGCCTTCGAGCGACGTCGGGTCGAACAGGAACACGTGGTTCGAGATCAGCGGGGTGTACTCGCGGATCGGCACGCCCATTGCGTCGGAGAGCCGGCGCGTCGACGAGTTCGGGACGACGGAGTCGCCGACGGCCATCTGGATCAACACGCGCTTCACCGGCGTCATCTTCTCGACGCCATCCACCGGGTCTGTCCAGGCGTAGGACCGCATCGCGTCGGGCGCCACGTTGACCGGGTCGACGTTGTCCAGCATCCAGCGCAGCGCGTTCTCCAGCGCGAAGTAGTCGTCCGTGCCGGGTTCGGCCATGCGCTCTTCCAGCACCCCCTCAAATGCGGTGGTGAAGGCAGTGGAGTCGCGGAACACAACGAACAGGTCGCCACCCGGCACGTTGAGCACGAAATCGGTGATCGTCGGTTCGGCGCCCGCGACGATGCTGCCGAGGATGCCGCCCAGCGACATCCCCATGTAGACGACGTCGTCGCCGTTGAGCGTGTAGCCGCCCGTCGCGCTGGCCCAGTCCGCGCCCCGGATGACGCGCAACGCCTGGAACATGTCCACCGCCGACTGCCGGAAGTGGTCGCGCGCGCCGACGATGTTGCCGGTCTCGATGAACGCGCTGCCGGTGGCCGCGGGGTACTCCGGTCCATCGGGAAACGGGCTCGAGATCGTGGCAAACTCCGTCGAGCAGGCCCCGAATTCGTCGCAGGTGCCATCGCCCGTGCAGTCCTCGTCGCGCAGACAGGCCGACCGGCGGCCATGGTACGGCAGGTCGAACGAGAACACCGCAAACCCGGCGCGCGAGAGCTGATCGGCGATGAAGTAGACGAGCTCGCGGGAGGTGAAGAGCCCGTGCCCGAACAGCACCGTCGGCAGCGGTTGGCCGGCAGTGGCGCCGTCGGGGATCGTGAGCACGAAGTCGACGAGCGTCGCTTGCGGCGCATCGGGCCGCCAGTTGCGGGTGCGCGGGTCGAGGTAGTCCTGGATTTCGAAGGTGCCCGTCACGATCGAGTCGACCGCGAACAGCGGGACGCCCAGCTGCAGCGGCGTGCGAGACTGGACGTTCGTGACGTTCGTGGGCGCGTTGTCGTCGTAGAGCTTCGCGCGCAACGCGAGGAGCGCTTCGGTCGTCGACATCGTGCGAAACGGTGCGATGAGCGACAGATCCGCGCGGCGAGTGCCCTGCGTCTCGAGCCAGTCCAGCGCGGGTTCGGCGCGCTCACGCCACGTATCGATGTAGGTCGCCGTCGCGTCGTTGAGCGAGCCGAGCTGGGAGACGCCGTCGACCACGAGCGGCGCTTTCAGGCGCAGAAACACCGAGATCGGCTGCGGTTCGAGCGGCAGTCCGCCGGCCGTGACCGCGCGCGTCGCGACGAGCACGTAGTTCGCGCTGTGCCGGAGTGGCTGCAGTGGCTGGATGTAGCCGAGGCTGCGGTCGTCGCGCACGCCGTACTCGAGCTGCAGCTCCTCGCTCACGGTGCCGTCGGAATCGATGCGCAGCAACCGCACGTTCTGCGCGCTCACCGTCGCGGCATCGAACGCGCCGGTCGCCTCGAAGGTCAACGCGGCCGTCGTCGCCGAGCCATCGTACTCCGAGATCGCGGTCTTGATGTGCGCCGTCGTCGCGTCGTCTTCATCGTCGATCGGAATCTCCACGAGACCTGTCACGGAGTCGACGAGCAGGCCGTTCGGCACAGGCACGATGCGGCGATCCGCGTCGAACCAAAACGCCGGGCGCCCGGTCGTCGTGAACTCCGACACGACCGCGATCTCCTCGCGCGGCACGCCACGCTGGCCCATCGCGTCGTACAGCGGCAGGAACCGCTGGCGCACTTCCTCCAGCCGCTCCGCCGTCTCCGCCTTTTCATGCCGCGACTCGCCCGGCATCGCATACGGGTGGTCGCGCAGGTCTTCGTCGGTCCGAATCAGGTAGAACGGCGCGTCGGCCACGACCTGCGCGCCGCCAGCGCCGCGCACGCCGCCCGCGTACCCACGAAGTCCGAACGCGTACGTGTGACCCGGCTGCCAGCCGTCGTTGGTCTCGTCGAGCCGCTGCTTCGCGACGATCCGGTCGCCATCGACCGACGGATTGACGGTGATCGACTCGCCCGTCTCGGTGTCGATCACGACGACGGAGCCCGGCAGCCCGGCCTCGGACACCGCCGCGGACATCGGAATCGTCAGTGTCGACGACAGGGGATAGCCGTCCAGCGAGTTCAGGTAGGCCCGAAACTCCAGCTCCGCTGCGGAAAGCTCCGCGCCAAGCGGCAGATCGAGCTGGCCGTTCGTCCGGACGAGATTCGTGGGCGTCGGCAGCGTGCCCGTCGTCGGGTTCCACAACGCTCGAACGACGTCCGGCGCAGGCTCGTAGGGAATCTCGGGCGCACAGGCCGCCACACACAGCAGCGCGAACAATGTCTTTGGGTATCTCACGCGCTGGATGTAGCGACAGCGGAGCTTGCGCGCAAGCCCGCATGACACCGACCGTTGCAGCGAATTTGGCTCACCGCTAGCGTGGGAGCAGCAGTCACGCGCGGGGTGGTACATGCAAAATGCCTGGTTCACGCTGGCTCTCGTAGCACTGATGGCGTGCGCGGCGTGCTCACCTGGCGACTCGCCAGAGGGTGTTCCGCGAGATTCCGGCGGGCAAGATACGGGCGTCGATCTGAGCGTGCCTACGGCGGAGAAATACGAGTTCTGTGAGTGGCGGACTCTCGAGCGCACCGGTGATCTCGCCACCGACCTCGTCGGCGAGTGGCTCGTGCTGCTGTACGGGATCGACTACGGCGTCCATGTCGTCCTCTCCCTGAACGCCGACGGCACGTACGGCGAGCTACGATTCGCGACCGACGGATGCGAAGAGTTGCCGGTCTGCTTCGGTGCCGGCCCTCCAGATCTGTGCGAGGCCACCGAAATCACCGGGATGTGGTCGGTCGATCAAGACGTACTTCAGCTCGGTGATGATGAGTTTGGATGGGAACTCAACGACACCGTGCCCCGTCCGAACGTCATCTTCTTCTCGTATCCGGACGGAAGCCGCACATTGACCGCCGCTACCTGCGACGATTGCCGCTAGCGACTCATTCGCTCCGGTCCTCTCGGCGACGCGAGGTTTCGGAAGGTCGCGACGTCCTCAACGTTGTGGGCGCACAACACGCGTGACATGTCGGAGCAGCGGGGCTGAAGCATCCTTCCCCGCAAGCGCGAACGCAGTGCGTGAGATCTCCCAAACCATCTCGATGCGTTCCGCCGCGGTCGTAGACAGCAACAGCGAATCGTCGTCTGACGCTTCGACGCGCGTGACCTTCGTCTTGGTTCGGTCGATCCGTTTCATAGCTGGAAGTGTAACACCCCGGTCGGCCTCACCCCGACACTTCGACGCGCGAGCAGGATGCGATGTGCCCCGCGAGTGGACCGTCCGACCTCTGCGGCCAACCACGGTCGACACGTTCAGCGATTCCTGCCGATGCCCTCTGGGCGCTCAGTATGTCGCTGTGAGGCGCAGATCGACCACGCTGTAGTCTTCATCCCGCGTGTTCGGGTCGAGGTTCCACCACGGGAACGCAGCGCTCTGGTTGTCGGATGTGCGCGTGAAACCGGTGGTGGCAGCGCCTAGCCGCGCCTCGAGCTCGACCGGGCCCACGGGCTGAGACCACCCCACACCGAACGTGCCCGTCTGCATGTTGGCCTGACCTCGGCGGAGCTCGAAGAACAGCGGGTTCAGGTAGGCCCACACGTGCGTCCATCCATAGCCGAGGTCGGCGAACAGTCCCGCCACGACACGCATACGTGCGTCGAGCCCGAGATGTACGCCGTGCGACGTGTTGACGCCGCCCAGAGAGGTCTCCTCCCGTCCCGGCAGGCGCGAACCTGCGGCGCGAAAGCCGAACGAGGTGGGAACGGCCGGCTCGTTTTCAGCGGGAAAAATGTAGATGGCAGGTACGGCTTGGCTGTGAAAATCTTTCCGTAGTCGCGCGAGCACCTTGATCGAGACACGCTTCGCCACCGAGACATCCAAATCCGCGCCGAGGTGCGCCCCCAGGATCAGGGTTCGCTGGCGAGAGTATTTCGACGTCGGCAGCACGAGGTCGAGACGCGGCGTGATCAAGAATACGGGCGAACTCATCACCATCGCGCCGAAGCCCACGCTCGTGTCGGCGATGAGAACGCGCCCCGGCACGTGCGGATCGGCAGCGTTCCCGACGCATGCTTGGACGATGGGATCGACGCAGTTTGGATCGGCAAACATGGATGGCTCCGCGGATGGCCGACGCGCGAACATGTGGCTCAAACCCAGGTCGAGTTCGAAGGCAAAGCGGTCGAGATGCGCGTCGCCGCCCAACTCGTAGCGAACGCCGGCCGCGTCTGACTGACCGATCGTCGGCGCGACCATCACCGAGGCACCCAGCGGGTCTTCGTCGGCCGCGACGGAAGCCGAGAGAACGCACGTAGCTGCCGCGCCGAGAAACAGAGCCCACCTAAAAACATGACGCATGGGCAAAGTTTAGCAGGCGATGACGAGTTTGGAACCTTGTACTGAGTACGAACCCGCAAGACGTCCCAACAGGCGTCGGACGCAACGCTGCCCCGGGACGGGCCCGGTATCTCGGGTCTGATGTCTCCTGGAAGAAATCCCGGGCTTTTTGAGGCCCTTCGTTTCAGACGGCGCATTTTGAGTGCCCGGGCAACTCGCACCACGCGATCGCCCCATCCCACTCGTGACCCGCCGGCTCGCTGGCGTGCGAACCGGATCCCGCGCAGTCGAAGTAGGTGGCTCGATCGAAAAGCCACCACCCACGTCCGACCCATCGTTATCGAGCGATGCGGCGTTCTGTTGCGAAAATTCGGACTCGAGGTGCCGAAGCGCCTGTGTTCATGCCGGAAAAATGAGGCGCGGGTGCCGGCGCGGTTCGGGGGCGACCGTGGGGATTGTCCGCCCGGGCTCGCCCGAAGCGAAGTGACACCCATGTCCCCCGGTCAACTCCGAGGATCGGGGCGGACGACACGATCGTTTACGTGCGGGAGAACCGCGCAGCATGCTCTGTAAGGCACGCTATCGTCGATTGCGTGCTTCACAAGGCACCCGGTCCCGAGGCGCTACTGTGCGAGGCGAGCCAGCTCGGCGAAGAGCATGTCCTGCTGGTCGAACAGGTCGTGCACGACCATTTCGCCGACCTTCGGCTGCGGGGCTTTGAAGAAGAACGACAGCCAGTCCTGGACGCCGCCGTTGCCGGCGCGACCGGCCGCATCGAGCAGCAACGCGAGGTCGAGCA
>JBFIHF010000136.1:0-15362 GCA_041601915.1 Bradymonadaceae bacterium
CGAGAACTCGCCCTCCGGATCCGACTCGCCGTACAGCAGCGGCACGGCGCCCTCGGCCCGCGTGTACAGCGGGGCCATCGCCGCGTGGCGGATCTGGATGTTTTGCTCCGCGAGCGCGAACGACAGTAGGCCGAGGATGTTTCCGTAGTCGGGGGTCAGGTTGGCGGTCCCACGGTCGAGATCGATCATCACGAGCATGTCCAGCACGACGGGCTCCAGCGTGACGGTCGTGCCGCCGTCGGGGTCGACGTAGCGGATCACCGTGCACGCTGTGGCCGCGTAGAACGCACCCACGAGAGTGATGAGGACCGCGAGGCGCGAAAGATTTCGTCGAGTGTTGTCAGTCATGGTCTTCACACCGAAGCCTCATCCGGAACCGGATTGATCTTGCTGGTTGTCATCAACGCGCGCGTGTTCGCGCGCACCAGGTCCGCGCCGTCGCGCAGCAATACGTCTCTCACGATATCGAGGAAACGCTCGCGGGCGGCGAGGAAGTCCGCCTTGTTCACGGGAACGTCGAGCGAGAGTTCCGTCATCACCGCCTGGCGCTTGGAACCGGGCGCCACGGAGAGCACGTGGTCGCGGACGGTCGCCCGCGTCCCGCGCAAGAAGGCCGCGAGCTGCTCCACCGGGGTGCGATGAATCGCATCGGCGGCGAGCTCGCCCGGGATCTGCAGCAGCGTCGTCTCGAGCACGATGCGCTCCAACACGACCCCGGACAGCTCGGGGCGCTTGCCTTTGAGTTCGCGCAACATCTCCTCCTGCTCCTCGAGCTGCAGCGCACGCAGCATGTCGAGCACGAGGGCGGCCTGCCCGTCAGCCTCGCGGCCGATATGCGAGACATCGTCAGCACCCTTGCGCAAGCGCGAGGCGAGCGCGAGTGCCTCTTCCTTGGTCATCAGATCGGAGCTCGTACCGAGCACCAGCTGCCGGCGATCGGTGGCATCGAGTGACTCGAGATAGTTCGTGCGCAGCGTCGGCGGGAGCTGGCCCACGACGTACGCGATTTCGGTCGCGCTACAGCTGGACAGGATGCGGCGCAGGTTCTGCGAACTGAGACCCTCCAGGAACTCCCAATCCATCGCGAGCGCCTGGTCGTCGTGCACGATCCGGGCGGCCGTGAGTCGCGCTTCGAGCTCGCCGCATGTCTTCTTGATGTCGTCGGGTCCCAGCGCCTCGCGCTCGTGAGCGACGAACTCGCTGACCCGTCCCAGCGCCGCGGTCAGCGAACCATCGGACTTCAGGTCGGACACGATCTGCGGGCCGAACAGCCGCACCAAGCGTGCGACGCCCTCCTCGTCCTCGATCAGCCAGCGCCGCAACACGCGATTCCGCACCGCGCGCGACGAATTGAGTTCGTCGAGCAACGCTTCGACGTCCGGCTGCCCTTCGCGCCGCGCGCGTTCGGTCCCGCCAGCCGCGCTGGTTCCCGACAGCGCCTGCAAGCGCCGGACGAGCGCCATGAGCAAGCCGAACAGGACCAGCATCATGATGATCGGCCCGATCCACGGTGCGAGTCCGGCGACAAACGGCGCCAGGCGATCCCAGAGCGTCGGCTCCACGGGCGGCTCCACGGGTGGCTCGACGATCGGCGCGGGCTCCGGGATCGGCGCGAGCTCCGGCACCGGCGGCGGCTCCCACGTGCGGCGCGGTGGCTCGGGCATGTACGGCGGCATTGGCTCGAGTTGGGGCTCCGGAAAGTCGAGCACCTCGGGGCGCACGTTGATCGTGGGCGCGAGGTTGGCGAGGCGATAGCGAATCATCCGCGGCAGGTTGGACTGAAAGTTGCGCGGCAACTTGCTGTCGAGCAGCACCGTCGCGGTGATCGTCTTCACGTCGCTCTGGAAGTTCTGGCCGACCACGCTCTCGAATCCGGGGACGACCTCGCCCACGGGCGAGGGGTCGGCGAGCTCGACACCGATCTCGACGAGTTCGCATCGCCCGGGACACAGTCTCGCGAACAAGTTCTCGATCGTCTGGCGCGCCTGAACCTCGGTCTGCGCCTGGGTCTGGCGCGCCGACATCCGCTCGGCGGTTGATAGGTTCGTGGGCAGACCCGCCTGCGCGAACGCAGTGCTCGTGAGCAGCATCGCCGCTATGACGACCGCCCCTCGTACGTTGTCGTGCGTCATTGAAGTTCCTCGGGTTCCGCCAACTCAGGCGGCGTTATTCGGTTCAAGACTTCGGCGTGTAGGCGATCAATGCGGATCACGACACGGCGATTGGCGGCACGCGCTTCGAGCAACGCTTCGGGGGACAGGGTGGCGACGCTCGACGGATCGTGCAAATCCACGTCGGTCGCCGCGCGGGTGTCCGCGAAGCCTTGCACGGACATGCGCCGCCGTTCGAGGCCTTCGAGACTGAGGCGCTCCATCACATGGATCGCGCGCGACGTGGACAGTTCCCAGTTCGACAGGAAGCGGGCGTTCGCGATCGGTACGTCATCGGTGTAGCCCTCGATGATGAGGCCGTAGACGGGCTCGAGATCGACGACGAGGTGCTTGGCGATCGGCCCGAACACGGCTTCGGCGCGCGGGGTGAGCGTGGCGTCGCCACTCGAGAACAGCAGTGCGTTCGAGAACTGAATCGTCAGCCCGCGGTCGTCGATGTTGGTCGTCACTTCGGCGCCCAGATTCTCTTTCTGCACGGCGGCGTCGATCTTGACCTTCACTTCCTGCAAGTTGCCGACTTTCTGACCGGTCAGCGCTTCGACCAAGAGGTCGAACTTCGTCTGCGCGATCGTCGAGATCGAGAGCAGCAAGATCATGAACGTCAGGATGATCGTCATGAGATCGGCGTAGCTCACCATCCAGCCGGCTCGATTGCTCGAGCGGCGGGCTTGGACGATGTCGCGTCCAACGTGGGTGGGGATGTCGGCGTCCAAGCTCATTGGGCGGTCGCCTTCTCCGTGTGCGTCGCGCCGACGGCCGTCGACAGGCCGACGAGATCCTGGACCTCGTGCAGCGGGCGGCGGCGCGACAGTTTCAGCATCGCTTCGACGGTCAGATTGATGTTCGCGGCGCGACTCTGGATGTGGTCGGCGACGAACCGCGCGAGCGGCAGATAGAGCAGGTGAGCGAGCAACAACCCGTAGAACGTCGTGAGCAGTGCGATCGCCATGCCGGGGCCGAGCTTCTCGAAGTCACGCATGTTGGCGAGCAACTGGATGAGGCCGATCACGGTGCCGATCATGCCCATCGCCGGAGCGAAGTCGCCGAGGGTCGCCAAGACCTTCTCGGCTCGCTCGTAATCTTCGAGCTCGCGACGACCGAACACGACGGCATCGGCCTCGATTTCGACTTCGTCGGTCCCCTGGATCACATGCCGGCCGAGCATCTTGAAGATCGGATCCGGTTCGTTATCGAGGATGTTCGATGCCGCGAGTCCACGATCGCGCCGCACTTCCCGCGCAAACGACACGATGTTCTGGGCGAGGCGTCGGCGGTCGCGATCGGGGTTGTGAAACATCGTTCGAAACAAGCCGCGTACGGCCTGGCCGAGCGACGCGAAGCGAAACGTGACGATCGTCAGTCCGAGCGGGACGCCGCCGAGCAAGATCGCGGAGTAGAGGTTCAGAAATCCGTCGAACTCGACGCTCATGTACTGCATCGCCCACAGAAACGTGCCGACGACGATGAGCGCTCCAATAATCACGTGCATACGGTCCCTGGGGGCTATTCGAGGCGCTTGAGTGCCTCGAGTACGGCCTTGTTCTGCGGTTCAATCTGCAAGACGCGTTCCCACGCCTCGCGTGCCAGCTCTTTGCGGCCCATCTTCGCCCAGAGGGTCCCTTTCATCGCCAGCAGCTTCGGATCGTTGGGGTACGCCTTCTCCAACTGGCGCAACCGCACCATGGCGAGCTCGTAGTTCCCGGACTTGAAGAGTCGCGCGACCTCCTCGATGCCGAGCAGGTAACTGGGACGGGTGGGATCAGCACTATCTTCCTGAGACCCCTGCAGGCCGAGGCGGCCTGGATCCCGAACCGTGCGACCCTCGGCATCGAGCTCGGCGCCGGGCTGCAAGCCTCCGAGTTCGTTGGTCCCCGGTGGGTCGTTGAGGTTCGCGCCATCGACATAGACGCCCTCGCGGCCCATCCCCGGATTGTCGCGACGCATCTGGCGCAGCAGCTCCTTATCCGCGTCCGTGAGATTCTCGGACTGCCAGACCAACTTGTCGTCGGCCGATTGGCCCTTGAGCGGGATCCGCATCTCGTAGCCGGTGGCGACCTCCGGGAACTCGACCTCCCAGTCACGCTCGCCGTCGGACATCCGCACGACGTAGCGCTGCGTCGGCACCGAACCATCGCCGCGATACTCGGGGGCCGTCGTCGCCGCACTGGGGATAATAATCGCGGTCTGCCGCTTCTGTTTGGGGCAGCCGGTCGTGGCCGCAGCCATGATGAGGAGAGCGATGATGCGCATGGGGGTCTGGGTTTTCATCAGGACCGCGATCCTACCCGTTACGTGGGACGATTTCATTTCAGTCACCAATTGAACGAGGCGCGAACTTTGTAGCCAAAGCCGCCGAGGTCCGCGCCCGCGAAGGTCACGGGCAAGAAGTACATCGCCGAGATGCCCGCCCCGAGCCGGAACTGCAGCGAGACGTCGAAGTCGGCCTGGAACGCCACGGAGTTACCTTCCGTGCCGGCGAAGAAGCCGGACACGGTTCCGCCCGCGCGATAGATCGGCCGTTTCAGGTTCGGCTCGAAGATTTCGTAGTTGAGGGTCGCGCCGACGAAGGAGCCGAGCAGCGCGTTGGGCCCGAAGTTGGCAAAGCCCTCCGCGCCGATGCCGAACATCCACCGCCGATCCTGACCGAATTTTTCATAGAGGCGATAGCCCAGCGCGGCGCCCGTGATGCCGCCGGCCGGCGAGTCGTGCGGGATGTACGAGGCGCCGACGTACAGGATGTGGCCGTAGTACGGACGCGCTTCGAGCAGTCGCTCGAGCTCCTTGACGCGCTCGACGCGCGAGACGACGCGATCCCCGGAGCGCAGGATCGAGGCGGTGGTGGCATCCGAACGATACGTCTCCGACCACAGCACGCGCCCATCGTCGGCGGCAGTGAAGCGCACGTTCAGCGCCACGATGTTGGCGCCGGGGAAGAAACTGAACTTCGCATCGAGGAACGACTTGACGCCCAGGCGTTGCGCTTCGCGGCGCAGATCCTCCTGCTGCGTGAGCCCCAGCGTGACGACCCAGTCGCTGCCTTCCACCCGCGAGCGCAGCGACTGACACGCCGTGCAGACCTTGAGGGTCAGGTCGCTCTTGTTCGCCAACGCGGACACGAGCGTCGCTTCAACGAACTCGCCGAAACTCTTGGAGAGGTTCGGGGACAGCCCCACGCTGCGAATCGCGCTGGGTGACAACACGCTGCTGTTGAGTTCGCTGACGTCGGACACCACCTCATCGACCATCTCCTCCACCAGTTGGTAGATGTGGATGGCCTCTTGTCCACTCTGGATCTGGCGCTGCACGGACTCCCGCACGTCGTAGAAGCGTTGCAGATCGTTGTCGGCTTTCTGCTTCGCGGCGACCTCGTCGCCGGTGTCCGACGTGAGTCCCGGCTGATTCGGATCTTGCGCGGGCGACGCCTCGGCCGGTGGATCGACGGGATCGAACGGCGATTCGGGCTCGTTCTGGGCGAACGCCAGCCCCGGGGTGAGCATCGCGCAGACGCACCAGATCAGAGTCGTAAACTTCTGGGTCATACCGGCCATCCAATAAACATCAGCGCAACATCAGGTCGCAACGACCTTCAAGATGTGTGCCGCACCCGAATGCTCGCCGTCAGATGGCCCAACCAAGGAGCCAAATCACGTCGACAGCCGCCCCCCGTTTGTACCAATCGGCAAGTCCTTGCCTGCTCTGCGGATCGTATTGTCCGGGGCCAGTCCTGGCCTGGTTGTAGATGAGCGGCCTGTAAACTACGCCAAGTCGGGTATGCAGCCCGAACTTGAACTGCATGTCGAATCCCCCGCCGAACTCCCCGGCGTGGAAGATACTCTGCGTCTGGTTCCCAAAGTCGACGAAGTCAAAGTCGAAACTGTAGTTGTCGAACTTGCCCAAACCGACCTGAAACCCCGCTGAAACATACGGCGAAAACCACGACTCCAAAAGAAAATAGGCGGCGCCGGCGCGGATCCACCACTCTTGGAGATTGCCGTTGATTCCCGGTGATGTCCCGGTGCCGGGAGTCCACACGTAGAGGCTCGGCGAGTAGGCGAGCTCGAGGTTCGGTTGAATGCGGCCGAGGAAGGTGTAGCCGACATGGGCGCCGATTCCGCCGAGGCGCGAGACGCGCAACGCCAGGGTGAGCGGGTTCTTCAGGCGCGGGTACTCCGCGAGCCGCTGCTTGTGCGCGTCGTCGAGCATCCGTTCGACGTTGCGTTCTTCCTGCAGCGTTCGCGCGTGGCGAGTCGCCTGATTTCGTCGCTTGAGGCGGTCGATGCGGCAGCGGCGATCGGCACCACAGTCGTCGGCCGCCGCGTCGCCGTTGCTGGCTAAGGCGCCGCGCGCGACGCAGATCCCCGTGTCGCCGCACGCCTCGCCCACGCCGCATTCGAGGTCGTACTGACATGTGCGTCCACTGGGCTGCGCGGCGACGGGGCTCACCCAGAAACAGCCGAGCAGTGCGGCAACAATCGCGACGATTCGATTCATGGCGCTTGCTCCTTGGGCCAACGCTGCGGCCACTGGGACGCGGCCAGCTCGTCGCGCGGGATCAGCGTGAGGGAGTATGGTGCGCGCATCTGCAGCTCCACGACGGGCTCCGCGTCATCGAGCGTGCGGCGTTCGACGCGCACCGTGCCGAGCACGAGCGGCGCCGGTTCTTCCTCACCGACTCGTTCGGCGTAGCCACGGGGGTGGTCGTCGAGCAGCTTGCTCGCCAGCCGATACAGCTCGAGGAGCTGCGGGCGAGCCAACGTGTCCTCGGTGTCGCGCAGGAAATCTTGGGCCGCGGCGACGATCACGCGCAGCCAGCGCTGGCGGCGATCCTGTGATGCGCGATCCTCGCCCCACTCCGCCATGACCGGCAGCATCTGTCGAAGTAGCCGCGCGAGTTCGGCGTCGGCGTGGGCAAAGAATGCCGGCTGCCGGCGTGTCGGCAGCGCGTCCGTCACCTTCGCGGGGCGCGATGTGACATTGGATGCCGCGGACGCGAAGCGTTTCACATCGTCGTCGACGAACGCGGCCAGTGCGATAATCCCGTGGTACCGCGGGTGAAACCGCTGGTCGGTCTGGCGGCCGAGCAGCCAACGCGCCGCGGCGTCTGCGTTGGCGGCGCGACCGCGATCGAGCGCGGTGCGTGCGTATTCTTCGACGCGCTCCGCGGTCTGGCCGCGCGGTCCCATGTCCTCCAGCATCTCGATCACACGTGCGTCGAACGGGTACTCGGCGAGCGTCTGCAGCATCTCCCAGTACAGCGCTCGCAGGAAGGGATCGGACTTGTACGGGCGATCGCGGAACGCCTTCATCGCGATGTTGAGGAACCGCTCCTCGTGCTGAGTTCGTTTGGCGGCGACGGCCACGCGATAGAAGTACGCACCGTGGTAGCGCGAGGTGCTGGGCGGCAATCCGTTGGCCAGCTCGACCGCCGTCTCCCATCGCGCGGCATCCGAGGCGACGCGCAGCTCGAGATAGCGCGCCGCCCAGAAGTTCTCGTCATCGAGGCCGTCGGCCCGAGCGGCGGCGAGGAGCTCCAGTGCTCGCCCGGAGCGCTCGGCGCCGAGTTCGTACCACGCGAGCAACAGCTGAGCCCGGGCGCGTTCCGACGGCTCGATATCGTCGGGGACCTCGGCGACGACGGGCGTGAGCGTCGCGTGGGCTCGCGCCCGGAGCTCGGTGGCGCGGGTGTTGCCATTCTCCATGCGCGCCAGATTTTCTTCCGCGCTGACGCCCTTCTCGGCCTTGATCCGCGCCGCGTCGGCGAACGCCTGCCATGCCGCCGCGGTCTCATGCGCGAGCGCAGCGACCCACATCTGCGAACGCCAGGCGAGGCTCGCCGGCGCGCCAGCCCGCTGGGCCTCGGGGAGCGCCGCGAACAGCAACGTGGCGCGTTCGGTCGCCTCGAAGTAGGCGAGCAGCCAGTCTTGAAAGTTTCGGGTCGGTGACTCGGCGTCGTCGGCGCGCAGCTTCGTCATGACGACTCGCTCGCGAAGCGTGGCACACTGCGACGCGACGGGCCGGCGTGAAGGCACCTCATCGACCCATCCTTCCTCCCGGGCGGGCCACTGGATGAAATCGGACCCCACGGCTTCGCCGTCGCGCTGAAAGAAGCCGGTCGCGGCGACCTCCGTGTGCAACGCCGCGTCGGCGCCCGTCGCGTCTCGAAAGATCGCGAGCGACCGACGCAGGTCCTCGGCGACCAGCGTCGCGCGAAGCCATTGCGCGAGCGGGTCGGTCAGCTGGAGTTTCGCGGGGGGTTCCAACTCCGCGCAGTTCACGAAATCGAGCCACGTCTGGGCGAGTTGGGTCCAGTCGTCGTCGGTCCCGGTATGGCGGTCGACGGCGATGCGTTGCTCGAAGGCCGACAGATCGCGCTCCCACAACGGTGCGAATCGACCGGGTTCGAGCGCGGCATCGGCTCGGGTGTAGCGCACGCACCCCGTGGCGGCGCACAGCACGAGCACCACCGCTGCGGAGCGCTTAATCATGTCGCTTCCCGAGGGCCAGATTCCAGCCCAAGCCGAGGACGGGCATGAACCCGACCGACGTGACCCAGCCGCGGTCGCGCTTCTCAGACTGGATCGACGCGTTGAGGTCGATCTTGGCTTGGATGCCCCACTTGAAGTGCAGCAGCAAGCTCGCGCCAACGAGGCCGCTGGGCAGCCAGCGGGTCTCCGCCCGCGCGACACCAGCGCCGAGGACGAGCTGAGGGTCGAAGTGCACGACGAACGTCCGCAACGCCAGAATCTTGCCGTAGCCGAATGAGTACCGCGGCCCCAGCGTGAGCAGCATGCTCTGTGGACGCGCGTCAGGCGTGAGTCCCGTGCGCTCCTGCACGTCCTTCGCCGGCCCGGATAGCCGCGTCTGCAACAGCAGGAAGCGCGCCTCGACGCCCAACTCCTCCCACGGGTAGTAGCCGAGGTCGGCGCCGAAGCCGTACGAGTCGTAGAAGTCGTTGCGGATGTGGACGGTCCCTGTGCCATGCACGAACACAGACTGTTTCTTGGGCGCGTAGCGCCGCTGGACCGTCGGCCGTGCGTCGTCTTGCGCCGATACCGGGGCCGAGAAAACGAACGCCAGGATGGCGGCCAGCGCCGCGAGACGCGTCACAGGTTCCACTGGCACGTGCTCCCGGCTCGCCACGCGGTGTGGTCTTCGCCGCCGCGGTTGCGAAACGGCCCGTCACAGAAGGCAGTACAGACTTCGACGACGACCTGCTCGCTGCGTCGCACAAAGTCGGCACGAGGGACCAAGATCTGGGGCGGAATGTCGACGAGATAGTACGGCGCGTAGTCGTCGAACTCCGGCCACGGCACGGTCTGATCAGGCGGCCAGAACGCCGCACCGGGCTCGAGTCCGATCGCGGACAGACCAAACGGCGTGGCGTCGCAGATCTTGAACGCCGTGGGCCGGATCGGCGTGTTGGGAGGCAGCCTGATCTCGACTTCGGTGTTCGCCTCGTGCCGCATCGTCGCGAACGGCAACGTGCTGCGGGCCGCGGCCCGGATGTCGGCACGGAACGTCTCGTCCTCCAGCGGACGCCACGGCGTCATGATGTCCCACGGGAAGAGCGACATGAACACGTTGGACCCGATGCCCCACGTGTAGGACGTCGTGCCGAGCGTCGTTTCGTCATCGGGAAACGGGAAGTCCTCATCGTCGAACGCGGCGAGGTCCTCACCAAACAGCAGCGCCAACCCGAAGAGCTCCAACTGGTCGAGGATCCGGTCCGAGGGCGGCAACTCGATGTTGTTGACGAAGACCCACATGATCCGCGTCTTCTCGGGCTCCAACTCGGCCCGCGCGGTCTTGCCGTCGCGCAGCATCTGCTCCAGCGGATAGTCGCGGTTCGGCGACTGCTCACAGCCGGAGAGCTCCTCGCCGGTCGTCGAGTCGACCGGCGTGTAGATCCCGAGCTTCGTGTCCGCGCCGCGCGCCGCGATGTTCTTTTCGACCATGTCGATGATCGAGCCCTTGAGAAAGGAGCAGCGCGAAGCGTCTGGGACGTGCAAATCGATCAACATCCCCCAGACGATCGGCGCGTTGACGCGAGCCGGGACGTACTTTTGCGTCTCCCATGACGTCTCCGCCGAAGGCACGAGGATGCCGGTGTGCCACACCGACGGTTTGTCCGTGCGCACGGGGCGCAGATGAAAGCAGATCCCGGATGCGCTGCGATCGACCCATGCGCGCGCGACCGAGATCGGGTTGACCGCCGGATCCCAAGCGCCGGCCGTCGGCTCCTCGCAGACGCCACCGGCCAGGGTGGTGAATTGCCATTCGTAGGCCCGCTCGAGCGGGACCTTGTTATCGGCAAACCAATCAAAGCGGCGTGGATCGATCGCATCGTTCTTCCCCAGTGCGATCGGATCGGTCGTGAAGGTCGTCTGCACGCGACGCTCACGCTGCTCGGGCCCCATGAACACGCCGTCATCACGATGGACGGACCGCATCGGACTCGTCGCCGGCAGTTCGTACTCGCCGGGGAGCTGGTATTGAAAACACCACGTGCTTCCGCACGCCTCGGGGGCGGACGGAAACGGGGCGTCGCCCAGATCGATCGATCGGTAGGCGCCATCGGTGAAGAGCTCGAAGTCGACGAGGTTGAGCTTGGCGTCCTTGCGCAACCGCCACGAGAAGAACGTCAGATCCTCCTGGGCGGAGTAGACGACCTCCAACGCACGGATGGCGTATGGTCCGCGTTCAAACTGGATGTTCGCGCAAGCCCCCACAAGGACTGCGAGGACGATGGGGACGGCTCGCTTCATACGAACCCAGACTGCCAGAAGTGTGCCGAGCGCGCGAGTAATCGCAGGACCCACGGGGTCGGATGCGGGCCCGGCAAAGTTTTTTACCATCTCGACCGGACAGTCCGTAGGGTGTACCAATCTCGCGCACACGCGCCTACATCAACCCCCGGATTTGATCGGGACGGTTCGTGGTCGTATGGTGTGCCGGTTCGAAAACACGCTAAATGCGCTCAAAGGTAGAATACATGCGGTCCAGCCAGACACTCACGGCATTGTTCGCGGCAATCTTTGCCCTCTTCGTTCTCGGCGGCTGTAGCGGTGACACCGCGGGCGCGCTCACCTGTACCTTCGACACCGATTGTGCGCTCGGCACGGTGTGCCAGGTCCAAGACCGGGTGTGCATCACCGCGGGGTGCGAGTTTTGCCCCCCGGGGAACGCGAGCGACCAGATCTGCTACAAGCCGACCCCCGACGCGGTCGGCTCCTGTTCGGCGCCACAATGCTCGACCAACGCCGAGTGCGCTGAAGGCACGTGCCGCGGCGGCGTGTGCACGACGGGCGGCTGCGTCGCCCACGCCGATTGCGGCGACGGTGAAATCTGCAACCTGGTCGGCCAGTGTGCGATGTCCGACGGAACGTGCGCCGGCAACGCCGACTGCCCGAACGGTCAGGTCTGCAAGGCCGACCTGTGCGTCGATGGATGTGCGACGAACACGGAGTGCAAGGACGACGAGTTCTGCACCTCGGACAACACGTGTGCCCAGGGCTGCCGCGACTCGATGATGTGCCCCAGCGGACAGGTGTGCACCGAAGGCGACTGCGGATGCACCGCGACCTCGTGCCCGGACGGCAAGGTGTGCCTCGATACGGGCAACTGCGGCAACGCCACGGATTGTTCGCAGCTCGACTGCGGCGCGCAGGTGTGTGACCCGGCGACGCTGATGTGCGTGGACGCGTGCACGGCGGACAGCTGCCTGCCCAACGAAGTCTGCAACGCCGCGAACGGGCGCTGCGAAATCAACAACTGCCCCGGCGAGGATCCGAACCAGTGTGCCGGCAACGCGCAACGACCAGTCTGGGATCCGATCAAGTGCTTCTGTGCGGAGTGCCTCGACGACACGACCTGCGATCAAGGCGCCGGCGAGACGTGCAACGCGGCTGGCAACTGCTTCTCCTGCCAGACCGTCTGCGATCCGGCGACCCCCGGCACCTGTCAGGGCACGACGCCCTACTGCATCAGTAACTGCTGTGTGGAATGTGTCGGTGCGGCGGACTGCGCGCAGGGCCAGCTGTGCCTCGACGGGTTCTGCGGCCAGCCGCCGAACTGCCAGGTCGACCCCAGCGTCTGTCCGGCCGGCTACACCTGCAGCGCCGCCGGTCAGTGCGAGTCGCCGCAAGGCGGCGCCTGTTCGGCGAACGACCCCGCATCCTGCCCGGCCGGTACGTTCTGTGACCCGACGACGCTGATGTGCTCGGGTGCCGGCGGCGGTATGGGTTGCGGACTCTGCAACCCGGACTGCACCTGTGACGGCGGGCTGACCTGCAACGGCTTCCTGTGCGAAGGCTGCAGCAACAACCCGTTCGACCCCAAGCCCTGCCCCAACGGCGACACCTGTCTCGACCCGTTCGCCCCGATCTGCTTCCCGTTCTGAGAAGCCCGATCGATCCCGCGCCGCGAGGCGCGGGCCTCGCAAACCCGTCAAAACTCACCCGACTTGCGCTCGCCGGCTTGAATCGAGCCCGCTGGTTCGTTAGAACGGCGCATTGCTTTGTGCTGGCACGGTAAACTGTCGAGGTCGACGATGGGATGTTTGCGAAATAGTTGGTTGGTTGGTTGCTTCGCCTTGCTGCTCGCCGCTTGTGGCACGGACCCGGTGGACGGCAAGAACACGACGCCTGATTGCGCGTCCAACGCCGAGTGCGCGAGCGGGATCTGCGACATCTCGGTCGGCAAGTGCCAGCCGGTGACCGCGAACAACACGACGGGTAACAACACCACCAGCAACAACACGACCAGCAACAACACGACGAGCACGACGGGCGCCGTCTGCGGCGATGGCGTGATCGACGCCAACGAGACGTGCGACGGCGACTGCCCGACCGAGTGCGCGAGCACCGCGCCCGACTGTCAGGTCGGCCAGCTGCAAGGGTTGTCCGAGAACTGCACCGCGACGTGCGTGTACTCCGACATCTCCGCCTGTGCGGCCGGCGACGGCTGCTGCCCGTCGGGCTGCACGCCGGACAACGACGACGACTGTCAGGCCGCATGCGGCAACGGCGTGCTCGACGGCGATGAGACCTGCGACTTCAATATCATGGGCGGCGCCGGGACGTGCCCGATCAGTGCCGCGGACTGCAACGACTCCAACGCGTGCACGCTCGACGCGCCGACCGGCGACGCCGGCACCTGCTCCGCGCAATGCATCAACGAGCCGATCGTCGTCTGCACCAACGGAGACGGATGCTGCCCCGGCGCCTGCGACGTGTCGACGGACAGCGACTGCGGACCCAAGGTGGGTCAGCCGTGCACCGCCGATGCGCAGTGCCCGGCCAACCAGAACGGCGTGCTCGGCTTCTGCCAGATGGAGGCCGACTACCGCTGGCCCGGTGGCTTCTGCAGCGTCGGCTGCTCCGTCGATACGGATTGCGCCGCGGGCGACCACTGCACGGGTCGCGTCTGCATGCCGGACTGCACGAACAACGACGACTGCCGCACCGGCTACGCCTGCTACGACTACTACGGTACCGGGTCCAACACGTGCGCGCCGGCCGTCGGCACGGGCGCGTTGGCTGGCGGCGCCTGCACGACGAACGATGACTGCCTCGGCGCGCTGTTTGGTGCCGTCTGTAACACGGACGTCGACCTTCCCGCCGGCTACTGCCTGAGCGCGTGTGCGGTCAATGCCGACTGCGCGGCCGGAACTCACTGCGGCTCGACGGCGAATGGCGGACAGGTCTGCGTGCCGGACTGCGCGGGCAACGCGGACTGCCGCGCCGGCTACGAGTGCTACAACTGGCTCGGCGATTTCACGAACACCTGCGGCCCCGTCGCCAACGGTAGCGGGACGGTCGGCACGACCTGTGCGGCGCTTCAAGACTGCGCCGGCGGCCAACTCGGCCGGTGCATCGACACCCCCGACTGGTTCGAAGGCACGTGCTCGCAGTCCTGCTCCGCGGCCGACGTGTGCCCGAACGGCACGCACTGCTCGTTCATCGACAACATCACCGGACGGGGGCTCTGCCTGTCCAACTGCACCTCGGGCGCGGATTGCCGCACCAACTACAGCTGCGTCGACGCCGACGAGAATCTCTCCGTCGAATGTGCGCCTTCCGGCAACGGAACCGGCGCGATTGGCGCCACGTGTGCTGGCGTCTACCAGTGCATGGGCGGCACCGACGCCTTCTGCATCCAGGAGGCCCAGGGATGGCGGGCGGGCTACTGCTCGGAGGTCTGCACGACGAACGCCGATTGTGGCGTCGGTGCGCATTGCGGCAACCAGGACCCTGCGACGGGCGACGGCATCTGCATCGCCGACTGCGCGACGAACGGCGATTGCCGCACCGACGGGTACAGCTGCTTCGACTGGGACAGCTCGCCGGTCGCCTCGTTGGAGTGCGCGCCGGGTGGCACGGGTGCTGGTTCGCAAGGTGATGCCTGCGCCGGCGTGTGGGAGTGCTCCGGCGGCGCCGGTGCGTTCTGCGTGACCGACGCGCAGGGTTGGACCAACGGCTACTGCGCGCTGGATGGCTGCGCGACGAACACCGACTGCAGCCTCGGCGCGCACTGCGGATTCTTCGACTCGATGACCAACGAAGGGATCTGCATCAAGACCTGCGGCACGGACATCGATTGTCGCGCCAACTACGGCTGCTTCGATCTGGACTCCGACCAGGTCAATGAGTGCCTGCCCGCCGGCGACGGGCGAGTCGGCGACCCCTGCGGAAGCTTCGCGGACTGCGCCGGACGCGACAACGCGATCTGCGCCCCGGAACCGAACTTCCCCAACGGCATGTGCCTGCTGGACTGCACGCCGGGCAGCGGCACCACGTGCACCGCCGGCAACGTGTGTGTCGCCTTCACCGGCCTCTCGGCGTGTGTACCCAGCTGCGCGAGCAACGCCGATTGTCGTCAGGGCTACACCTGTCAGTCGGACGGCGTGAACAACATCTGCCTGCCCTAGGCCGGATGCCGGACAACGGAAGCCGGACAACGGGATCCGGAAGCGGGACACCGGAAGCCTATTCCTGTCAGGTAACTCGGACGAGGCATCCGGCTTCCGGGATGCCGGATGCTTCGCAGGCTGGCGGACGCGGTCGCTCGGCGGTGCCGGGACCCGCTCCGCTCATTACTCGGCCACGAAACGCGGCCAGGGGCCGCGTCTCGTGGCCTCCTGATTCGCTCCGCGGGACCCCGGCACCGCCGGCTCCCGCTCGCGCTGCGGCG
>JBFIHF010000137.1:0-15345 GCA_041601915.1 Bradymonadaceae bacterium
CGCTGGTCGCCGGTCAAATTCAAACTAAGACCTACACTCGGTTCATGGAGCCACCACGCGAAGCGTCGAGCAACCTCGCGGCTGCTGGCGAACCGCGGCCTCCCCCGTGAAGCGCGAGTGCCTCGGGCGCTTCGCGTGGTGGTTCTCTAGTTGCTGCGTGGGTCTTAGTTTGAAATTGACCAGCAGACCAGCAGACCAGCGGACCAGCGGAACGGCCTACTTGTGTTGAGTACGCCTTGAGATCCTACCTATGAGCTCTCGCTAGAACACGACCTGGTTCATCACCGCGTTGTTGGCGCGGAACTTCGTCGCCTTGGAGATGAACTTGCCCTCCGTGGAGTGACGCTCCGTCTTGCGCAGCGAGGCCGCCAGCTTGTCGAGCTCACCCTCGACGCGTTCAAAGGCCGCGTCGCCGTCGGGGAGGGTGTCCAAGAATGTTCGATTCTGCTTCCGCTGATCGTCGATGATCTTGGCGGCCGCGAACCGGTCACCGTTGTCGTAGGTTCGCATCGCGTCGCCGAACGCCTGGATCGTTCGAATCTGCTGCACGCGGCGCGTGACATCGACGTTGAGCGCCGGGCCGTCGTTGCTCACCGTGAGTTGATGCTGCTGCGCTTGGCGCAGCGTGCGACTGGAGTCGGGGTCCGTATAGGTCAGGGTCGTCGTCATCAGGGGTTGCGAGCCGCGCTTTCCAGGAACCACCGTCAGCTCGATCAGCACATCCTTCCGCTCGTTCGCGGCGAACGCCGCGAGCGGCACGATGATCGAGGCCCCGGATCGCTGAAAGGCAAAGCCGTGAACGGTGACGAACTGCACGTCGTCGGCGAGCGCAATCCGCACGTCGGTGTTCGTGCCGACGGTGCTCGTGAGTCGCCCGAGTTCCTGGTCGAAGACCTGCTGGGTCGTGCCCTCCTTGATGAAGTAGTAGTTCCCCGCGCCGGCCGTCGCCATCGCTTGCATGACGTCTTCGTCGTAGTCGAGTCCGACCCCCATCGTGGTGACCGAGACACCTTGTTCGAGCGACTGTGAGGCGAGTTGCCCCAGGCCGTGGGCATCCTGCACGCCGCTGGTGGCCTGGCCATCGGACAGCAAGACGACTCGGCCGACTTCCCCCGATTGCCGATATGCGGCGACGACCTCGCGTCCCTGTTCGAGGCCGGCCGAGATGTTGGTGCCGCCGGTGCAGCCGATCTGGTCGATCGCGGCGTGAAGCGTCGGGCGCGTGTCGCTGGTGACGGTCACCGCGAGGGCAGCCGTCGAGGCCTCGTCGCTGTACGTGATGATCGACAGTCGGTCGCGCGCCTCCAGCGTGTCGATCAGCGCGTGGCTGGCCAACTTGGCGTTGCGGATCTTGTCGCCGCTCATCGAACCGGAGCGGTCGATCACGAGCGCGACGTGCAGCGGCGCTCGATCGGACGCGCCGTCTTCGCGCGCGAGCACGGTGATCGCTGCGTGCACGGTGCTCGGCGCGTCGCTGCGAATGCTGGAGTGTGACAGCTGGGTCCCGATCGCGATCGACTGGCCGTCGACGAACGCGGGCCGGTAAGCGTTGGCGTGCGCGGCGTCGGGGCTCGCGGTGAATCCCAGCTCGTCGAGCGTGCCTGTGGCCTCGGCGAGCTGGCCGGACGCACCCGGGTGGTACTCCCAGGTTTGGCCCGGGATGTACTCTTGGTCGGAGTAGGCTCGCGAGACGGCGACGGCGGCGACGCCACCGGCGAGCGTCACGCAGCCGGACAGAAACAGAAGTTGCGCGAAGGAGGTACGTTGGAGCATGAGATCCTCGTGGTGTGTATTGACGAGGTCATGGTCCATCGGAGCCTTGAACGCGATGTCGCTTCCGGATGAAACCTGCGTGAATCCAGACCGGCAATATTGCAAATGCTCTGGCCCTCGCTCGCGGCTATAGTGTCCGTCTTCGATGATGTGGGTAACGATATGAGCGCACAATATGGGCTGTTCCTCGGCGAAGATCGGATCCCGGTCATCAACTGGATCAACCGCCACGGCGCACCCGAAGGGCGCGAGCTACGCTTCACGGTCCCGACGGAAGTGAAGTCCAAGCTCGAGTCCAACAAGGACGCGACGTTTCGGATCGAGCGCGACGGCCAGCGATGGGAGTTCGAGCTGATCTCGGTCACTCAGCATGGCACCGGCACCAACGGCGTACCCGCGGTCGGTCGCGTCAAAGTCGCAAATGCCCCGCTGAAGCCTCAGGCGAAGCCCAAAACCGGTGTCGGTATCCCGTCCCTCGATGGCGCGAGCACCGCCCGTGACGGCGGGTTTGGGCGTGAGAAGTCGAGCCTCAAGGACCTGCTACTCAAGAAGAAGGAAGAGCGCCGCACCGAAGCGGGCATTCCCGCCGCTAGCGCAGATCCGGAGACGGTCTCAGGCTTGCCTTCGGCCGACGAAGTGTCGGAGGCCGAGGTTGCCGACGGCACCCAGAAAGGCATGCCGCCCGTGGTGGTGAGCAAGCCGTCGGGCGAGGAAGAGTAGCGTCAGAACGAGTATGCCAGTTGCAACGCGCCCAGCGCGCCACTCTGGACGGCCGCACTGCGTAGCGTGTAGCCCGCACGCCCGGTGACCCGCATCGCTGGGGTGATGTCGAACCCCAACTCGTAGATGAGTCGGTTGGCGGGCGGCGCCGCGGGATTAGGCCGCGTGGTCAGCTCGTAGCTCAGCGCCATCGGCAACCGCGGCAGCGTGTCCCAGCTAAATCGCATGAACGCGAGGCTTCCGATGTCCTGGAACGCCTCCCCACCCAGCTCGAGATTCGTGCCGGCGATGCGCCCGATGCGGAGCGTTCCGCCGAGACCGGCCGCGAAACCGGTCGCGCTGGCCCCGAGCAGCAGCCGGAGATCGGTGGAGAAGTTGCGATGAGCTTCCCATGTCACCTGCCCCCAGCCGTAGTTCATGCCGGGCTCGCGTCCGTCGCCGAGGTCGGTCACCGGATCGGCGGTCGTCCGTGCCCCGTCTGCATCGAGGTAGGTATCCTGGTGGCCGCGAATGACCCCCACCCCAAACGCAATCTCGTACAGCGTGCGCAGCAGCCGGTACCGGTACTGCAGCGTACTCGCCCACATCCAATCCGTGTTCGACTCGGTCTCAAAGCTGTCCACCGCGCGTCGACCGTAGTTCGCATACTCGCCGCTCAGCTCGAACGTGGAGCGCATGCCGTTGTGGCGGGCGAGTCGTAGCGCCTCCCGGGTCTCGGTGGTCTCGCCGAGCACGACGACGGTGTGGGGCGCGTCGGGACTGGCGTAGTGCAGGCGCTGGGCGCCGTCGTTGCGGGAGCCGACGTAGTACTCGATGCCGGGCGGCTGCACCGCGTGAGCCGGTACGATCGCGACGAAGTCCGCGGCTGATGCGCGCTTGAACTGCACCTCCTGAAACTCGCCGGCTCCGATCGCCCGATACGCGAGGTACGCGGCGTCGGTGGTCCAGTCGTCGAACACGGTCGCGTAGATGTGGGCGTCCTCGCCGCCGCGCAGATCCATGGACGGTAAGTGGTAGACGGTCACAGACGGGGAGTCCTCGCCGAACACCACGGTGGGCGCGACGAAGAGCAGGGCGGCGGTTGCCAGTAGAAACCATTTCATTGTGTACCTCACCATTGGAAGACCGTGCTGAGGCCGGCTGTCGGCCCGTGATGTGTGATGGTGCGCGCGTTCCAGCCGAGGCGACCGAGCAGCGAGAACCAGTCGGTGAAGGCGTAGCCGATGCCGTAGTTCAGACTGACGCCGAGGTTTTCACCCACCGGGAGGTTCGTGACGACGACCTCGCCGAGCATCGGAACGCGCTCGATGGCGTCGACATCGAGCGTGATCCAGGCTTCGGCGCCAATGGTCTCCGTGAACGACGACCCGACGAGCAGCTTCGTGCCGTCCTGCTTGCCAAACCGGAGCTCGCTGCCGAACCCGAATGCGTTCTCGAACACCGAATCGGGAATGCCGAGCTGCTGGTTGTTGCCCGCCATGATGCGCGAGTTGATGCCAAAGTAGTCGCCGAACCCGAAGTCGAGCTCCGCGAAGCCGTAGCCGAGCAGCGATGCCCGAGAGGGTTCGCCGGCGTTGATGTCGGCGACCGATGCGCCGGTCCCGCGGAACAGCCCCACGCCCACGCTGAATCCGCGCAGGACCCAGGCGTCGACGGCGTACCGGTATCGCGCCTCGAAGCGCGTGTATTCGTCGTCGCCGGCGCCGGCCTTGAAATTGACGGCCTCCGCCACCATCGTTGCGCTGGAGCGCCCGACCGCGGATGCCGGATCGGGCTCCGGGGCACGAACGTCGACGATCGGCGTGGCGTGGGCCGTGGCCCTCTCGAGCTGTCCGTCCTTCCGAATCGTCTCGGCGAAGTATTCGATCTGGTCGCCGGCGGCCCACGGACCGGGTGTGAGTTCGCCGCTCCAGTTGTGGTCGCCGGACGGTTGAAGCTCGATGACCTCGTACATCGGATCGCCGGGGCGTCGGGCGCCAACGCGGATGCGGTCGACCCGTTCGGGGTGCTGAGCGGCGACGTCCACCAGGATACGACCGCCCTGCTCGACGGCCCGCGGAAGCGCCACCACGGCGTCGGCCTTGTCGTCGGGCGGTGGGGGCGCCACGGACGCGGCCGTTGCGCTCTGGTTTTCGATACTCAGCCGCAGCCAGTGCAGCTCGTTCTGGACCTCGGCCACCCACGGGCTCTCGGGGTTCTTGCGCAAGTAGCCCTGCCAGGTGGCGACGCGGTCGTGCAACGACCGGCCGAGGGTGGCGCGGAACGCCGCCTCGACGGGATCGTCGACCACAGTGGCGCGATCATCCTTCGGCACCGCGGGCGGCGGTGTCCGAAACGCGACGAAGTCGCCCGGCTCGGGCGGGCGTTCGAGTTGAGTCCAGACGCGCACGATCGACAGGTTTTGCCCGACCTCGTCGAGCTTGACGATCCCGATCGGGAAACGATCCTCCACCTTCTTTTTCGTGACGGGGTGGACGACTTCGAGCCGTCGATACACGGCCACCTCGGCGCCGGGCGACAGGCCATCTTTGGTGCCGAGGTCGATGACGACTTCGCCGGGAGAGCGTTGGACGATCACCCCCTCGGCGGCCCACGCCGTCGGCGAAAAGGCCACCCACACCACAGCAGCGACGATCAGACATTTCAACACAGCGTCCTCCAAGTGCAGTTCATTGGCCTCGAGGCATCGCAATCGGCGTGCCGTTCGATGTGAGCGCCCTCGCTCCCGCCCTGCATCAGGACCTGCGCGGTTTTCGGTTCCAGACCGTCGCATTGCGCGTGTGAATCGGAGTGCACAGCGCACGCAACGCTCTGCACAGGACGGCCGAACGTCGGGTGGGCGTGCGAGATGGCGCCAAAAGTCGTATAAGCCGGGCATGACCACTCTGACCGACATTCTCGCCGACCGGATCCTCGTGCTCGATGGCGCGATGGGGACGATGATTCAGCGCTATGACCTGGGTGAGGCCGACTACCGCGGTGAGCGCTTCGCGGGCTGGCACACCGATCTGAAGGGCGCGAACGACCTGCTCGTCCTGACGCAGCCCCAGATCATCGCGGATATCCACCGCGAGTTTCTCGCCGCGGGTGCCGACGTCATCGAGACGAACACGTTCAACTCGACGTGGATCTCGATGGCTGACTACGACCTCGGCGACTATTGCTACGAGATCAACAAGGTCGCCGCGGAGATCGCGCGACAAGTCGCGGACAGCTTCAGCGACCGTCCCCGATTCGTCGCCGGATCGCTCGGGCCGCTGAACAAGACGCTGTCGCTCTCCCCCGACGTGAACAATCCGGCGTTCCGCGCCGTGACGTTCGATCAGGTCGTTCACTCGTACGCCGAGCAGATCAACGGGCTCATGGATGGCGGTGTCGACTTACTGCTCTGTGAGACGAACATCGATACGCTGAACGTGAAGGCGTTCATCTATGCGGTCGAGCAGGTCTTCGAACAGCGTTCGGAGCGGTTGCCGCTGATCATCAGCGGAACGATCACGGACGCGTCGGGTCGCATCTTGTCCGGTCAGACGCTCGAGGCATTCTGGATCTCGATCCGGCACGCCGATCTCCTCGCCGTGACGCTGAACTGCGCGCTGGGCGCCACGGAGATGAGGCCGTACGTCGAGGAGCTCTCGCGGATCGCGGACTGCTACGTCGGCTGCTACCCCAACGCCGGCCTGCCCAACGAGTTCGGCGAATACGACGATACGCCGGAGCACATGGCCGGGCTGCTGGGCGACTTTGCGCGCGAGGGCTGGCTGAACATCGTCGGTGGATGCTGCGGAACGACCCCCGACCATCTGCGCGCGATCGTCGCGCAGGTCGACGGCGTCGAGCGCCGAACACCGTCCGAGCCGTCGCCGTATACGCAATACTCGGGTCTCGAACCGCTGATCGTACGACCGGAATCGAACTTTCAGATGATCGGCGAGCGAACCAACGTGACCGGATCGCGCCGGTTCATGCGCCTCATCAAGGAAGGCGACTTTGAGACGGCGCTCGAAGTTGCGCGCGGCCAGGTCGAAGGCGGCGCGAACATCATCGATATCAACATGGACGAGGGATTGCTCGACTCCGTGGAGGCGATGACGACGTTCCTCAACCTCATCGCGGCGGAGCCCGACATCTCGCGGGTCCCGATCATGGTCGACAGCTCGCGGTTCGAGGTCATCCAGGCCGGCTTGCGGTGCATCCAAGGCAAGGGCATCGCCAACAGCATCAGCCTCAAGGAAGGCGAGGACGTCTTCCGGGCCCAAGCCCGCGAGGTCCGTCGGCTGGGGGCCGCCGTCGTCGTGATGGGGTTTGATGAGACCGGGCAAGCCAGCGAGATCGACCACAAGGTCGACATCTGCCGCCGCGCCGTCGCGATCCTCAACGATGTCGGGTTCGACAACCACGACATCATCTACGACGCCAACATCCTCACCGTCGCCACGGGGATGGAGGAGCACAACAACTACGCGATCAACTTCATCGGCGCCGTGGAGCGCATCAAGGCCGAGATGCCGGATGTGAAGCTCTCCGGCGGGGTCTCGAACATCTCGTTCTCGTTCCGCGGCAACGACCGGGTCCGTGAAGCGATCCACGCGGCGTTCCTCTACAAGGCGATCGGCGCGGGGCTCGACATGGGGATCGTGAACGCCGGTCAGCTCGAGGTGTACGAGGAGATTCCGAAGGACCTGCTCGAACACGTCGAGGACGTACTCTTCAATCGCAGGCCCGACGCCACCGAGCGCTTGGTCGAGTTTGCCGAAACGGTGCAGGGCGACGGCAAGGTGCGCGAGCGCGACCTCGAGTGGCGCAACGCGCCGGTCCACGAGCGGCTCAAGCACGCGCTGGTCAAGGGGATCATCGAGTACATCGACGAGGACACCGAAGAGATTCGCCACCTCGTCGAGCGACCGCTCCACGTCATCGAGGGGCCGTTGATGGATGGCATGCGGGTCGTCGGGGACCTGTTCGGGCAGGGCAAGATGTTCCTGCCGCAGGTCGTGAAGTCTGCACGTGCGATGAAGAAGGCCGTCGCGTACCTCACGCCGTTCATGGAGGACGAGAAGGAGGAGGGCGACGCCGACAATCAGGGCGTCGTGCTGATGGCGACCGTCAAGGGCGACGTCCATGACATCGGCAAGAACATCGTCGGTGTCGTGCTCGCGTGTAACGCCTACCGCGTCATCGACCTCGGGGTGATGGTCTCGGCGGACAAGATTCTCGCTGCCGCCATCGAACACGATGTCGACGTGATCGGCTTGAGTGGCCTCATCACCCCGTCGCTGGACGAGATGGTCCACGTCGCCAAAGAGATGAAGCGTCGCGGAATCAGCAAGCCGCTGCTCATCGGTGGGGCGACCACGAGTCGCAAACACACCTCCGTCAAGATCGCGCCGCAGTACGACCACGACGTCGTCCACGTGCTCGACGCGTCGCGCGCCGTCAACGTGGTGGAGAGTCTGCTGAACCCGAACAAGCATGACGAGTTCATCGCGCAGAACCTCGATCGCCAGGAGAAGGACCGCATCGCGTTCGAGGGACGGGACCTGTCCAAGAAAGTCTCGTTCGCCAAAGCCTGCGAGAACCGCGACACCTTCGAGTGGCGTGCCGAGGACGTCGCGACGCCGCAGGAGCTCGGCGTGACGGTGCTCGAAGACTTCGACCTGCGCGTACTGGCCGACTTCATCGACTGGACGCCGTTCTTCACGTCATGGGAGCTGAACCACCCCTACCCGCAGATCCTCGAGCACGACCGCTACGGCGAGCAGGCTCGCGAACTCTTTGCCGACGGGCGCGCGTTGCTGGAGCGCGTGATCGAGGAGAAGCTGCTGCGCGCCAACGGCGTGTACGGGCTGTTTCCCGCCAACGCACTGGGTGAGGACGTGGTCGTCTACGCGAGTGAAGCGCGCGATGTGGAGCTGACGCGCCTCTGCATGCTGCGCCAGCAGAAGGTTCGCCCGGGCGCCGGGCAAGCCAACCACTCGCTGGTGGACTGGGTGGCACCGGTTTCGACGGGGCTTCGCGACTACGTCGGGGCGTTCGCGGTGACGGCGGGCCTCGGAATCGAAGACGCGATGGAGGCATTCGACAAGGACCAGGACGAGTACAACAAGATCATGCTCAAGGTGATCGCGGACCGCCTCGCCGAGGCGTTCGCCGAGTACCTGCATCAGCGGGTCCGCCACCTCTGGTACGCCGCCGACGAGGACCTCGGCAACGATGGCCTCATCGGTGAGAAGTACCGCGGCATTCGCCCGGCGCCAGGTTATCCGGCGTGCCCCGATCACACGGAGAAGGCCAAGATCTGGGACCTCCTGCGGGTGGAAGCAAGCACGGGAATCGAGCTGACCGAGAGCTACGCGATGCAGCCCGGGGCCGCGGTATCGGGCCTCTACATCGGCCACCCCCGCTCCAAGTACTTCTCGATCTCGCGCATCGATCGCGACCAGATCGAGGACTACTCGCTGCGCAAGGGGATGAGCGTCGAAGACCTCGAACGGTGGCTCGGCCCCTGGCTGACGTACTAGCTGCGCTCCGCTCCGCTGGCCGCTGGTCCGCTGGTCTGCTGGTCTGCTGGTCAACTTCAAACTCAAACTGGACCCGCACTCAGGCCAGCGAGCCACCACGCGAAGCGTCAAGCCGCACTTCACGGGAGTAGTCGACCAGCCAGCCGTGGAGCCGGCCTTCGACGCTTCGCGTGGTCACTCCATGGCCTGAGTGTGCGTCCAGTTTGAAGTTGACCAGCAGACCAGCGGACCAGCGGACCAGCGGAAGGTGGCTTAGCGATGGGCGGTGGGTAGGCGCCACAGGTAGGCGATGACGGCGAGTGCGATGCCGATCATCACGGCCTTCCCCCAGTCGACGGGGACGAAGAACACGACACTCGTGCCGAACGTGACCGCGATCACGACTGTGGCGCTGATCTTGGCGCGCAGCGGAATCCCCCGTCCCGCGCGCCAGTCGCGGATCGACGGTCCGAACCATCGGTTCGTGACGAGCCACACGTAGAACTTGCGCGACGAGCGCGCGTAGCAGGCCGCCGAGACCAGCAAGAACGGGGTCGTGGGTACGATCGGCAGGGCGAGGCCGATGATGCCCAGCACGAGGCTCACGGTGCCGACGATCAACAACGCCCACCGCAACGCGCCCGACGCGACCAACATCATCTCGTCGTCGATTTCGATCTGTTCGTCGGTCTCCACGCCCCATAGCTTGCACACGAGCGGCGGTTTGACGAATGTAGAAGCGGTTCTGGCCCCCAAATCGGACTTCGCGGTATCCTTGTCGCCCGACTCGGAGACGTGCCGTGAAAGAGTTTGTGATTGTTGCCGCCATCATCGCCCTGTCGAGCCCCGCGGTTGCGCAGGATTTCGTGACGGAGTGTACGCTGGACCACACCGGTGGAGATGACATTCTGTGCCAGACGAACGGTGTTTGGGGCACGTGCTACGAGGCGGGTCCGAATTCCTGTCAGGGCGAGAACCCCGACGCGCCCGGCGAATGTCGGGGCTTCCCGGATTGCGGCATCGCGTTCTGCCCGGCGGGGTCGACCCGCGGCGACGCCTGCACGGTGGCGGGTGAAACCGGAGGTTGCATCCCGATCTGTGAAGTCGACTTCGACGTCGAGTGCACCACTGGCGCGATGGATTTCGTGTGTGAGATCGGCAGCTCGGGGATGTTTGACCAGGGTGGAGACGCCAACTGCGCAACGGGATCCGGCGCCGTCGGACCGTCGTTGATCGCGCTGCTCGTCGTGGCGGGCACTCGTCGTCGCCGTCGTGGTCGCGCAGCTGAATAGATTTCGACCGTCGTGGGTCAGACCGACTGCCCAGTCGCTCTGACTGCCCGTTGCGGGCAAGGGCCAGACAAACCCACCACGAGGTACCCCGTGTTGCACGCCCACCGAAACCCATCCCGCCCCACCGCCTTCATCATCGCGCTGGCCGTCGCATTTGTGCTCGTCTCTCTGTTCGCGCGCGACGTCTTTGCCGATCACCCGTCCCGCGACCTCGACGTACGCTTTACGGCCCTCGACGTGGACATGCACCGCGGCGGCCTCCGCGTGACCTACGAGATCGATCATCAGGACTGGCACGCGTTGCAGCGGGCGCACATCCGGCCGCGCCTCAACTTATACGCTCCCGGTCATCAGGGTCGGTTCGAGTTTGTTCAATCGGTTCGGCTGGACGCGGACGCGGGTACGATCGAGTACGCACGCGGCACGATTTCGCGCCACACGCGGTTCGTCGAGGTCCGCCTGAGCGGCGAGCGCGGTCGCACGAGGATCGCCCGCACGTCGTTCGGGTCCGATTGCGCGCGACGGGTCCGACTGGCCGTCCACCGCCCCGGACCTCCGCGCGGCCACGGCCACGGTCATGGCCACGGCCACGGCGAGTACGACGAGGTCGCGCTGATTGAGGCCTGTGCGCGCTCGACGAGCTGGTCGGGCGACCTGAATCAGTGCATCGCCAAGGCGCGGAACCTCGATCACGACGCGCCGGCCACGATCGTCGCCTGCAGCTCTGCGACGAGCTGGTCCGGAGACTTCCTCGCCTGTCTCGACCTCGCCGCGAACGTCGGCCGCAATCGACCCGGCACGATCGCAGCGTGCTCAGCCGCGACGTCGTGGTCCGGCGACTTCAAGAGTTGTCTGGGTACGGCGGCTGGATATCGCAGTGACGCCTCGCCGACGATCGCGGCCTGCAAGGCCGCGACGACCTGGTCAGGAGACTTCAAATCGTGCCTCGACGAGGCGCGTTTCCTCGGCCCGCGCGGCGCCCGCGTCGTCGACGCGTGCGGCGCCGCGACGAGCTGGTCCGGCGAGTTCAAGCAATGCCTCGTCGGCGCAAGACGCGGTTAAACGCACGTGGTGCGCGACGCACCCAGTCTGTTGTAATGGCTACTCGCCCGCGAGTTACGCGGAGTACAGTGAGGAGACGAATTCGCCGTAGCCGTTGAAGCGCGTGGTCTCGTGCTTCTGGTCGGTCTGAATGTCGCGCTCGATGGCCTGAGACCAGCGCGGGTGGGGGATGGTCGGCTCGACGTTGGAGAGGAAGCTGTATTCCTCGGGCTCCAGCGTGTGCCAGAACGTGGTCGGCTGCTCGGCGACGAATTCGATCTTCACGATGGATTTGATGGACTTGTAGCCGTACTTCCACGGCACGACGAGGCGCAGTGGCGCGCCGTTCTGTCGCGGGAGCGACTTTCCGTAGAGGCCGGTGACGAGCATCGCGAGGTCGTTCGAAGCTTCGTCCATTCGCAATGCTTCGTGGTAGGGCCACGGGTACCACGTCGACGCTTTCAGGCGGGGCATCTGGGCCGGACGGCCCGCGGAGTAGAACTTCACGAACTTCGCGGTGCCGAGCGGCTGCACGAGGTCGAACAACGCTTTCATCGGAAAGCCGGACCACGGCACGACCATCGTCCAGGCTTCGACGCATCGATGCCGGTAGATGCGCTCTTCGTGCGGCATGCGGCGCAGGATGTCGTCGATATCAAGGGTCATCGGCTTGTGCACGAGGCCGCCGATCTCGACCGTCCAAGGGCGGGTCTGGAAGGCGCCGACCTTTTTCCAGACGCTCTTCTTCGCCGAGGTGAACTCGTAGAAGTTGTTGTACGACGCCGCGGTCTGGTGCGTGGCGAGGACGCGACCCGCCGGGACGGCAAACGCCGCGTTCCGAGCCGCTTCGGGGTAAAACGCGTCCGGGTGTTCGATGCCGAACTCGACGGGACCCAACGACGCGGGGTCCGGCGTGTCGAGCGCTTCGGGGGTCAGGGCATCGCGCTCGTGAGGTCTCCCGGACGCACAGCCGAGCAGGCCGAGGCTCGCCGAGGCACACAGTGTGGTCGAGGCGCGGAGGAAGCGTCGGCGGTCCAAATAGAGCGCCTCGTCGGTGACGAGCGATTCTGCGAGTTCCCAGCCCTTGACGCGTCGAACGTTACTCATGGCCGCGGAGCGTAGCACAGCCTGACTACGGAGACTGCTATGTGCGGCCCAAATTTGCTTGACCCACCCCCGATGTTTGGCGACCGTGCCCCATTCCTGCACTCCAACCGGAGCTGACATGCGCAGTATCCACATCGTCGTCTTGCTCGTCCTGCTGGTGTTCCCATCCTTCGCTGCGGCCCAGACGTGGCCGGCGGACGGCTCATGGAGCGCGTTGACGCGTGGCGGCGTCCCGGTGGAGGACGTCGAGGGCGACGTCGTGGGCTCGCGTGACATCGTGGGCGATGCCACGAACCCGGCGGCGTACATCTGGTCGGACGCGACGCACATGTTCTTTCGGCTTCGCCTCGACGACGACCCGCTCGACTCGCAGCGTACCGACCTGCGCCCGTTTTCGTGGGGCGTGGAGTTCGAGACGGACGGAAACACGGACAACTTCGAAGCGCTGGTGATGGTCAACGGGATCGCGAATCCCAGCATCGTGACGCTTCAGCAGAACACGGTGCAGGGCAACATCGGCGATCCGAGCGACAGCGCGGAGGTGGTGATTCAGACCTATCCGTATGCGACGCACGTGCGCGTCGCGCCGGCCCCCTCGATGTTCTCCGCCGATGCGGACTTCTTCCTCGACTTCGCGGTCGCGTGGGTAGACCTCGCGATGGTTGGTGTGACGCCGGGTGGATCGTTCGGGATTATTCTGGGCTCCGGCAACAGCGCGAACTCGTTCGCCGCGGACATCGGGACCAATATCGCCGACGAGGTCTCCGATCCGACGGCGTGCTCCCCGACGGGCTGCAATCTGCCGATGGGGCAGTTTGTGCTGTCGATCACGATCCCCACGGCGGGCGCGGTCTCACCGACCGCGACACCGAGTATCTCGGGAACATCCAATGCGCCCAACACGACACTGACGATCACGATCGACGAGGGCACGGCCAACGAGCGCGTCGCGATGGTCACGACGGACGCGAACGGCAACTGGACGTACACCCCGGCGACCCCGCTCGCCCAGGGAGCCCACACCGTCAAGGTGACGGGCATGTCGAACAACACGACGGCCACCGACACCGTCACGTTTACGGTGGACACGACGGTGCTCGGGGTGACGGTCGATACACCCGCCGACGGCGGTCTGACGGGCGATGCGACGCCAACGTTCTCCGGAACCACGCGTCCCGGCGCGACCGTCACGGTGACGGTCGGCGGCATGGTCTACACGACGACCGCCAACGCGATGGGGGACTGGACACTCGACGTGACGACGCCGCTCGCCGATGGCGCTCAGATGGCGACGGTCGTGGCAACGTCGGGCAACGAGACCTCCGCGCCGGCGAACGTGAACTTCACCGTCGATACCACGGCGCCGGACCTCGTGGTCATCACGCCTGCTCAGGGAGCGACGGTGGACGGCACCACGACGGTGAGCGGAACCGCGGAAGCCGGCTCGGCGATCGAGGTGTTCGTCGACGGCGTGCTGGTTGGAACGACGACCGCCGACGCGAACGGCGAGTGGAGCCTCGTGATTCCGTCCCAGGGAGTGCTGGCGGAGGGCGGCCACGAGATCACCGTGATCGGGCGGGACGCTGCGGGCAATGAGACCACACAGACCGTCACCGTGACGGTGGGCGCGACGGTCGAGAACAACAATCCCGGCAACAACACCCCGGGCAACAATACGCCGGGCAACAACACGCCAGGCAACAACGGCACGAACAACAACGGCGGGCCGGACTCCGACGGCGACGGCCTCTCCGACGAGCTCGAGGGGATCATCGGCACGGACCCTGACTCCCCGGATAGCGACGGCGACGGGCTCACGGACGGCGAGGAGTATCACGAGTACGGCACCAACCCGCTGGACGGGGACACCGACAAAGATGGGCTCGGGGACGCCGAAGAGGTCGCGTTGGGCACCGACCCGCGCGTGGCGGACACCGACGGTGGGGGTGTCAACGACGGCGCCGAAGTGAAGAACGGGACCGATCCGCTGGATCCGAGCGACGATCGGGGGACCAGCCTGTTCCTCGCCGGCAATGGCTGCGCCTCGGCTTCGCCTTCGCCCGCAGCACCGAACGGTGTCTGGGCATTGCTGCTCGCGCTCGGGTTGATGATCCGGCGCCGCCGCTGACATCGCCTGAAAGTTGGCTCAGAACTCGATTCGGGGCCCGTGGCTGTGCTACGGTCGAACGATGTTCGGATACTGTCTCAGAATCGCCGGCGTACTGACGCTGAGCACCGCCTTCGCCTGCGGCAGCGGCGACCTCAAGGTCTACAACTCGAGCACGCCGGACGGCGGCGGCGAGACGGTCGTGCAGCCTGGCGAGGACGCCGCGGAGCCCGCGCCGGATATGGGGACGCCGGACCCGAACGATGTGGGGTCCGAGCCGGACCTCGTGGTCGTCGACCCGCCGGATATGGCCGAACTGCCCCCAGACATGCCGCCCGACGACGCGCCGACGACGAACGTCCCGCAGCAGGGACCGAACGTCGGCTCGCAGGTCACCGGCTCCTGTTCGACGATCTCGGTGAAGGGGATGTCGCTGCAGCTGATCGACCAGATGAACTGCCTCGACCCCGGCGTGATGAAGTCGTTTGATGGCGCCCCGGGGCTGTCCTACGGCGCGTCGGTGTTCCCGTTTCAGCAGGGGCCGGCGACGGACGTGTTGACCGCGGTGGCCGCCAACAACGCCGGCACAATGCCCGTCACGTCAGCGTTGCGCACGCTGCCGCAGCAGTTCCTGCTCTACGAGTGGTACAACCGCAGCCTCTGCAACGCGAACCTCGCCGCCTCACCGGGTCGCTCCAACCACAACGGTGGCCTCGCGATCGATATCGGCGATTCGGGGGTGTGGCGCACGCCGATGCGCAATCAGAGCTACGTGGACAACGTGTCCGGCGAGCCCTGGCACTTC
>JBFIHF010000138.1:0-15320 GCA_041601915.1 Bradymonadaceae bacterium
CGATGAGGCCGCCGCGATCTCCGCCGCGATCCCGATCGTCAAGCGCGTCCAAGAGGCGGGGCTCGAGTCGTTGCTCGCCGAAGACCCCGAGGCCGCGTCCGCCGCGCTGCAAGGTATTCTCAACTCCGAAGACCTTGTCGCACTGGTCAATCCGGAGATGATCGCGCTGCTTCAGAACTCGCCGAACCCGCAGTACCACGCCACCGACATCCTCGGTGCGATCAAGGGATTTGGCGCATTCTCGGCCGACGATCCCAAGATCGTCGTCCGCCCGGGGGTCCTGAACTTCGAAGCCGTTGCCGATCAACTCGACGTGCTCGCCTCGTTCTACGCGGGCTACGGGCCGTTCGACACCGAGGGAATGACGGCATGGTTCGCCGACTGTGCGACCGCCGGCCAGGGCAAGACGTGGGCGCAGGTCCGCGGACTCCCCGCCGGTGAATCGAGCTGCGGAGCGGAGTTCCACCGCATGTTCGGCGAGTACCGCGCGACGATGCGGACCGACGGCGCGCTGCGCACGCGGGGCGAAGACATGGTCGGCACGTTCATGCCGTCCCTCATCTCGACGTCGGTGCTGACCGGTGGCGCGATCACGGCGTGGCAATCCGCAAAGGCGCAGTACGACAGCGGCCAGGACCCGACCCTCGACATCAACTTCGACGACGTTCGGTTTGGCTACTTTGGCGACCAGGACTCCCTCGACGCGTTCAAAGAGGCCACGAGCCAGCGCGCCGACCTCAAGTCGAAGAAAGGCCTCGACCTCGGCACCGTGACCTGGCGGACGGCGCTGTCGCTGTCACCGGCGGAACCCGGGCTCGCCCGCGCCCTGCCGATCGATGACGCCGCGATGTCGTCCGGTGGATGGTCCGACCTTCACCCGGTCCTCGTCCTCAAAGACCTCGGCTGCGACAAGGTCATCTACGTGACGCGCTCCGACGCCGAGTCCCCGTTCGCACGCGGTGTGGCGGGACTTCTGGGCATGACCGCCGAGCAAGATGGTCAGTTGTACGACCTCGACAATCCGGACAGCTCGTTCTCGCGATCGCTCGCCGAGGCCGACGCCGTGTGGTGCACGAACTGGAACAACGTCGAATCGTCCGAGCTCACGACGGACGGCTACAACGCACCGCTTCAAACCAGCGACGAGTTCTTCCTCGAAGGGACCAGCGCCTACTCCAACACCACCGCCGACACCAACCTTGTCGGCTGCACGAAGCCGTAACGCGTCGGTCGACTTCGTCGCAGCCTAGTTCGGCTTGTTGCGCGTCTCCCACCAATCGACGAATTCGCTGAACTCGATCACGCCGCTGCCGTCTTCGTCGATTTCGGCGAAGCCTTCAGCGATCTGCTCCGCCGACATCGGTTTGCCGATCGCGGCGAGGAACTCACCGAACTCGATGCGGTCGATGCTGCCGCTCTGGTCCTTATCGAAGCGATCGAAGACGCCTTTGAGTTTGTTGAGGTCTTCCCACGAGGTCATGGCGAGCTCCAAAGTTGGTACGCAAATGGTAACGAACCGCACCTGAAGTCGTCATCCACAATGGACGGCCTACGGCAGAAACAACAGGCGACCCATCCCGGGGGTCCGGAAGAACTGCGTTCCGACGGCGCACTGCTTGAGCAGCGCGCCTCCTGACGCGAAGAGCGCGGCGCCCGATGCCTCAGAAATCGCGACCACGGGCGCCTCCACGTACCACGCCGCGAAGTACGGCGGCGCGCCGCCGCACAGCGACAAGTACGGGTCGAACGAGACGCCCATCGCCGCGGTGGAGTCGATCTCCAACGACGCCCAGTTCGCGGTGTTCAGGCAGTTGCCCTCACAGACCATCGCGGTGTGGGACAGGTCGTCCGCGACGAACGAGAGCACCGTCGCCGGCCCCACATTCACCATGTCGAGCTCGAACCCGTCCCGCAGATTGGCCAGGATCGTCCCACTCCAGCTCGTCGGCTGCATGCAGTTTGCGTTGCAGGTCCAGAACAGCAGTCGACCGTTCTGCGCCTGGACCGCCGGCGTCGGATCCGTGCTCGCGCCCTGATTGTAGGCGAGGCGCACCTGGCCGCCGACCACGTCCACGCGAACCTGGCCGTCGACCGCCTGCGAAAACAGTGGGCCGGACTCCTGCCAGTTCGCCTCGTTCATGCAGTTGGCGCTACACGTCCGATACACGAGCCCGCCGTTGCGGTTGTTCAACACGTGGTGCAGCGTCGTGCCCTCCACGGCCAGCGTCGAGCGTGTCCCGTCCGCGCGAATCACGCCGGCCCCCCAGTTCGCGCCGTTCGCGCAGTTGCTCAGACACTGCGCCAGCACGACCTCGCTGCCCGTCGTGATGAGGTACACAGCGCCCTGCGGGCTCACGGCCAGCGGCGAGCCGCGGTACACCGAGAACGAATCACCGAGCGCCGGTGTCAGGTCGACAAACGACCAATTGCCGGCGTTCGTACAGCCCGTCGCACAGGTCGCGTAGAACGTCTGCACGTTGAGCATCGCATCGCTGACCTCGTACGCCATGTGCAGCCGACCGCTCGCGTCGGCGCGCATGCGCACATCATTGACCCGGCGATTCGTGGTGAGCTCGACGAACTGCCAGCCCGCCGCGACACCGCAGTTCGCGGTACATGTCCCATACACCAGCCGACTCGGTGAGCTGCCCGCGCCATACGCGAAGTGCGCAGCACCATTGGCCGTGAACACCACCGCCGGGTCTTCGAAGCCGACCTCGTGGAACGTCAGCGGCATCGGCCCACCGGGCGTGTTGTTCGTCGGCGTGTTGTTCGTCGGCGTGTTGTTCGTCGGCGTGTTGTTCGTCGGCGTGTTGTTCGTCGGCGTGTTGTTCGTCGGCGTGTTGTTCGTCGGCGTGTTGTTCGCCGTCGTCGTGTTGTTCGCCGTCGTCGTGTTGTTCTCGGTGATGATGACGACGTTGTCGTCAGGTTCTACCGCGGAGCCACAACCAACCCAGAGAAGCAGACCCACCAGAGCCGCTCGCATGTCGTCTCCCGGCCCAGGAGTCGCGCGGGATGCGCGAAGATGTGGCCGATTTGCAGACTATCGAGCGTGCTGCTTTGCGAGTCAAGATGGGCGCATCAGGGCGGCCCGCCACGCTGAGGAGCGCCTCTGGACCCGCGGCCGCCACCGCGCTGCCGCGTGCGATCAGGGCTCGCAGATCGACGCGCAGGTCGACGTCGACGTGCCGTTCGCGGCGCAGAGCCGATAGCAGGCCGCCGTCGGCGATTCGCTCACGCCGCACACCGCGCAGACTTGGTCGGAGACCCCGCAGGTCGACGCGCACGTCGACGTGGAGGTCCCGTTCGCGATGCAGACGTCGTAGCAGCCGACCTGGCCGCACTGGGTGTCGGTGCCGCACGTCGACGCGCACGTCGACGTCGAGGTGCGGTTTCCGACGCAGACGTCGTAGCAGGCCCGCTGCCCGCACAGCGTGTCGAGCTCGCACGTCGATTTGCAGGTCGAGGTACTGGTGCCGTTCGCAGCACACGTCGCCGCGCACCCCGCTTCACCGAGGCTCGTCGCCAGACCGCAGGTCGATGCGCACGTCGAGGTGCTGGTGCCATTCTTGATGCACACTTCGTAGCATCCCGCTTCGCCGCACTCTGCGTCGAGTTCGCACGTCGAGGCGCACGTCGAGGTGCTGGTTCCGTTGGCGATGCACACCCGCGCACACGCGTATTCGGCAGCGCCGCCCGGCAGTCCGCAGGTCGATCGGCACGTCGAGGTCGACGTCCCGTTGACCTCGCACAGCGCGTAGCAGCCCGCCGCATCCCCGATCTCGCATTGCGATGCGCAGGTCGAGGTCGAGGTGCGGTTCTCGATGCAGAGGCTCCAGCATCCGTCGGGCGCCGAGGCGCAGGTCGAGGGTGGCGGCGGCGGCGTCGGTGGTGCCGTGCAATCGTCGTCGCAGGCGCAGCCCGTCTGACATCCGCTGCCGGTGTCGCACTCGCAGCCCGACGCCACACAGTCGGCATCGCAGGGGCAGTCGGCGTCGCAGCCCGACGAGCTGTCGCATCCGCAGCCCTCCGGCGACACTTCGCACCGTCCGTCGACGCACATGAGCGTCGCATCGCACGCCCCTCCCGCCGTGCAGGCGCAGTCGAGGCTGCCGACGTTGCACTCGCCGACGGTGACATCCGGGACGCCCATATCCGTTTGGACCACGATCTTCTTATCGCCGGGGTCGCTGCCACATGCCGCGACCACCACCACGAAGGACAGGAACAGAGTTCTGAGCAGCATCATCGTCATTGCGATTCCTCAACGGTTGCGAGCGGCTAGATACCACTTCCAGATCGCGAACGCGAACGGTCGGACTCACTCGCACCGCCGGTGCCGTCGCGAAGCGGCTACTCGGTTCCGGGGACGTCCGTGACTTCTCCAACTCGCCAAACTTCGGTGACGGCGCGAAGTTCGAGGTCGACGTACGTGACTTCCATGTGGTTTGCGTCCAGATCCAGAACGAGCGTTTTCTCGCCGTGCCCGTGGCGCAGCGGCACGTCCGCGGTCCCGTCTTTAACCAGGTGCCGCGACTCCTGATACTCGCCGGACTCGAGGACCCGACGTTCGACGGTCTTGGTATCGCCGCAGGGCTCGAACACACTACAGGCGCCGAACGACAGCACCCCGAACACCAGGCCAGCGCTCAGCACGATCAGATCGATCCGTTCGAGGTTCATCGCTCACCTCCCAGCAGAAACGGGAGGTTGTAGCCCTCGCCGTCGCCCTCGTAGAACACTTCGATCCCCTGAAAGCCGCCGCGCACGCCGTACTCACCGGCGTCGGTCTTCCACGCCGAGACGTCTTCGAGGACCTCGCCGTCCCGCGTCACCTCGACGAGGGTCACCGTCGCGCTCTCCGCCACGTAGGGATAGATGCACTCTCGCGCGATCGCGCTGGTGCCCCAGCCGACGCCCACGGACACCGCGAATAGCGCGGCGATGCTCCATTGCTTGGCTCTCATGCCTTCCTCAGTCGAACGTGTCGTAGGGTGCGGCGTCGCCGATCGACCAAACCTCTTCGACCGGCTGGCTGTCCGCGTTGAAGTATCGGACGACGACCTGCTTGGCGTTGAGGTCGACGACCATCGTCTTGAGCCTGTCGCCACTTGCCCAGGGATGGGCGACGGTGACTCCATCGGATTGATGGCGCGACTCGAAGGTTCCTGACTTCAGATGGTACTCGGGCACCGTCGTCTGCTCGCAGTCGCCCACGCAGCCCGAGAAGGCCGCCGCGCCGAACCCCAAGCCCGCGCACAGTACCGCCAGATCCACGTACAGGCGCCTCATTGCTCACCCTCCTGGCTGAAGGTGAGACTCAGGGTCTCGCCGGTGTCGGACGTGATGAACACCAGTTCCGCACCCGACGGTCGGGAGGTCCGGATGTGGTGTGTGCCCGTGGCCGGGTACTCACCGGGGTCCGCGACGGGTTCACCGGCGACTTCCACGCTGACCAGGGTCAGCGGTGCCTCTTCACCGATCACGGCGAAGGCGCACGACAACGCCACGGCGGATCCCGCCCAGCCCGCCACCGCGGCAACGCCAAAGATCATGGCTGCGATCACATGTCTCATCATGCTCTCCATTTTCGAATTTCCGGACGATACCCGGGTCGCGCACATCGGGCGAAACTAATCCATGCGTGCATCGGTGCTTCAGACCTGCGCGGCCCACCACATGAACACCAGCGGCAGCGTGTAGACCGCGAGTCCCGGCGCGAATGCGCTGGCATACCAGGGCGCCCGGTGGCGCGGATCGACGACCTGAATCTCGGCGACCACATCGGCGGCCGCGCTGGCGGCACGGGCGGCACCCTGTTGCTCCGGCGCGTCGGGCACCCACCCGAGTTTCTTCGCGATGAAATTCGGGATCTGCAGCGCCAGCGCCAACGGCGCGATGACCGGAACAAAGCAGATCGTGAGCGTCGGGAAAAACGCGAACACCGCCGCGCGGTAGGGTCCTCCGAGGGGCTGGTCCCAGACCTCGAGAAAGAACGCCACGCCGACGACGAGTGTCACAAGTAGGGTGAAACAGCCAGACGCCACGGTCTTGACGATCCCACCCTCCATCGCGGCCTTGTCCGGTTGATCGGCCCCCACGTCGACGAGCAGTGTGCCGTCGTTCGGACACTCGTCATCGCCGGTCTCGAACCGCTCACCGCACTGGATGCAGAACATCGTCTTCTGCGAAGTAGGCAGTTCCTCGGCTTTGGACTTCGCTTCGGCGCGCATTCGAGTGAACTTGCCGTAGCCGACGAGCCCTACGAGGGCCACGCTGAGCACGTTTCCAAGCATCGCCCGATCGGGCACGAGCGGCTCTGCCGGCTGAAACGCCGCGTTCGCCTCGATGTAGGCCGCGATCGCGTCCCAGCCCAGCAGGATCACGGCGTAACCGAGCAACGAGCTGCAGTACGTCCCGAACGCGAAGCCGAGATGCCGCCGCATGTCCGGTATCATCGCGGGAGTCACGCGCGCGTCCGCGCCCAGGATCCGCAGCCCAATGATCGACGCGAGCGCCTCGTCGATGAGCACGACGGTACCACCCACGAGGGTGGCAACGACGAGCCAGAACAGCACCTCGTTGGCGACACTCGACCCGAAGAACGTGTTGGCGAGCAGCCCCGCGTAGACCCACGGTCCGAACGCGCTCATCGCGCGCCGACCGATCATCGAAATCGGGCGCATGAAGCGCCGCCGCTTGAAATCGAGCGCATGCCCGAGCTCATGCGCGGCGATCGCCCAGAACGTAGGGTCCTGTTTCTCGTAGGTCGTCTCGCCGAGCACGATCTTCTCGCGGAACGGCAGGTAGGCGTCGAGGCCCGCGAGATACCACTCCTTCGCCCGACCCACCTCGATCTGGTCGGTGAGCCCGCGTTCGCGAATCCGCTGCTTGAGCCAGAAACCAGCATGTTCGTCCATCTCGTCGGGGTACTTGTGGTCGAGATGGTTCATGTGGCCTTTGAACACCGTCAGCGCATAGGACGTGAAGGCGCCGGGCAGCAGCGCGACGAGCAGAATCGGCGACCACACCACCACCCAGTCCCGCAGCGCCCCGTCCCACAACGCGTTGGCTCCCAGTGCGGCCGCGCTCAACAACACGAGCACGATCGCGATCGGAACCATCCCCCACCAACGAGATACGAGCCCCTTCCCAGTCTTGATCTGCGCGATCGACGCGGCCAGAGACTCCGATGAGAGGTGGTCGGCGTAGTACCCCCAGTAGGCCTCACGATCCTCGGGCTCCACCACGGACTGGACCCGATCATCAGCGTCGACACGCTCGGCGACCCTGGCACGGTGGTCCAAGTACGCGGCGAGCGGTGAGGCCGACATCGGGTGGTACTCCGTGCGCTCTCGCTCGTCGAAAGGCGGCGCGATGTGCACGAGCCGGCTGCCGTCGGCGAACCTCGACTCGATGGCGCCGATCGGCGAGCCCTGCAGGGGGTGGTCGGAGGTCTGGATTTCAACGGCCCCTGTCGTCACCCCATCGTCTGAGCACCAATGCTCCCAATGGCGTGGGGACTCACCCATCCCAGCCACATCATAGAGTGACGCCGTCTTGTACCGGTACCGAGGCCGAAATCCGACCGCGGCCAGGGCCTGGACAGTATCGGGATGGACCTTCGACGTATCGCAGGGGTGGATGTCGCACCACTCGAAGAGTCGCCTCGTCTGCTTCCGGAACTCCTCGATCGGCGGGAGATCGGCAGCCGCGACCCACGCCGCCATCGGAATCTTGCGGTCCTGCGGACACTCCCAGTAGTCGCTCTCGTCCGCCATCGCTCGCCTACCTAAGGTCTTGATCGACTGGGGACTTCATCGTTCGCTGTGGCGCTGGCGGAGTCAAGCGAGCATCTTCGCGCAAGGCCCAGCGGTGGGCCGCAATCTGAGCGGGCCGAACGTTAAACGTGCACGAAACAGCGAGAGACCGGGTACACTCATCGCTGATTTTCGGCATCGCGCAGCCCGGGGAGGTTGGATGGGATTCACGCAGCAGGATCGCAGGCAGGCCCGGCGTCGTATGGCGCTGGGTACCGTCGTGTTGTTCACATGTCTGAGCATGGGCTGCGAGCCCGTCTCCGATGGCGTCGATCAGGTCAAGAACGCCGACGTGCTCGAGAGCGAGGTGACCGGCCGCGTGACAGACAACCGTGGTCAGCCGATCGCGGGCGCGACCGTCGAGCTCTTCGACCTCGCCGCAAACACGAACTTCGTCGAAGGCGGGGATGTCCGCGGCGCCACGGCGTACATCGACCGCGAGGCGATCCTCGCCTCGGACAACGCCGCACGCACCGGCCAATCGACCGCCGATGGCACGTTCAAGTTCAACGGGGTCTTCCCCAGCGCCCTGCTCGCGGTGGCGACCAAAGACGGATGCACCGCGGACTTCGCCGGATTCGACGCCGAAACGGGCGTCCTGAACCTGCAGACCCTCATCGCGCCGGACGCGGGGCTCGATTTCGCGATCCCCACGTTTGTCCTCGCCTGCGCGACGGCGCCCGAGGTCGGCCCCGATGGCAACACCGACGACGCACCGCCGTTCGAGCCACCGACCGAGCCACGAACCTGTGACGCCGAACAGTGCGCGGCAGCCGGCGGAACCTGCGAGGGGTCAGACTGCGTGCTGACCTGCCAGGAGTCATCGTGCAGCGCGAGCGGAGGCACCTGCGACAACGGGGAGTGCGTGCTGCCCGCGTGTGACGCCACCGCGTGTGCCGCCGCTGGCGGTGCCTGCAACGGCGACTCGTGCGACGTCGCCGCCTGCGATGATGCGACCTGCACGGCCGCCGGCGGAACCTGCAGCCAGGACGGAACCTCCTGTGACATCCCCGCGTGCCGCGCCGTCGAAGCGGCGTGCGAAGCGGCCGGTGGACGTTGCTCGACCGACGGCACGCGATGCGAGCTGCCGGCGTGCAGCACCGACGCGGAGTGCCTGGCCGGACAACCGGGCGCGTTTTGCGAGAACCCCAGCGACATCGACCTCGCCGCATGCCGTGCACCCCTGCCCGGCGAGATCGTCCCGCCCGCGCAATCGACCGGCTGGACCAACTTCCGAGTCACCGACACCGACGGCGAACTGCTCGCCGACGCCAGTCTCGACAACGCGGCCATCGCGTCCAGTGCGATCCCAGCGACCGGCCTGGTGCAGGTCAGCGGCGAGTACACCGGCAATGCCGACACAGCCTACGTCCACGTCCAGACCGGCGGCCAGGGCTGCACGGCCCTGCCGCCCCGCACGGACTACTTCGTCGTGGGTCTCGTCGACGGCCAGATCGCGGGCGGATCGCTCGAGGTCTACCTGCACGGCGGCTACCAGAAGCTCGCGCTGTCGACGAGCGCGGCGCTTGGCGACGGGGACGAGAGCTTCGTCATCGAGGTCGGGGAGCCGTGCGCGCCACCGAAACACCCGTTTGTCGTCATCATGAGCTGGGCTGCCGGCCCGAGCCAACCCGCCGACCTCGACCTCAACGTCTGGAACGCCGGCGGTGACCTGGTCTACATCGGCCGCAAACAGGCGGCCTGGGGGCAACTCGCCCGCGAGGGCCGCGACGGCCCCGGCCCCGAGGTCTTCTACGGTGACGACCCGTCGCAGGGACCGTTCACGATCAAGACACAGTTCTTCTCCGGGAGGCCCCGCGCAATCGAGGGCAAGGTGCGCATCCTCCGCATCATCGACGGAGCGCTGCACGACGACTCCTACGTCTTCACCGTCAACCGGCCCAAAGACGTGGCCGAGATTGGCGTCTTCGCCAGTCAGTAACCCGGCACATCAGCGGAGTCGGTCAAAACGACCGGCGGTTCTCATTCCGATGGATGCGGCCTCCTGACGTCTCCGTGCCGATGCGATCTCCGCGGACCGCACAGCGGCGCGCACACAGGACGACTCCATCGATCGCCATCGCGCCAACAATGTTGGCTCGCCCTTTGCTATGCCGGGTGGAGAGCGAGCGCGAACCCGCGCGACCAAGGACCATGAATGAAAAACCAATTGCTTACTGCCGAGACCGAATACGCGTCCGCGTTTCGTGTCCACTACACTGACGACAACGTTCTCGAGGCCCTTGGCCTGTACGCCTCGATCCTCACGAACTACCCGGGCAGCCGCGAGTCCGGCCACGCACGAGTCCAGATCCGCAATATCCGGCTCGGCCTCGCCACCACCACGCCCGACGCCGGCGCTGCCGCGTCTCCCTGTTCGACCACCCACAGTGGCGAGGTTCCCGCGTGGTTCCGTGAGCTGCTGCATGAGCCGCGCATGCGCCACCCCGACGCGGCGGCCGTCGTTCCACCGACGCCGGACCCGCGCGCGCCGGGCAGGACCGGATTCATGCAACGCGATCGCCGGCGCTATCAGCGTCTCGCGTCGCTGGTCGCCGTTGCGTCGATCACGTTTCTGAGCGCCTGCAAGCCGGTCGACGAGACCGTCGACGACATCAACGACTCCTCCAAGAGCGAAGTCACCGGTCAAGTGACCGACTACAAGGGCAAGCCGATTGAGGGCGTCACCGTTGATCTCTTCCACCTCATCGCCAACACGGGCTTCGTCGAAGGCGGCAACATCGAAGCCGGCGAGGCATACATCGACCGCAAGGCGATCCTCGCATCGGACAACGCGGCGCGGACCACGAAGACCGGGGCCGACGGCAAGTTCAAGATCGACGGCGTGTTCCCGGACGCCTTCCTCGCCGTCGCGCGAAAGAAGGGCTGCACCTCGGACTTCGCCGGCTTCGACGAAAACACCGGTGTGCTGAGCCTCGACACCCTCATCACCCCCGACGGCGGGCTCGACTTCGCGGTCCCGACCTTCATCCTCGCCTGTGAGACGCCACCCGCCAATGTGGGCCCCGACGGCAACACCGACGAAGCGGCGCCGTTCGAGCCGCCGACCGACCCTGCGATGTGTGACGCGGATATCTGCACCGCCGCGGGCGGCAGCTGCGTCGAGTCCGACTGCGTGTTCACCTGTCAGGAAGCATCCTGCAATGCCTGCGGAGGAACCTGCGAGAGCGGCGCATGCGTACTGCCGTCGTGTGACGCCACCGCATGCGGCGCCGCCGGCGGTACCTGCAACGGCGACGTGTGTGAAGTCCCAGCATGTGACGAGCCCACCTGCACCGCCGCGGGCGGTACCTGCAATGCGGGCGGAACCGCGTGCGACATCCCGGCGTGCACCGCCGTCGAAGCCGCGTGTGAAGCGGCCGGCGGACGCTGTTCGACCGATGGGACGCTCTGCGAGCTCCCGGCATGCGAGACCGACGCCGACTGTCAGGCCGGTCAACCGGGCGCACTGTGCTCGGACGCGGGCGACATCGACTTGGCCGCGTGCCATGCACCGCCGCCCGGTGAAATCGTGCCTCCTGTCGAAGCGACGGGCTGGACGGGCTTCAAGATCACCGACAGCGCCGACAAAGTCCTCGCCGATGCCGGCACCGAGAACGGCGCCATCGCCGCATCGGCGATTCCTGCCTCGGGACTTGCCCGAGTGTACGGGTCGTACACGGGCAGCGCTGACAAAGCGTTCGTCCACGTCCAGACCGGTGGCACCAACTGTCTCGGCCTGCCCCCGCGCACCGACTACTTCACGGTCGGGATCGTCGACGGCAAGATCGCCAACGGATACCTCGAGATCTACCTGCATGGCGGCTATCAGAAGATCGCTCTCTCCACGAGCGCGACCCTCGGACAGGGCGACAAGAGCTTCGTGATCGAAGTCGGCGAGCCCTGTAAGTTCCCGACCCACCCGTTCGTCGCCACGATGAGCTGGGATGCGGGCCCGGGCCAACCGGCCGACCTGGACCTCAACGTCTGGAACGCCGCTGGTGACCTCGTCTACATTGGTCGCAAGGACGCAGCGTGGGGCCAGCTGGCCCGCGAAGGCCGCAGTGGCCCGGGACCTGAGATCTTCTACGGTGACGACGCGTCGGCCGGACCGTTCACCATCAAGGTGCTGTTCTTCTCCGGCAAGCCACGGGCGATCGAAGGCAAGGTCCGCATCGTCCGAATTTTGGACAACATCCTGCATGACGACTCGTTCACGTTCACGGTCGATCGTCCGAAAGACGTCGCCGAGATCGGTGTCTTCGCTAGCCAGTAACCCGCTCGCGTAGCAACGTTGCAAAGTCGACGCGCCACCCGACGGGTGGCGCGTCGTCGCATTTCTTGCTCCGCCCGGTTGAGCCGAGGGCGACGTTCCACGCGTGGGCTACGTCCTGTAGAGTGCACCGCGCCCGCCGACGGGCGCGCGATCGAGGTGCACGTGACCGAAGCCGACAATCTGAACCGATGCCCGCACCGCCCCGCATGCGATGGCTGCCCGAACTTCGAGGCCGAGCCGCTTGCTCTGTTCGACGCCAAGGTAGCCGGCGTCGCCGAACAGCTGGCGATGTTTGCGATGCACAGCTGGCCGGCACCGACGATCGTCGCGCCGGGTCGGAGCCTCGCTTACCGCAACCGAGCGCGGATGATCGTCACCACGGACGGACAGCTCGGCCTGTACCGCGCGGGCAGTCGCGAGGTCGTGCCGATCGCGGCATGTCGGGTTCATGAGCCCGCCGTCGAGTCAGTGCTCGCGCAGGTCCGATCCGCGCGAATCGACGGGGCAGGTCAGGTCGACGTCCGCGCCAATGCGGACGGTGGCGCGATCGTGACCTTCGGGTTCGATGCCGCCGTGCCGCCCGAGCAGCTCGCGAAGCTGCGCGCGCTGGCGAGCCCGTCGTTAGCGGTTCACACGAACGTCGGAGACAAGCACGCGTTCATGTCCGGCGTCCAGACGCGGATCGAGGGCGCGGACACGCTCGCCATGCGCGTCGGCGAGCACGTCTTCGAAGTGCCACCGACCGCGTTTTTCCAGGTGAATACGGAGGTGCTGCTGCAGATGCACGGCGTGATCGCACCGTGGGTCGCCGGCGGCGAGTTGCTGTGGGATATCCACTGCGGCGTGGGGGTACATGGGATCAGTTGCGCATCCCCGGGGCAGACCGTGCGCGGATCGGACATCGACCCTTCCGGGGTCGAGGCCGCCGTGCACAATGCCACCGCCAACGATGTCGCCGCGACGTTCACCGCCGTGTCGGACGACGCGTTGGAGCTCGGCGAGGGGGCCGGCAACGCGATCTTGAACCCGGCGCGTGCCGGACTCGCATGGAGCCTGCCGGAGAAGCTCGGCGCGGCCAACATCAAGCGGCTCGCCTACGTCTCATGCGATGCGCGGACCTTCTTGCGCGATGCCGAGCGGCTCGAGAACGCCGGCTTCGCCCTCCGCGAACTCCACGCCTTCGACATGATGCCGCGCACCGCACACATCGAGCTGGTCGGGCTGTTCGAGCGATCGGATTCGCCGCGGCGCTGGCAGACACTGGGAGACGGCGTCACCGGCGTCGCGAAGTCCTCCGGTCCTCAACTCTGGGTAGCCCTGATTTCGGGCTCCGTCCCCAAGCGCGCCACGCTGCCCGGGGGCCAGGTCACGCTGGAGCGTCTTCGCAGCGTCGACGGTGCGTCGGTGGTGCGCCTGCAGGCGCCGGAGTCGGTCGATGCCAATTCGCTGCGCGCGCTGCTCAAGCGGTGGAATCACGCCGTGCTCGGAGACGATCGGATGGGCGTCCGGTCCGCGAATTTTCGACTCCGCAACGACGCGGCGCTCGACGTACCCGCGCTACACCGACTGCGTAGCGGCGGAGCAGCTGCGCCGGTGCCCGACTTCCTGCTCACGCTCTTTCGGCTTCCTCGCGACGTGATCCAGCGCTCGACGAAACGATAGGCAAATCTTGTTGACGGTCGGTGGTTGGGCTGTTTCAATGAGGCAACTCGTTAAGAAACAACCAGATCACTTCGCACGCGCGCCGCCCATCGCGGTCGCGCGACCGTGGGCATGACCTTGAAGCATGTACTCATGATGTTCGCGCTCGCGAACCTCGCTTCGTGCGCGGCCGAAAGCCCGGACGAAGAAGTGAGTCCCGCGTCGTCACCCGGAACCGTCCTGCCGCTGCCCGCCGCAGGGAAGGCCGACAGCCTTGGTGCCCCCCCACCGTGCTCCCAGGACCTCGACTGCGCCATCGGTCAGGCGTGTCATGACGGCGAGTGCTTCGTCGCGTCATGCCGAACGGGGGCCAGCTGCGCGAATCACGAGGTTTGCGTCCAGGACAGATGCACCATCGCGTGGTGCGAGGCCGATCAGAGCTGCGCGGCCGGCGAGTCGTGCATCGCCGGCAAGTGCATCGCGTCGTCGGCTTCGTGCATCGACGGCCTCGACTGCACGCCAGAAGAGGCGTGTATCCTGTCCCTCTGCGTCAACCCGGCCTGCGACAGCGACGCCGACTGCCACGATTCCGTCTGCGTGGGCGGCGCGTGCCGACGCCTCGACTGCGTCGCGGACCGGGACTGTGCCGACGCCGAGGTCTGCCGCGACGGTCGCTGCACCGTCGACGAGTAGACCGTGGCCTGAGATCGACCAGCTGGCGCGCGTCGGCGCCGCGGGCTAGAGCCGCCACCCCGAAATGCGGCTGGCGCGTCGTCGCGTTTCTTGCGCGCCGAAGTGACAGGCCAAACGGGTGGTCTTGCCTCGATCGCATCGAATTCGGTACGCTCCTGCACCGTGGGAGGAGGAAAACGTGAAGCTCAACAACGGTGTGCTTGTTGCGATCGAGGGCCTGGACGGCGCGGGCAAGACCACTCAGGCGCGCATGCTCGGCGAGCGGCTCGCTGATCTCGGCCTACGGGTCGCCCTCACGACGGAGCCGACCGACGTTGTGCCTGGTCAGCACACGTCTGCTGGCGCGAGTCGACCGACACCCGAGCAGCAGTTCGATGCATCCGTCTTGGACCGACGCGAGCATGTGAGCGCCCAACTCGTCCCGCAGTTGGAGGCGGGCGCGGTCGTGATTGTCGATCGCTACTACGTCTCATCGATCGCACATGAGGGCGCGCGCGGCGTCGACCCCCAGCTGATTCGCGCGGTGAACGAGGACTTCGCGCCGGTTCCGGACATCGTGTTCCTGCTCGAGATTTCGCCGGAGCAAGCCCTCAAGCGACGGGACGCGCTGACCAACACGGGCAACGAGGAGATCGAAGAACTCCGCGAGGCAGCCGCGATCTTCAGCGCGCTGCCCGACGAGGAGTTGCACATCGTTCGGCTCGACGCGCGGGCCCCAATTGACGCGCTGCACCAGAGGATCTGCCGCCAGCTTCACGCCGGGCCAATGTTTCACGCCTCGTGCAAGAAGGGCGACAAGCTGGCGTGTGAACCCTACTGCGGGCTTCGCGAACTGTGTGCGTTTCCCGAACTCCGCCCCCTCGCGCCCCATCGATTTGGCGACCCCGGAG